>JAPLOD010000787.1 GCA_026692735.1 Planctomycetota bacterium | reverse complement strand
ACGGATACGTACCTGCATTTCCCGCAGCCCGTCACCACGCGCGCGCTGCGCGTGCGCATCACGCGGCCATTGACCAACGAGAACGCCGATATCGCGTACATCACGGGCGGCTCCAAGCGCAAGGTCAGCCTTTCAGGCGTGATGGCCTTCACCGACCTGCGCAGCCAGCCCGTGCCGCCGCGGCCCAAGGTCGTGTCCGAGCCGCCGCCGCTCAAAGTAGCGTACACGATGCCTTACGATGGGCAGGTGACGCTGGCCATAGACGACGCGAAGGGCAAGCGTGTGCGGAACCTTGTGGCCTGTGTGAACAGAACAGCGGGCGCGCAGGTGGAAGCATGGGATGGCCGCGACGACAAGGGGACGCTGCTGCCGCCCGGCGACTACACGGTGAAAGGCATCACGCACAAGCCGCTGCATCTCTCCTATGAGCTGACGGTGAACTGCTCCGGCAGTCCGCCGTGGTGGAAGTCGGGAAGCTGGGGCGACCAGTTGGGGCCGGGCAGTTGGCTGGCCGATCATTGCCCGCCCAACGATGTGACGGCTATCGGGGACCGCGTCTTCATTGGCGCGATTGTGGCGGAGTCGGGGCACACGATCCTCGCCTGCGACCTGTCGGGCACGAAAGTCTGGGGCACCAAGTGGCTCGAGACCGCCGGCGCAGGTTTCCTGACCAACGATGGCAAGAAGGTCTACTCGTGCGGCGAAGGCGGCTGGATCGGCGACAGGCTCATGATCCACGAGATTGACCCGAAGACCTTCAAGTGGCGGCGCGTCACGCAACTCGATTTCGACACGGGCACGAGCCCCGGCAAGGGCGTCTCGGGCCTCGCCGCGCGCGACGGAAAGCTGTACGTCGCGTTCAACGCCCCGCCGCTGCCGTGGATACGCTCGGCGATCGCGACGCAAAACATTGACGCCGAGAAGAGCAGCCCGTTCAACATGCCCTTTGGCGGCGGGATCGCGGGATTGTTCCGCACCAAGGGCGACGTCCCTCCGCACGGCTCGTGGATGGCGGCGCAGTCGGCGGACGCCGTGCAACATCTGCGCCTCGCGTTCAAAGCGCCGCAGCCGGTCGGCTCGCTAATCCTTGGGCAGAAGTTCGTCGAGGTGAGCGCGCTGAAACCGGGCGCGCCGTATCCAGGGGATATGACCAAGGATGAGGAATGGTTGCCCTTCACTGCGGAGCCAGACGGGGTGAAGCCGCCGGACACGTTGTATGTAACCACGGCGCCGCCAAACCTGACGACGCGCGCGCTTCGGTTCACGTTCCGCTCGCCTGCGGGCAAGCCGTGGCAGGCGCACCTGAACGGCGGCCTGCTCCTCGCACGGCGGTTCACCAACGTTGCCGCAGGGGAAACATACAAGGCTTCGTGCGGCGAGGTCAAAGGCGAGGGGAACTGGACGGGGACCAGCGCCAAGCCGATCACGCCCGACAATCCCGCGGTGCTGATCGCCACCTGGCCCGAGCCGCGCACGTTCCGTGGACTGGGTTTCTGTAACGCGTTCGCGAAACGCATCGAGATCGCCGCGTACGCGGCCGCGGAGGGCGATCCGGCGAATGCGCCCGAAGCCGCGTGGACCAGGCTGGGCGAGATCGTGCCCGCCGTGCGCTGGCGGCCGGCGTACAGCGACGACTACTTCGATGCCGGCAACGACGTCACGGCGCGCGCGATCCGTCTGCGCGTCCTGGAAGCGTGGACCGGCGAGAACGATGACATCCGCAGCATGACCGGCAACAAGCCGACGAAAGTGGGCCTGGGCGGGTTGATCGCGCTGAAGCATGTGGGCGACGATCCTCCGGCGGCGGAAGTGCCGTCGCAGCGCATCAGCGTCGTCAACATCGCGGACGGCAAGTGGGAGCGGCACATCCCCGTGCCGGCGCCGCGCTTCCCGCATTTCGATACGCACGGCAATCTGGTCGCGGCGTCAGGCAAGCAGGTTGTCCGCGTGCCGTTGGATGGCAGCCAGCCCGTGCCGCTCGTCGCCGAGGGCCTCGAGGACCCGCGCGGCATCGCGTTCGATGCTGCGGGCAATCTCTACGTCGCCGACGGCGGCCCGGAGCAGGTCAAGGTCTTCACGCCGGAGGGCAAGCCGCTGCGGACGATAGCGGCGGCGGGCGGACGTGTGGCCGGCGCGTACGATCCCACGCGCATCGAGAACCCGCAGGGCGTCGCGGTTGATGAGAAGGGACAGCTCTGGATCGCCGAAGCGGATCAGCAGCCCAAGCGCACGTCGCTGTGGACCGTTGACGGCAAGTATCTGAACGAGTTCATCGGACCGGCGGCCTATGGCGGCGGCGGTTTCCTCGACCCCGAGGACAAGTCGCGCTTCTACTACGCGGGGATGGAGTTCGCCATTGACTGGGCCACGGGCGGCTGGAAGGTGAAGAACGTTTTGTCGCGCGAGCAGCCCGCGCTGGCCGGCTGCTACATGGATCACCCGGTCTACCTGAACGGAACGCAGTACATGGTGAACGACCCCGCGGCCTACGGCTGGGGCTACAGCAATGCTCTGGTGGTTGGCATTCTCAGGAACGGCAAGGTCGTGCCCGCGGCGGCTGTGGGCAATGCCGACGTCTGGGGGCCGTTCAAGTCCGATCCCGCGCTCGCCAGGCTGATGGAAGGCAAGCCGCTTGCCGCGCACAGTTTCGCGTGGGCCGATCAGAACGGCGACGGCGTTCCACAACCCGAGGAAGTCGCCGTCAGCGACTCCGGCGTGCGCCTGAACTGCACGTATTGGCCCTGCTACGTCAGCCGGAGACTGGAGGTGCAGTTGGGCAATCGCATCCTCAAGCCCGCTGGTTTCACGGCGTGCGGCGCGCCGCTCTACAAGCCGTTTGAGACGAAGCCGCTGCCGCCGTTCCCTTCCGAGAATGTCTACGCGACGGCGCTTGACGACACAGGCCGCGTGCTCGTGAACGGCCGCCCCGTGCTGGCTCTCAACGCCGAAGGCGTCGTCGAGTGGAGCTATCCGCAGGCGTGGGTTGGCGTGCACGATTCGCAGCAGGCGCCGTCGCCCCGGCCCGGGCAGCTCATCGGTTCGCTGGGCTTCGCGGGGCAGGCGGAAGTGCCGGGCATCGGCGAGACCTTCATGCTGAGCGGCAACAAGGGCGAGTGGCATCTCTTTACCTCGGATGGCTTGCTGGCGGCGACGGTGTGGCACGATTACCGCGAGCCGAATGTCGCCGGCTGGAATTTCCCCGAAGCCAAACGCGGCATGTCGCTGGACAACGTGACCCTCGGCGAGGAACACTTCGGGAGCGGCTTCGTGCGCACGAAGGACGGCAAGTATTACGTTGTCGCCGGCCACAACCACAACAGCATCGTTGAGCTGAGCGGCCTCGAAACGATGGCGCGCCAGCAGGCGACGATCGCGTTGAGCGCGCAGGACCTGGCCGCGGCCGAACAGTGGTACGCGCGGCAGGTGGTCGCTCGGGCGCAGAAGGAAATGCCCAGGCGTATCGTCGCGAAAGCGCCGCCCGCGCCGGTGAAGCCGGACGGGAAACTCGATGAATGGAAGGGGACGGCGTTCGTGCCCCTCGGCGAACGCGGTTCGTTCGCCGTGGCATACGACGCGAACAACCTGTACCTCGCGTTCTCCGTGACGAATAACAACGCCCTGCGCAACGCGGGCGACGATCCCAATATGCTGTTCAAGACAGGCGACTCCGTTGACCTGCAGATCGCCGCCGACCTCAAGGCTCCCGCCAACCGCACCGCGCCCATCCCCGGCGACCAGCGGCTGCTGCTCTCGGTCTTCCAGGGCAAGCCCATCGGCGTCCTCTATAAGCACCGCATCGCCGGGACGCCGCAGGCCGAGAAGACGGGCTTCGCTTCTCCATGGCGCACCGAGTACGTGGACCGGATCGTCAAGCTTGATGCCGCGAACATCGGCATCGCGCGCTCGCAGAAGGGCTACGACCTGGAGGCCGTCGTGCCGCTGGAACTGCTTGGTCTGAAGCCCGAGAAAGGCGCGGTCTACAGGGCCGACTTCGGAATTCTCTCCGCCGATTCGTCCGGCGGCAGCACGCAGGTGCGGACCTACTGGGCGAACCAGGCGACCGGCGTGGTGAGCGACGTGCCGAGCGAGATCATGCTCGTCCCCGGCCTATGGGGCGTGCTCAAGCTGGTGTGAGCGCTTGGCCGCGCTGGTTACCGCTCGGACGGCACGGGGCGCCCACACGGGGGCGCCCCTACGCTACTTGGCCGGGGGCCGCGAATGCGCGCCCCGGTCCTTCTTCTCCAGCCGCTTCAGCAGGTGGTAACTGCCGATGCCGAGCACGACCATCGCGGCCAGGAAAGCCGGATAGGCGATCGGCCAGTTCTGCGGCCCTGTCATCATGGACCATTCGGACATGCCGCCGATTCCGGCCAGAAGCGTGAGCGGCATGAAGATGGTGGTGATGAACGTCAGGCGCCGGATCGTCACGTTCGTGGCGTTGGCTATCCTGGCCATCTGGTTGTTCACCATGGACAGGTACATCTCCATGAGGCTGGTGACGACGTCGCGGGATGTCTCGGTCATCTCGAAGAACTTGGTCAGGTGGTCGTAGATGTCCCGGTATGGGTAGATCGCCTTCTCGGGGATGAAGCGGCAGTCCTTGCGGCAGATCTTCACCAGGATCTCGCGCTCGTGGAAGAGGCTCTTGCGCAGCGCCAGCAGGTCCCGGCGCAGGTGCAGCAGCACTGCCGGGCTGAAGTGCGACAGGTCCGCCACCATCGCCTCCTCCGCCTTGTCCAGTTCCTCTTCGAGCGCTTCGAGCGCCGCGAGCTTCTGGTCCACGACGTGGTCCAGCAGAACGTGCAGCAGGAAAGCCGGCCCCTCCCGCGCGCCTTCGCTGTCCAGTTCCACGATGTGTTCGATGTCGCTCAGCACGCGGCGCTTGCCGGCGTCGCGTCCGCTGACGCTGACCACGAAGTTCTCGCCGATGAACAGGTCCACCTCGTGCACCGAAAGCTTCCGGTCGGAGAACGTGAAAGCGTTGAAGATGAGGAACGTGTTGCTTGGGAAATCGTTGATCTTCGGGACCTGGTTCTCGTCCGTGCAGTCGTCAATCGAGAGCGGATGCAGACCGAACGGCTCAATGAGGGCCGAGAGCTCCTCTTTCGTCGGCTCGCAGTAATCCAGCCAGAGGAAGCCCCCTTCTTTGGCCTTGGCCAGGGCTTCGGCCAGGGCGCCGGCGCGGGCGAGTTTGCCCGTCCCGGAGATGTGGTAGAAGCGGGATTCTGACATTGCCGCCTCCTGCGCGGTATCGCGACGCTTGCCGTCTGGACTCGTGTGCCTGCCGTCTCTGTGACAGCGGGCCAGAGTAGCCGCGCGCACCGCCGTGCGCAAGCAAACACGTGCGGCCACGCCCGCCGTCCCTGCCGTTTCCGCAGTTGACTTTTTTCCCGCTGGTAACCACACTCCGCTGTGTTTGTTTCGTGTCTCATCACCAGCGCGGCGGAGATCAAGGGAGAACAGGACATGCGTAAGGCGAAACGGGACTGGGCATGGCTTATCGGCGTGGGAGTCCTTCTGGCGAGCGCTTCCGTCGAGGGCGCGGTCAGACTGCCGCACATCTTCGGCGACAACATGGTGCTGCAGCGCGACAAACCTGTCCCGGTGTGGGGTTGGGCCGGCACCGGTGAGACGGTGAAGGTCAAGTTCGGCGGCCAGGAGAAGAGCGCGACGCCGGACGACACCGGCAGGTGGATGGTGCGGCTCGACGCCATGCAGGCCAACAAGACCGGCCAGGAGATGACCGTTACTGGCGAGAACACGATCACGTTCAAGAACGTTCTGGTCGGCGAAGTGTGGGTCTGCTCCGGGCAATCCAACATGGAATTCGGCGTTGGCGGTTCGCTGAATGGTCCGGCGGAGGCGAAGGCGGCGGACATTCCAGTGATCCGTCACATCAAGATTCCCTACGTCCACTACGCGTTTCCGCAGAGCGACTGCAATGCCGCGTGGCAGGTCGCTTCGCCGGCCACGATCGGCGGCTGCACTGCCGTGGGCTTCTTCTTTGCGCGCGAACTGGTCAAGGAACTGGACGTGCCGGTGGGGCTGATTGACAGCAACTGGGGCGGGACTTTGATTGAGCCCTGGACCTGCCCCGAAGGTTTTGCCGCCGTGCCGGAGCTCAAGGACATCAGCCAGCGCGTCGAGGCGGCGTCTCTTGGCAGTGGGGCCGTGCAGAAACAGTTTGCCGAGTATCTGGCGAGGGTGAAGGAGTGGGTTCCTCGCGCCGAGAAGGCGATTGCAGCCAAGCAGCCTCCGCCGTCGCTTCCCGGTGAGCCCACCGGTCTGGCCGGCGACCAGCAGCAGGCCACGCGTCTGTACAATGGCAAGATTGCGCCGCTGGTCCCGTACGCCATCCGCGGGGCGCTCTGGTACCAGGGCGAATCCAACGGCGGCGAAGGCGAGTCGTACGTCCACAAGACCAGAGCGCTGGTCGGGGGCTGGCGCCAGGTCTGGAAACAGGGCGATTTCTCGTTCTACTGGGTGCAGCTCGCCAACTTTCAGAAGTCCGATCCGAACAAGCCCGAGATGGGCGACGGTTGGGCCAGGGTGCGCGAAGCGCAGCTCAAAGCTCTCTCGATCCCCAACACGGGCATGGCGGTGATCATTGACATCGGCGCGGCCAACGACATCCATCCCAAGAACAAGCAGGACGTCGGCAAGCGCCTCGCCGCGTGGGCTTTGGCCAAGGACTTCGGCAAGAAGATCGAATACAGCGGGCCCCTGTACCAGAAGTGCCAGGTCGAAGGCAACAAGATGCGCATCACGTTCGATCATGCCGACAGCGGCCTGCTGATCGGCGAGAAGTCGGGACTGGACCCCGTGAAGGAAGCCCCGGACGGCAAGGTGAAGTGGATCTCCATCGCGGGCGAGGACAAGAAATTTTTCTGGGCAGACGCGGTGATTGACGGCAAGACGCTTCTGGTTTCCAGCGACAAAGTGCCCAACCCCGTCGCCGTGCGCTACGCCTTCGCGATGAACCCGCAGGGCGCCAATCTCTATAATAAGGACGGCCTGCCGGCTTCGCCGTTACGCACGGACAACTGGTAAAGCCAGCAGGGGGTGAGAGGCCCTTGCCCGGGAGCGGCTGTTGGACAATTTGGCAAATTGTCCTACGGGGATGGAGGCAGCAGTGCGGACCGTCGTGCCCGACAGCATGTGGGCGGCCGTGTATCGCGGGCAGGGGAAGGTGCGCGTCGAGCGGCTTCCCGTGCCGCGACCCGGCCCCGGCGAGGCGCTGGTTCGCGTGGATACGTGCGGCGTGTGCGCGACGGACCTGAAGAAGGTCGAGTACGGACTCGTCCCGCCGCCGCGCGTCTTCGGCCATGAGACCGCGGGGACCCTCGTGGCCCTGGGCCCCGGCGTGAAGGGCTGGCGGCACGGCGACCGCGTCGCCGTCTTCCATCACATCCCGTGCCGCAGGTGCTTCTACTGCGCGCGCCGCGACTACGCGCAATGCGCCGGCTACAAACAGACCGGGACGACCGCGGGGTTCGTGCCGGCCGGGGGCGGTTTCGCGGAGTATGTCCGTGTTCTGCCCTGGATCGTGCGCCGCGGGATGGTGCGCGTGCCGCCCCGCGTCGCGCTGGAAGAAGCCAGCTTCATTGAACCGGTCACCACGTGCCTCAAGGGGATTGAGCGCCTCAATCTCCGGCGCGGCGAAGAGGTGCTCGTCTTCGGCCAGGGCGCCATCGGGCTGATCTTCACCCAACTGG
>JAPLOD010000786.1 GCA_026692735.1 Planctomycetota bacterium | reverse complement strand
GGGTGGATGAGGCCACGCGCAAACGGGTGGACGAGTTGCTGGGCCGGATTGCGCGCCAGGGCATCGGCGCGCTGACGGAGGAAGAGCGCGAGTTCCTGCAGGAGTCCAGCCGGAAATACAGGCAGAACTAAGCGCCTCCGGCAGTTCCCAGCGCAGCTAGGCTTGAATATGCGGCCTGCTGCCCTTACAAGTGACAGGCTGCAAGGAAGCTGTGTCGGCAAGGCGGCGCGTAGCGAAGGATGCCTGCCAGAGTGGGGTGTTGAGCGCATGGACGTTCTGTTGAGGTTCCTGGGCGCCATCGGGCACTTCGGCTCAGTATGGGCCGAGGAGTTCGGCCAGATGGGACTGCTGGTCCAGCGGACGATGAAGTCCCTGCCCCGCATGCGCCCGGAACCGGTCGCGGTGCAGATGATCCGTTTCGGGATCAGGGCCATCCCGATCGTGAGCCTCGTGAACCTCTTCGTCGGCATGATCGTGGCGGTGTCCATGTCCGAGATGCTCATCTCACTGAACGCCGTCAGCCGCACAGCCCAGATCGTGGCCGTTGCCGTGACGCGCGAGCTGGCCCCGCTGATGACCGGTCTGGTGATGTCCGGGTTCGCCGGGGCGGCGATCGCGGCCGAGATCGCGACCATGAACGTGAACGAAGAGATCCTGGCGCTGGAGGCGGGCGCGCTGTCCCCCATCCGTTTCCTGGTGCTGCCGCGGCTGCTGGGCGTGATGGCGATGATGATGTGCCTCACGCTGATCGCCGACATCCTCGGCATGGTGGGCGGGTACATTGTCGGCGTGTACATGCTCGACATCCCGCCGCTCAACTACATCCAGATCAACAACGACTCGGTGAAATGGCCGGACATCCCCAAGGGCCTGGTCAAGGCTGCAGCGTTCGGGCTGATCATCACGGTTGTGGCCTGCCGGCAGGGGCTGAAAGCGGACGGAGGCGCGCTCGGCGTCGGCCGCGCCACAACGACCGCGGTGGTGCATTCCATCATGATCATCATCGCGGCCAATCTGGCGTTCGCGATCCTGTTCAACTGGACGCTGGCCGGGCCGTAAACGGGAGAGAGGGACGGCGCCCGCGCACGGGGGCCGTGAACTGGTACTCCATGAGCAGACCGCTTTCCAGCAGGACGACCAAGCCCATCATCCCGGCTGAACCGCCGGTCATTGAGATCGTCAACCTCGTCAAGGGCTTCAACGGCCGCAATGTGCTCGACGGCATCAACCTGACGGTCTACCGCGGCGAGACGCTGGTGATCATGGGCGCGTCGGGCTGCGGCAAGAGCACGCTGCTGCGCTGCCTCATCGGCGCGCACCGCCCCGACGACGGCACGGTCAAGCTGTTCGGGAAGGAGCTGTGGGGCCTCGCGCCGAAGGAGCTGGACGCCGTGCGCCGCCGTCTGGGCATCCTCTTCCAGTCGGGCGCGCTTTTCAGCTCGATGACCGTCGGCGAGAACGTGGCGCTGCCGCTCAAGGAGCACACGGACCTCAGCCCGGAGATGATTGACCTGATGGTGAAGGTCAAACTGGAGCTGGTCGGGCTGCGGGAAGCCGAGCACCTGCTGCCGGCGCAGATCTCGGGCGGCATGGCCAAGCGCGCGGGCCTGGCGCGCGCCATCGCGCTGGACCCGGAGCTGCTGTTTTACGACGAGCCGACGTCCGGGCTGGACCCGATCATGACCGGGATCATTGACGGCCTGATCATGGACCTGGCGCGCACGATGAACGTCACCTCGGTGGTCGTGACGCACGATTTGAAGAGCGCCTTCCGCGTGGCCGACCGCATGGTGGTGCTGAACAACGGCAAGGTCGTCACCGTGGGCAAGCCGCACGAGATCCGAAGCTGCCCGGACAGCTTCGTGCGCCGCTTCATCCAGGGGCCCGTCGAGGCGAAGACGGCGATGTTCCCCAAGAGCGCGATGGACAAGGGCCTCGACGACGTGCTCGATGCCGAAGACGCCGCACAGCACGTGTCGCGCCTCCGCGAGGCGCTGGCCAAGGCCGAGAGCGAGGGCCGCGCCGCCGAAGTGCTGCGGCTGAAGAAGGAACTGAGCACGCTCGAGTCGGTGCCGTCGGGGGAGGGTCGCGGTGGCTGAACGCAGGAGCACTCCGGGCATCTCGCACGCCGAGATCAAGGCGGGCGTCTTTCTGACGTTCTGCCTGGCGCTCTTCATCGCCATGCTGTTCGTGCTGGGGAAGTTCGGGCGCGCGTGGCACGGCCGCCAGGAACTGCGCGTGGTCTTCGCGCGCGTGAACGCCATCCGGCGCGAATCGCTGGTGCGCTACAACGGCATGGAACTGGGCCACGTCAAGCAGGTGCGAATCCTGCGCGTGGACCAGCCGCTGCTCTCCCGGCTGCCGCCGCTGTCGCGGCGCGACCTGCCCCATCTGCCGCTCACGGACGACGAGCGGGACGAGTTGCGCCAGTTGCCGGAACAGGGACTGGACGCGATCCTGCGCGACAAGATCGCGAACCGCACCGTGGTGCTGCTGGTGCTGGACGTGCTCCGGGAAAACGACACGCGCCGTTTCAGGATTGACGACGAGTACCGGGTGACCAGCAGCCTGATGGGCGACAGCGCCGTCGAGATTCGCACCGGCCGCGGGGAGCCGGTCTCGATGGACCACGACCGGCTCTTCCTCGGCCTCAGTGGCGACATGTACACCGACCTGGGCAAGAGCATCTCGCAGGTCAAGGACGTCCTCGCCTCCATGGCCGAGATTGTCGGCGGCGACGTCAACCGCGACGCCATCCGCGGCCAGCTCCACAGTTTCGAGAGCTACACGGCGCGGATTGACTCCGCAGCGGATTCCATGGCCACGCGCCTGCCGAACACGTGGAAAGACGTGGACGCGCGCCTCGAAGAGACGGGCAAGACCCTCACGGATTTCAGCGATCGGATCAAGAAGATCCAGCCCAGCGTGGACGAGGCCATGGACAGCGCCCGCAAGTCCATCACGGACACGCGCACCAGTTTTGCGGACTCCATCGGCTCGCTGCAGGAGAAGGTCCGGACCTTCCGCAAGGACGCCGGCACGTCGCTGGCTGACTGGCGCACGCGTGCGGCCGAGTACAGGGAAAGCGTGCCGGAGAAAGTCCGCAGCGCGCGGGAGTGGTCCGAGCGCATCACGCCGACAGTGGACAAGGTAGACAGCTTTCTGACGCGCGCCGACGATCAGCTCGATAAGGGCGTCGCGAGCACGCGCGCCACGCTCGGGGGCTACCTCGTGACGGCCGGCACTCTCGAGGAGACGACATACCGGCTCAGGAAGTGGCCGTGGAGCTTCGCGCGGAAGCCCACGCCCGAGATCGCCGCGCAGCAGGACGTCGTGTGGCGGCACGAGCTCGCCCGCCGGCAGTACGCGGAACTGCGGGGCGAACTGGACCGGGCTCGGCAGGGGCTGAACGCAACGGAAGCCTCCGATAAGGCGCGCGCGGCGCGTATCGAACAGTTGCTCGCGGAGTCCGACCGCCAGCTTGAGGCAGGCCCGGCCGAGCAACCCAGGAAGGGGCGCAAGTAGCATGGCGCACTCCTATTCCAGTGTGGAAGTGAAGGTGGGCTTCTTCGCCGCGTTCTGCCTGGCGCTGTTCGTGGCCATGGCGGTCACCTACGGCAAGGTTGCTCCCGTGTGGCGCGGGCGCCAGGAGGTCCGCGTGGCCTTCGACAACGTGGCCTCGCTGCGCCCCGACGCCCCGGTGCGCTACAACGGCATCGAGGTCGGCCGGGTGAAGTGGATGCGCCTGCTGCACCTCGACGATGAGGCCCTGGAGCGCCTGATGCCGGCGGTCACCAGGCGCGCGGTGGACAACCTGCCCCTGCGGCCGGAGTCGGTGAAACGCGAGTTGCGCGAAGCCAACGACGAGGACTTCCCGGCCAAGTGCCGCAAGGCGCTCAAAGACCAGACCATGATCGAGCTGTGCCTGGAAGTGCTCCAGGAAGGCGACGTCAAGCGCTATAAGCTGGATGACCAGGTCCGCATCGTGACCACGCTGCTGGGAGACACGGCGGTCGAGATCATCTCTGGCAGTGGCGCGGTGAACCTGCCGGGCGAGCCGCGGCTGCTGCTGGGCACGTCCGGCGACTTCTTCAGCAACCTGGCGAAGAGCATGGGCGAGGTGAAGGATATCCTCTCCAGCGTGACGGACGTCGTAGGCGCGCCGGAGCGGCGCAGCTTCGAACGGGCCCAGGCGCGCTTCGGGGCCATTAACGAGCGGGTCGAGCAGATCACGGGCCTGGCCAAACGCCGCTCCGAGCCGACCATGAAGCGCTTCGACGCCCTCAGCACGGAGATGAAGCAGAGGGTGACGGAGGCGGGCGACTTCCCCGAGAAGATCCGCCCCGAGATGCAGAAGACCTTCGACAATATACGCGCCGGCTTCACGGACATGCAGAACCGCGTGGAGGGAGTTCAGACGGAGGCCAAGGCGGCGTCCAAGGACCTCTCCGCCGACATGAAGGCCATCCGCGAGAACGTGAACGCCATCACCGCACAGGTCAAGCCGGGCTTCGAGCAGATGCGGACCTCCCTGCGCAGCGCCTACGACCGCATGGGCGGCCTCTCGCAGCGCATTGACTCCGCCAGGGACACCGCCGGGTCGCTCTGGTCGGAAAGCGAGCCGGACTTCGCGCGGACGACGACAGCGCTGAAGAACAGCCTCGCCAACCTTTCGGACACCGAGCGGGCCGCCAACGAGAACAAGGACCTGATGATCTCAAACCGGGATGCCGGCGAGTACGAGTACAACACTGTCCTCGATATCTACCGCCGCTACTGCTTCGCGACGCGCCGCATCCGCGAGGCGGGCGCGCAGTTGCAGGACACGACGCGTTCCCTGGCAACGCGGCTGCCCCCCGCGGAAGCCGGGCCGGCGCTCGCGCGGACGGCACTGACGAACGCGCGCCTGACCGCGGTGCGCAAGCCGCTGGATGAGCTGAACCACAGGATCGAGGACGCGATAGTGCCGGAGTTTGAGCGGAAGAAGAGCGCCTGGACGGAAACAACGGCGCCAAAGTAGGGCGATCCGACGGATCGCCCTGCGGTGAGGAAAGGAGCGCGAACGTGTCGAACGGAACAGGCTACTCCAACGCTGAGGTCAAGGCCGGCGTCTTCCTGACGATCTGCCTGGCCATGTTCGTCGCGATGCTGTTCATCTACGGCAAGGTGGCCCGCGTGTGGCGCGGGCGGCAGGAGATCTCCGTCGTCTTCACGTCGGTCACGTCGCTGCGGCCCGACGCGCCGGTGCGCTACAACGGCGTCGAGGTCGGACGCGTGAAAGAGACGAGCATCCTGCACCTGAACGACGCGGGTATCGCGCGCCTGCCGCCGTTCGCCGTCAAGGACCTCGAGAACCTGCCGCTGACGGAGCACGAGCAGAAGGTGCTGCGCAACCCCGCCCTGACGCCCCCGAACGACTTCCAGGACGAGGTCGCCCGCAAGCTGCAGCAGCGGACCATGATCCTGTTGAAGCTCGAAGTGATGCAGGAAGGCGACGTCGGGCGCTACCGCGTGGACGACGAGGTGCACATCAGCACCACGCTGATGGGCGACACCTTCGTCGAGATCGCCTCGGGCAGCGGCGAAGCGCTCAACCCCAAGGACCCCCGCCTGATGCTGGGCCGTTCCGGCGATTTCTTCTCGAATCTCGCCAAGTCCGTCGAGCAGGTGAAGGAAATTCTGGCGTCGGTGAGCGACCTCGTGGGGCCGGACGAGCGCGACAGCGTGCGCAAAGCCCTGCGGCGGTTCGACAGCATCACCGACCGCATTGAGAAGATCGTCACGCTGGCCGATACCCGCCTCCCCACGACCTGGAACAAAGTGGACGACCTGGCCGACAACGCCAAGTCGAATATCACTCGCATCGGCGACACCGTCACCGGCATCCAGCCGCAGATCACCAGGACGCTGGCCACCGCGGACGAGGCGGTCAAGGACGTGCAGGGCCGCGTCGGCACCCTGGCCGACGAAGCCAAGGCCACGGTCGTGGAAGTGCGCGGGCAGTTGAAGCCGATCTTCGGCGACGTCCAGCATATCACGTCCAAGACCAAGGACGACCTCCCCGCCCTGATCAAGAACGCCAAGGACCTCGCTGTCCGCCTCCAGGAAAGCGCCGGCAAGCTGGACACCGTGCTGGTCACGGGCAACCGCCTGCTCAACGAGAGCTACCCCGACCTGCGCCGGCTGGTGCTGGCGTTCCGCCTGGGCGCGGAGAACTTCGAGGAGGCCACCAACCTGCTGAAGCGCAAGCCCTGGCTGATCTACAACCCCGCCAAGGAGAGCGAGACGTACACCAACGCGCAGAAGATGGCGCGCGATCTGGAAGTGGCCACCAAGCGCTTCGCGGAACTCAGCTCGGAACTGCAGGCCATTCAGCGCAACCTGCAGCAGGCGCCGCCGGCGGACGGAGCCGTCAGTCCCGCCACGAAGGACCAGATGGAGCGCATCAACTTCATCATCCAGGAGCTCAACGTCCTCAGCGACATGCTGAAATTCGCCGGCGACGTGACGCGCAAGGAAGTGCTGGCGCCCATCGAGCGCAAGAAGACCGGCTTTATCCCGGTGGTCGAGGAATTCGACCCCACCCTCGGACGGAAGAAGAGCGACAAATAGACGGACGGGGGCCACGCCATTATTGGCGTGCGCCGGGGGGGGGCCACGGCATCCCTGCTACTGGCTATTGGCTATTGGTTCTCGACTGCCGGCCAAGAGCCAACAGCCAAGCGCTACTTGTACGTCACCTTGAACATCACGCCGATGCCGCGGCACTGCGGGCAGCGGTTGGGCTCCATGTTGCCGCCAGTGCCCATAACCATGATGATGCCCGCGCCGTGGCAGCTCGGACACTGCATATCGGCGACGGTGGCCTTGAAGACCTTCTCGGCGGCCATGGCACGCAGGACGGAAAGCTGCGTCTCCATGCTCTGGAACTTCCACCACACCACGGGATCGTCCGTCAGGTCCGGGCTTTCGTCCGGGTCGGGCTGCTTCGGCACGTTCGGGTTCGGTTGCTGCTGGCCGTTGACGTTGTTGCGCCAGTTCGGCCGCTGGCGGCGCGGGTCGTTGGGCCCCTGGTTGGCCGGCAGCGGCGCGGGCCGGGCGCCGTCGCGCAGCCAACTGCCGCGCCCGTAGGAGGCGTCACGCACGGTCACGTAGGTAGCCGTCTTCGAGAGAACGCCATCCTTGTACGTCGCGTCTACCGCAAGCCTGCTCTCGAAGATCTCCTTCACCTTGGCCTCCGGCTCTTTCAGGAGCTGCGAGATCTTGGCGATCATCTGCCCCTTCAGGCCATCGGGGCGGCCGGCGTCGCAGACGTACGCCTTGAGGTCCTCGAAGGCCGGCGTGATCTCGCGGACGGCGACGCTCAGGTCAATGTCCTGGACGGTCATGATGTCCTTGGCGGCGATGGTCAGCTTGGTCTCGCCCACTCTGAGCACCATGTCCTGGCCGGCTTCGCCGCTTTCCAGCACGCCGCGGAAGCAGTGGCCCTGCCGCGTGACGACCTGCTTGCCCGGAATGGACGGCACCACGTTGTTCTTCTCGTCCACGCGCACTTTCTTGAAGATCCGCTGCTGGATCAGATCGCTGGCGATCGTGTATGACATCTGGATGACCTTCCGGGTCAGGTCCGTCTTCATGCCGGTTTCGATCTGCGGCTTCATGCTCTGCAGGCGGCTGGCGTAGTCGGAGTTCGGGAAGTTCCGCTCGATCTGGTCCAGCGTGTACCAGGCCGTGGCGTAATCCTGGCGGTTCATGCCTGTGACGATGCGCTCAAAGAGCTCCTTGACCCGCACCTTGGCATCCTCGGCAATGAGGCCAGCCAGGAACTCCTGGTTCCGTTCCTTCATCTGCGGGTCAATCTCGATGGCCATCTGCAGGTGCTCGATCGCCTTGGGATAGTAGCCGATCTTGGCGCAGCGCTGAGCCATGGCCAGATGCGCGGGTGCGTCCTTGTCGGGTATGGGCTTCTCGAGGATCCACTTCTGGTAGATGTCCTGCGCGCTGAAGAAATCGCTCTCGAAGGATTCGATGTTCTCCTGCCTCTCAATGTCACTTTCGGCGAAGTCCATCACCGGCGCTGTCGCGGTGCGCAGGACGACGTGCCCCGGACGGGCGCGCTCAGGCACCGGAAGGCCGTCTATCGTCTTGCCGCTCTTGAGCCACAGGCGCTTGCCCGTGACCTTCTCGCCGAACACCCGCTTGTTGTCGTCCCGCATCTCAAGCCCGTACAGTTTCTGGACGCGGCGGCGTTCCTCTTCCGGGAGGTCCGCCCAGCGCAGTGTCAGCACTTGAGCGGTGAGCGACAGCTTGAAACGGAACTCGTACTCATTGGCCGGCAGCACCAGACGGCCCGCCGTCGGCTCTCCGCCGATCACGATGATCTCCTCGCGGTCGCCGACGCTCTCCACCGGCGGCAGCGGCTTGTCAACCACCGGTTCCTTCTTCGGCGGCTCGGCCTTCGTGTCGGCCGCGTCAGCTTTCTTGTCGGGCGTGGCCGGCTTCTTCTCCGGCGTGGCCGGCTTCTTCTCTGGCGTGGCCGGCTTCTCCTCCGCGGACCAGGCCGCGGCGGCGAACACCAGGACCGCGCCGGCCAGACTCCTGCCCAGCGACACCCAGTCACTCCGGGAATCAGATGCACGCAGCATAGGTGATCCTTTGCTTAGCCCCCACGACAAGGCCAGTACCCGGCCTCTCTTTCTTAGGGTGACGTTGGCGGCGCGGTATTGCTGCGGTTTTTGTGCAAATCTTCTGGCCGCTCGCCATTCCGCGCGCGCGACCACGCCCGCGGTCGCCCCTAATCCTCAAACTGCTCCAGTATCTGTCTACACCAGCCGGCCAGTTCCCGCAGCTTGCCTTTCAGGTCGTTTTGCGCATCGGGAGACATATACTGCCGGTACCGCAAAAGCAATTCCACCTTGCGCTGGAGCTCCCTCGCGCTTACGCACCGCGCCGCCGCATCAATGGTGCTCAGCGTGCGTTCGTCCGGCCCTGCATCCTCTGGCAGCATCTCGGCCTGCGCATCTATGGACTTG
>JAPLOD010000785.1 GCA_026692735.1 Planctomycetota bacterium | reverse complement strand
CACCCGCCGCTCAGGTCCAGCCCCCCGTCGAAGCCCTTCTCGCCGCCGTGGCAACTGACGCAGTGCTTGTCCAGGACCGGCTGCACCATGCCCGGGTAATCCATGAACCCGGTGCCCCACGACTCCGGCCGCAGGCGGTCCGGTTCGCGTCCCATGGCCAGCGGCCGCGTCTTGGCCGGCGGCGCGCCGTACTTGAACTCGTGGCAGCCGACGCAGGAGCGCGTCACGCCCGGCGCGGCGCTGATGAACGTCCGCATGCTGCGGATCAGCCGCCCCTCGGCGTCCAGAGCCTGCAGATAGACCGCCCGTCCCGACGGCGCCTCGAAGTACGCCGACCCGTCCGGCTCGACCGGCACGATCCCCAGGTAGTTCTTGACGCTGAACGCCAGCGCGCAGCTCACCAGGAACGTCTGGTTGAAGGGATTGCCGCCGCACGCCGGCGAGACGCGCGACGTCTCCTCGATGACGCGCAGCCATTTCACCTCGCCGCGCTTCACGCCCTCAAGCCCCTCCTGCACATCCTGGACAAAGAAGCGCCCCGTCGCGCATTTCGCATCCACGCTTGATGTCAGCACGGGCGGGCACGGCCGCGGCTTGACCAGGATCGGGTTGTGGCAGTCAATGTCCGGCGCCGCATGGATGACAATCCGCTGTGTGCCACTGCCGGCTTGTCCGGCAGTGCCGTTGCGCCCAATCAGCATGATCGCGTTGAACTTCGCGCCGGCGGGCAGGCCGCTGTACAGCACCAGGTTCTCGGAGAGCGGCCACGGCTCGCACGATTCGCCGCGGTCGAAGGTGGGCTTGTTGGGGTATTCCAGGTTCGTGATGGCCTGGGGGTCGTTCTTGCCCAGCCGTGGGTCAATGAAGGCGATGGTGCCCCGCGGCGGAGCGTTATGCGGCGCGAACGTCCCGACGATCAGGTCGGTGGAGCCGGGGACGGCGCGCACGTCCAGCACCGCTTCCGGAAAGACCATGTTGTTGGCGAACACCGCCGTCTCGTTCGTGCCGTCGGGGAAGATCGTCCACACCGATTGCTGCGTCAGCGCGGTCTTGTCCACGTATTCCCACCGGCCGTAGATGATCCGCCCGTCCGGCAGCACCGACGGATCGAACTCGTTGACGTTGTTGACCGACAGCGGGTGTATGTCGCTGCCGTCGGCGTTCATGACGTGCAGGATGTTCACGCCGCTGTTGGCGCACGGCACCAGGCCGCTGAGGCGGGTGGAGGTGAACACGATGCGCCCGTCGGGCAGGTATGCCGGCGCGACGTCGTACTGCCCGCCGCCGCCGCCCTTGTAGATGCTGCATGTTGGCGTGGGATCGGTGAGGCGTCGCAGCCCTTTGCCGTCTACCCCGATCTCGTAGATGCTCGTTGAGCCGCCGTCTTTGGGCTTATGGCAGAACAGGATGTGCTTCGCGTCCCACGACAGGTCCGGATGGCTGTACACGCCGCCGCCAAGCGTCTCGGGAGTGGTGGCGTCTATGACGGGCCGGACCCGCTGCTGGTTCGGCGGCTCGGAAGGATTCTCGATGACATAGATCCCGCCCCCCGGCCGCCACTTGTAGAACGTGTCGTAGATATGCAGCCCGAGGTAGTTGAACTGCTTGACGAACAGCACCGGCGCGTCGAGCGCCTTGCGCATCGCCTCCTCGCGCGCGGCCTTGTCGCCCTCCGCGCTCCCCGCGGCCGCCATCGCCTGGATTGGCAGCAACAAGCCCCCGAGACACCCGAGCAGCACTGCCATCCATCGCAGGTTCGTAGCGCCGGCGTCTCGCAGGCATCGTAGGGCTTTCATGCGCCTACCCTCCACGCAGAAGCGCGTTCCATCTATAGTCTCTTATTCTACGGATGGTACACGCCCCCAAGCCGCCAGTCACGACATTTTTCCGCAAACTCAGCAGGAAAGCAACCGCTCACCCTCTCCCCTGTGCGGGAGGGATCGGGCCGAGCTGGCGCGGGCCCGGAGATGAGCGTAGCGAATCCGGGGTGAGGGGGTTCTGCGGTGCGCCCCGTTCCCCTCTCCCCTTGCGGGAGAGGGTAGGGTGAGGGGGTGCCTGCGGCGCGCCAATCCAGGACTGCACGGTTGCGAATTCCCCATTCTGTGTTCTGATATTCTCCGCGTCTTGAGCGTCTCGGCGGTGAACAATGCGGTCTACGCGTCCCTGGTTCCAGTTCCACCTCACCACCGCCATCGTGCTCATGTTCGTCGCAGGCGGGCTGCTATGGGCGAACCTCATCCCATCCCGAGGCCCGTATCGGGACACACCAGGAATAGAGAGCCGATGCTACGGCTGGCCTCTGTGGTGTTACTGGACGATTAGCCTTGCTCACGACGGGGATTGGAGCGAAGTCTCTCCTGATGCTGCCGCACCCGGGTGCAGGATCTTCTACAGCACAAAGTACAACTTCCTCTGGCAGGCGCCCGGCCCTGCATTCACCGATACGAGACGGTTAGCTCTTCTAGCCGATGTTCACACGGCCATTCTTGTCCTGGCCGTCTGTACGTTGACGTTGGAATGGTTCATCCGCCGCCGGGAGCGCCGCCAATGACCGACGCCCCGCGCAAGCGTCCCTGGTTCCAGTTCCACCTCAGCACCGCCATCGTGCTGATGCTCGTGGCCAGTCTCATCCTGTGGCGCAACGTGGTTCCGCGCCATCACGCTTGGTACGTTTCTATCGTGGGAGGTCACCGTGCCGTCTATGAGCGCTGGCGGGATGCAATGGACCAGGAGAAGCTGCTCCTCACCGGCTGGCCCTTTGTCATCTCGGTCCGCGCGGTCGGCGAGACTGAGTGCAAGACAGCCGCGCTTGCAGTGCCGTTGAACGCTCTGGCAAGCGTTCTCATCCTCGTGCTGGCTGGCATGTGCTGTGAATGGCTCCTCCGCAGGAAGGCCCGCCCCGCGTCCGGACGCGACGACCACCAGCCGCGTTCCGAATCCCGAAGGGGCTGCGTACCATAGCCCAGAATTGCCGCACGGCGCGAACAGCAACGGCAAAGAGCAAGAAGGGAAGTGACAAAAGGGTCAAGGAGTCTTTGCCGCCGCCGCCACCACCACCCGGAACCCGAATCCGCCTACGTGGCCGCTGAAGCGATCCGGGGGGTATGCGATACGGAAAGCCGTCCGACAGTCTGCGGCCGGGAGATTACACGAACCGCCGCGCAAAACATGGCGTTCGCCTTGTGCGGGACCTTGTGGATCCACCACGGCCTGCTCGGTATATTTCTCAAACCAGTCCTCACACCACTGGCAAACATTGCCGTGCATGTCGTACAGCCCCCAGGCGTTTGGCCTCTTACTGCCTACGGGGTGCGTCATTTTGCCGGCGAAGGCCTTCTTGTCGCCGCCCGGCTTATCCTCGGAGTTGTCTTTGAACCAGCAGTACTCGCCCAAACCCGCTTCGCCGGCGCCGAAATAGTAAGTGGTCGTGCTGCCGGCGCGACAAGCGTATTCCCATTCAGCTTCCGTCGGCAGCCTCACGGTCTTTGCGGCCTTCTTGCTCAGCTTCGTGCAGAAGTCCTGCGCGTCGTTCCATGAAACCATGTCCACGGGGTTCCTGGCCCCCTTGGTAGTACTGGGATTCTTCCCCATCAGCGCCTCAAACTGTTCCTGTGTGACCGGATACTTGGCCATGTAGAACGGCTGGGTCAGCGTGACTTGATGCTGCGTCTCGTTGTCCGGCGACCGTTTCGCTTCGGTGGCCGGGCTGCCCATTGAAAACTTGCCGGGGCCGATGAACACCAGTTCCAGCTTCACCCCGCCGCCAAGATCGAGCGCGATGGTTCGCGGCAGAACACCGCCACCGCTCGGCGACGGACTTGCGGCCCTGGCGGCGTTCGCAGCGGCGATTCGCTTCTCCGCCTTGACCTTGGCCAGGCCGGTCAGGGACGGCAGTGCCTCCTCGTACCAGAACTTGGCGCGCCCCTGCATCGCCGCCTTCTGCTGCTTGGCGGGTTCCTTCTCGGCCAGGTCCCACCAACTCTCCGCAACGGATATCTGCTCCGTGCCAACGGCAGGCTGCGCCAATTCCGTCTCCGCCAGCGCCTTCAACGCAGCGTCCGTGCCCTTGGTGAGCAGCGGCAGCCCTTGTTTCCAGTCATCCTTCACGAAGCACAGGTATCGGCCGACAACCAGGCTCGCGCCGGGGTCGCCGGGCATGTCGAGCAGTGTCCTCATACTGGCGAAGACGCGGGATCGTTCCGGGTCTCGCGTATTGGCCGCCATAGCCGCAAACGCCGTCTTCTTCAGCGGCACGATGTCCACGGCGAACGTCGCGGCCATTTTGTCGAGTACGGCCAGCGCGGTTTCCATGTCGCCGCTCTGAGCGGCCAGCGCACTGGCTTCGTTCCAGGCCGCGTACCTCGCCGCCGCATCGTCCTTGGTCTCATCGGCCAGTTGGCTCAGCTTCTGTGCCAGCGCCGCCTTGTCCTCAAGCCTGGTCTTGGCGTACTCGGCCTTGAAAACGTCCTTGATGAGTTTCTCGGCTTCCTTGAGCTTTGCTGCGTCGGGGACGGGGGCTTTGTCCTCGCCGGCCATCGCGCCGCAGACGAACGCGGCGACCAGCACGACCAGCAGCGGCCTCAATGCGCTCATACGCCCAGTCCTCCTTCAGGTATTCAGCCCATGTTGCCCCACTGAGATGGAAAATCAAGTCCGCCCCGGCGGCACCCCCTGCCTTGCCGCCCGGCTAGCGGCCTGCGCCGGCCGAACGTCGCCCGCGAGTTCTCCAGATCCAGACGCAGAGGACTATTCCCCCGACGAACCCCGAGCCGTAAGCGGCCAGGTGGCTCCAAAGGTCGGCGATGAAGGCGACATGCTTCTCGGCCGGGAGCCTTGAGCAGATCGGCCCAACCAGCCAAACGGTCCCCGCGTTCGCGGCGAAGTAGCCCGCGACGCCGGCGACGAGCGCGAGTCCGGCCATGCAGCCCAGCAGGACGCCGATGGGCTTGAGGAGATCCCGGGCCGCCATCTTCGGCCGGCTGCCAAGGCGCGCAACGCATGCCATCGGAACGCCGAGGATCAGCCCGACCCACCAGGTCGCGATGACGCCCCAGCCAAGCGCCAGCAACGTCGGCGAAACGGTCTGGAAGACGGGAGGATGGCCGACGGTGAAGTACTCGACGCAGACGCGGGCGGTCACCTGGTCATGCAGGATGCCGTACAGGATGGCCGCACCAATGCAGAGCCAGACGATCTTGATGAACTCCATTGCCGTCTCTGCCCCGGAAGGGGGCGTTACGGTTCGACCGTTGCGGTCATTCCTTCGCCGTCCCGTCGGCCTTCCAACGCTTCCTGATCGCCGGGAAAAGTCCGTACGCTTCCTTGAACGTCGTCTCCCGTTCAACCGCGCCCGCGGGGCTGGTCGGTCTCCTCGTGCCGTCGAGGACAAGGCTGTACGCCTCGGGCTTCCCGCCGCTGTACTGGATGATGGCGCGCTGGCATCGCATGAATATAAGCATAGCACGTTCCGGACGGAGCGCAGGTCCCGGGGCGACGAGTGACGGGTGAGAGGTCACAGGTGTCCCGTGGCGGCGCGCGTCGCCGTGCCGAACCCCGAAACCCGGCGCCCTGAACCCTATCCCCTGAACCCTGAACCCTGAACCCTCTGCCCCTCTTTGGTTGCGGCTCGGACGCGACAGGTTCTCCGTGACCTCTGTGGCAAAAACCGGTAACGCTGCTACAGTCTCGGAAATGTTGGTGTCTCGTCTGATTGCCGCGGCGACGTTGCTGGCGGCGCTCGTGGGTGGCGTCGCCCGTGGCGGCGAGGCGGCGAATCCGTATTTCGCCATCACTGTCGTTGACGACCAGACCGGCCGCGGCGTGCCGCTGGTCGAATTGCGCACCGTCAACGACGTGCGCTCTTACACGGACAGCAACGGGGTCGTCGCGTTCGGCGAGCCCGGCCTGATGAACCAGAAGGTGTTCTTTCACGTTAAGAGCCACGGTTACGAACTCCCCGCCGACGGCTTCGGCTATCGCGGCACGGCGCTGGACGTGAAACCTGGCGGCGCCGCGACGCTGAAGATCAGGCGCATCAACGTTGCCGAGCGGCTCTACCGCATCACCGGTGAGGGGATCTACCGCGACAGCGTCCTCGTCGGCCAACCCGTCCCCATCCGCCAGCCGCTCCTGAACGCCCAGGTCCTCGGCCAGGATTCCGTGCAGATGGCCGAATACCGCGGCAAGCTCTACTGGTTCTGGGGCGATACGAACAAGCCGTCCTATCCGCTGGGCCATTTCGGAACTTCAGGTGCCACGTCACTCCTGCCGGGCAAAGGCGGCCTTGACCCGGCAAAGGGCGTGGACCTCACGTACTTTGCCGACGCGAACGGTTTTGCCCGGCCCATGTGCGCTGTGAAGGGCGATGGCATGAAGTGGGTTGACGCCGTGTTCGTCGTCCCCGACGACACGGGCGCCGAGCGCCTCGTTGCCCGCTTCGCTCGCCACAAGAGTCTGGGCGAAGTGCATGAGCGCGGTCTCGTGATCTTCAACGATAAGACGGAAGCGCTTGAGCCGCTCGTGATCTTCGCGCCCGGCCAGCCCTACTCGCCCTGCAGCCACGCGTTCCGCTACCGCGTGGGGCAGCAGGAGTACATCTATCTCGCGTCGCCCTATCCGACCATGCGCGTGAAGGCTGACTTCGCGTGCGTCAAGGACCCGCGCACGTGGGAGTCGTTCACGTGTCTGAAAGCCGGCGCGCGCTATGCGAAAGGCGATCCGCAGTTGGACCGCGACGCCGCCGGCGGCCTGCTCTGGGCCTGGAAGGCCGACACGTCGCCGCTCGGGCCTGCGGAGCAGAACGAGCTGCTCAAAGCCGCGAAGATCAAGCCGGAGGAAGCGCGCTACCGGATCGCGGACGCGGAGACCGGCAAGCCGGTTCAGCTTCATGCCGGCTCGATCGCCTACAACGAATTCCGTCGCCGCTGGATCATGATCTTCCACGCCGCCTGGGGCACGCCCTCGAACCTGGGCGAAGTCTACTACGCCGAAGCCGAGTCGCCGGAAGGCCCCTGGCTGCAGGCGCGCAAGATCGTCACCCACGAGAAGTACAGCTTCTACAACGTCAAGCATCATCCCCTGTTCGACCAGGAAGGCGGGCGCGTCATCTACTTCGAAGGCACCTACACCGCGATGTTCTCGGGCGTCACCGACCCGACGCCACGCTACGACTACAACCAGGTCATGTACCGCCTCGATCTGTCCGATCCGCGGCTGAAAATGCCCCCGGGGAAATGACCCTCTCTGCTGCTCCCATGCGGCCCCGGAGTGCGTAGTCCAATCGTGACAGCCTTACTTGGCTTCAGCCGGACTATTAGCTATTGGCCGTTGACGCGCCGTGGCGCCAATAGCCAGTAGCCAATGGCCAATAGCCAAGAGCCAACAGCCAAGAGCCAAGAGCCCGTAGCCAGTAGCCGCGCTGTGCTCTCTCCCTGTCACAGTAGGACTACCTCTCTGCCGCTCCCGTTTTGCCCGTGCTGGAAAAAATCGCCTGGCGGCGTACACTGGCGTCGCCATGGTTGACAACTCGCACGCCGCTCCCATGCGGGTCCTGGCTGCCTGCAAGAACTGCAAGGCCCAGTATGACGTCTCGGGCCAGCAGCCCAACGACACGCTGCGCTGCCGCTGCGGCGGCCTTATTGTCGTCCCCGAGGTCCGCGCGGCGGAGACGCGCTTGGTCCGCTGCGCCAGTTGCGGGGCGGTGCGCGGCGCGGGCGGCCTGAACTGCGAGTTCTGTGGCGCGCGTTTCTCGGCTGTGGACGCTGGCTGGGGGTCCATGTGCCCGGGCTGTTTCTGCCGGCTGCCCAGCGACGCCCAGTTCTGCGTGGAATGCGGGCTGAAGATCAGCCCGCAGAAACTCGACGCCATCCGCAGTGACCTGCTCTGCCCGCGCTGCGGCGTCGCCCTCCAGGGCCGCCATGTGGACCGCATCGAAGTGTTCGAATGCGTCTCGTGCGCGGGACTATGGGTCATGGTCGGCACGTTCGAGGCCATCTGCAAGGATTCGGAAGCGCGCGGCCGCGCCGTCGCGCTGACGGGCCTCGCCGACCAGAGCGCCCGCCGCTTCGAACTCAGCGCCGAGCAGCAGGTGCGCTATGTCCCCTGCCCCTGCTGCAAGAAGCTCATGAACCGCCGCAACTTCGGCGGTAGTTCCGGCGTCATCATTGACATCTGCCGCGATGATGGTGTATGGCTGGATAACCAGGAACTCAACCGCATCGTCCAGTTCATCGAATCCGGAGGCCTGGACAAGGCGCGCGATGCGGAAGCCCAGGCACGGGAACACAGCGAACGTATGCGGCCGGCGCCTGTGCCCGTGGTTCTCTCTGTTTCCGCCGGCAGGACGGAATTCGACGTGTTGCCGGCGCTTGCGCGGGCTGTCGGCGAACTGGCGAGGGTATTTTTCTCAGGCCGCTGAAGTCATGGCGGCGCAACTGGAGCGACGAACGTATGGAACGGCATTTTCGGCCACGTGCGACGGCGCGTCTGCGGCTCGACCGCGGCACCGCGCTTCTGCGCCAGTACGGCGCTACGAGCATTCTGTGCGCGATGGTGGACCTGAGTGAGGACGGCTGCCAGTGCCGGATGTCGCTGGATGATCTCGATGACCTGACGGCGGCGGCGTGGAAGAAGGTCCTTGCCGTGGGCCGTGTCCTGGGCGTCGAGATGACCGAGCCGCCGCAGCTCCGTGGGCTGGTCTTCACGGCAGCCGAGGTGCGCTGGGTCCGGGCGTTGCGCGGCGGCGATATGGAGTTCGGGCTGCATCTCGGCAGTCCCGCGTCGGAGCAGAAGGAAGTCCTGGGCAAGGCCATGCTCACCTTCGCCGCGGAGAAACTGCGCCGCGCCACCAGCGCGGGCACAGGCGCGGCCGCTTTCACCGGCGTTGACGCGGCAAGCCAGCTTGAGCCGGCCCCCGCCGCGCCGGAGGCGGACACCGTCCCTCCTCCGCCTCCCGGCCCCCGCCGCGTCGTCCCCCGCCCGCCGCGCCACGGCGAAATGCCGCGGCTGCGGCCCAGCCGCCGCAAGATCTACCTCGCTGCGGTGTTCGAGTTCTGCGGCGAAAAGGGCGAAGAATGGGAGCCGAGCCTGCATCAGGGCCGCACGGTGGACATCAGCGAAGGCGGCTTCATGCTCGAAGGCCCCGCTCCCGAATGCTGCGGCGCCAAGGAGCTCACCGCCCGCAACGCCTGGGCGCGCGTGACCATCCGCACCAGCGACCACGACATCAAGGGCCTGTGCCGTATCCGCTCGGTCCTGCCCAGCCGAAACATGAAGCACTCCTGGCTGTATGGCCTGCAGATCATGGACATGCCCGAGAAGGACCGCGCGCGTCTTCGCGAGATCTACGCCGGCGCCCCCGATTCCGCGCCGCCGCGCAAGCCTCCGCGGTAAATTCGTATGCCCAATCCCCCCCTGCCGATGTCCCTGGTCGAAGCCCGCCGCAGCTTCGGCTGGACCGGCTTCGATGCCGTTCTCGTCACGGGTGACGCCTACGTTGACCATCCCGCGTTCGGCGCGGCCCTCATCGGCCGCTGGCTGCAACACCTGGGTCTGCGCGTCGGCATCATCGCCCAGCCGGACTGGCGCGGCACGGCCGACTTCACGCAGCTCGGCCGCCCCGTGCTTCTCTTCGGCGTCACAGCGGGGAATCTCGACAGCCAGCTCGCCCACTGGACCGTCATGCGCCGGCCCCGCCGCGACGACCACTACACCCCGGACGGCGTTCCGGGGAAGCGTCCCGACATGGCCACCGTGGTCTACTGCCAGCGGCTGCGCGAGGCCTTCAAGGAAGACTGCCCGCCGCTTGTCATCGGCGGCCTGGAAGCCAGCCTGCGCCGCCTGGCCTACTACGACTACTGGTCGGACAAGGTCAAGCGTCCCATCCTGCTCGACGCCAAGGCCGATATCCTCGTCTTCGGCCAGGCGGAACTGGCGCTGCAGGAACTCGTCCCCGCATTGCGCGGCGCCCCGGGCGCGGACGCGCCGGATGCCGTAGCCGGCATCGCGGGGACGAGCGTCATTCGCAAGAGCATCGCCGGCATACCTCGTGTGCTCGAGCTGCCGCCGTGGGAGGATGTCAGCCCCCTCACCGCCGCCGGGCGCGAACAGTTCGCCCGCATGTTCCGCGAATACTACCTCAACTGCCATCCTCAGGGGCGCCCCGTCGCGCAGAAGCACGGCGCACGCTGCGTCGTCATCTACCCCCCATGCCGCCCGCCGACGGCGCAGGAGCTGGATGCCGTCTACGACCTGCCCTTCACGCGCCGCCCGCACCCGCGATACGGCAACGCCCGCATCCCGGCCTATGACATGATCAAGGACTCGATCACCACGCACCGCGGCTGTTACGGGCGCTGTTCCTTCTGCGCGCTTGCGCCGCACCAGGGCGTGACCATCTCCAGCCGCTCCCCGGAGAGCGTCCTGCGGGAGATTGAGGTGCTCGCCGCCAGCCCCGACTTCTGCGGCACGATCTCCGACCTCGGCGGCCCGACGGCCAATATGTACGGCACGTTCTGCCGGCGCGGCCGCTACGGCTGCCCCACGCGGAACTGCCTGCTGCCGACGATCTGCCCGCATCTCAACACGGACCACGCCGCCGTGCTGGAACTGATGGCCAGGGCCCGCCGGGGCCGAGGCGTGAAGCACGTCTTCATCCAGAGCGGCATACGCTTTGACCTGGCGCTGAGCCCCGGCGCGCACGATTACATTGAGCAGCTCGCGAAGCATCATGTCTCGGGCCGCCTGAAGGTCGCGCCCGAACACGTCAGCGCGGACGTGCTGCGCCACATGCAGAAGCCCGGCGTCGCGCGCTACAAGGAGTTCCTGCGGCGCTATGCGAAGGCCAGCGCGGCGGCGGGCAAGAACCAGTATACCGTGCAGTACTTCATCTCCGGCCACCCCGGCTGCACGCTCGCCCACATGGTTGAGCTGGCGCTCTTCCTCAAACACGAACAGCTTGCGCCCGAGCAGGTCCAGGATTTCTACCCCGCGCCGCTGACCCTGGGCATGGCCATGTGGCACTGCGGCGTGGACCCGCTCACGAGCGAACCCGTCTACTGCGCCAAGTCCGCGCGCGAGAAACGCCTCCAGCGCGCCCTCTTCTTCTTCCGCGATCCGGAGCATTGGCCCGACGTCCGCGAAGCGCTCCGCGAGTGCGGCCGCGAGGACCTCATCGGCCACGGCCCCGAATGCCTCGTGCCGCCGGAGAAGACGCGCGAGAAGCGCCGCCCGGGTGCCGCGCCGCGCAGCGGCGAGTGGTTGAGCTGATGACTCTTCCGGCCGGCCAAGCCCATGGTCACGCTGGCCGAACGGGAATCGCTGCCCGGCGAAGACGTGCTCCCCGGCTTCACGCTCCCGTTAACTGAGGTTTTCCGATAATGCGGGATCAGAATCGCCCTACGCGACGCGAGCTTTCGCCACCGCACCAGAACAGGAACACGGCTACCAGATAGGCAGTGAGCGCACGCGAATGCTGGCCGGCTCCACCACCACGATGGCGCCCCGTTCCAACGCTTGCCCATGCGCGGCGAGCACCTCGAGAAGAAGCGCATTAACCTGATCGGTGGTGTAACGCTCCAACCGGAACAAAATCATGGATGGCTGGCTCAGACGCTGCAACGCGAGCACTCGCGAGAAATCGAGATCGAACGTCACCAGGATTCGGCTCTCGTCCGCCGCCTTTTTTACAACCGCTTCGTCCGGCAGGCGCTGCAGGTTCTGCTCGCACAGATGGACGGCATCGTGGCCGGCGCCACGAAGGAACAGGGCGGTGCGGGGCGACGCGCCCATATCCAGCAGGAAGCGCACCGGCTCAGCTCGCCTTGAGCGTTACGCGCTCATCCGCCAGCAGCGCGGCATACTCAACGCACTCGCTGATGTCTTCAGCTTCCAGGTCCGGATAATCGGCAAGAATCTGCTCGCGAGTCATGCCACCGGCCAGCATCTTCAAGACGGCGCTGACCGGCATGCGCATGCCGCGAATGCACGCCTTGCCGCCCATGACCTTCTCGTCAAAGGTGATTCGCTCAAGCTTCATAGCCGACCCCCTTACGCAGCTATTATACTCCGCCGCCGGCCACTCACCAAACGCGTTGTTGCTGCTGCGGCCGAAATCCTTCGCCCGTAACTCGACGGCAAGCACCAAGAGCCAGGAGCCAAGAGCTAAGAGCCACGAGCCCGCAGTCTTCCCACCGCCTGCTCCACCGTCAGTTCTTCCTGCGTTCGCGCCACCAGGTCCTTCAGCATCACCGTGCCTTTGGCCACCTCGTTGCCGCCGATGATCGCCGCGTACGGAATCCCCTTCTTCCCCGCCAGCGAAAGCTGCTTGTCCAGTCTCAGCTTCTGGTCGTTCTCGATCACCATCTCCGCGGCTATGCCGGCGCCGCGGAACTGGCTGAGCACTCTTAGCGCCGGCGCCAGACATGCGGCGTCCATCGCCACCACGCACACGCGGCTCGTGACGGCGCTCTTCTTCACCTTGCCCAGTTCGGCGAGATAGCTGAACAGCCGGTCAATGCCGACGCTGATCCCCACCGCCGGCATCGGTTTCCCAAGATACCGTTCGATCAAGCCGTCGTACCGCCCGCCCGACATCACGCTGCCCGATCCCGGCAGTTCCGTCAGGAACGTTTCGTACACCGTCCCCGTGTAGTAATCCAGCCCGCGCGCGATGGAGAAATCGAGGCGCAGTGCTGAGTGCTGAGTGCTGGGTGCTGAGCTGCTCGCGACGGCTTCCCCCGCCCCTTGAGGGAGGGGGTCAGGGGGAGGGGTCAGCGCCTCAACGTACTCCTTGACGCGACGCAGTTCCGCGATGGCCTGCGCCGCGCCGGGGCCGAGCAGCTCGCTCAGGCGCGCCAGCATCTCGTCGTTGCCGCCGGAGATCTCCACGAACTGCATGAGCTTCTCGACCTGCCCGTCCGTGCACGCCGCATCAGCCTTCAGCAGCTCGCGCACGCGCGCCTTGCCCTGCGCCGGGATCTTGTCCACGGTGCGGAAGATCGCCGCCATCTGCCGCGCCTCGGTGACGTTCAGCGTCGCGGCCAGTGCGGCCAGCACCTTGCGGTTGTTGAAGCGCACCTCCGCCTTGACGCCCAGCGCCGCCATGACCGCAAGATCCAGCGCTATGCATTCGGCGTCGTACAGGAGCGACGCCGAGCCCACGATGTCGCAGTCGCACTGGAAGAATTCCCGGAAGCGCCCGCGGCCGGGTTTCTCCGCGCGCCAGACCGGAGCGATCTGGTAGCGCTTGAACGGCTTGGGTATCTCCGGGTACTGCGCGGCCACGCGCGCGAGCGGCACGGTCAGGTCGTAGCGCAGGCACACGTCGCGCCCGCCGTTGTCGCGGAAGCGGAAGAGCAGTTTCTCGGCGTCGCTCCCCAGTTTGCCGAGCAGTATGTCGGAGTATTCCAGCGCCGGTGTCTGCAGCGGCACGAAGCCGAAGCGCTCGAACACCTCCGTGATGGTGGCGATCATCGCCTGCCGCGGCAGCATTTCCTCAGGCAGGTAATCGCGGAAGCCTTTGAGCACGCGCGGCTCGACGACGCCTGTTTTCGCTTCGTGCCGCGCAAGGTCAAAGTCGACCGCGTGGACGGCATCGGGGCCCAATCTCTCTGCGAGGAAATCGTGGATGTCGAGGGGATCAACCAGCAATTCGACCAGCGGGTCTCCAGATGGCACGACGACCGCGTCAAAGTCAATTATGCGCGAGTCAATACCACAGTTTCGGAAACTGCCAGCAAATGGGCTCAGCGTCTGGATTGTTGCGCCGAAGATCGCCTGGATCTGGTCCTCAGGGCAGAACTCAAGCCTGACCCGTGATGCGCGAGAGAATATCTCCAGGTCAAGCCTTTCGCGCTCGGAGATAAGGAACAGAAACGGCGTCTTCGAGCCCGCCATCTGCAGCGCGATAGCCTTTACGACCTGCTCGCGTGTTACCCCCAGCGCCCTCGCCACCATCTCCGCCCGCTCGCGCGGGTTGGCCGGCGCCTTCTCCAGTGTGCAGCGTTGGATGACGGTGTAACCCGCCGTGATGAAGTTCTGCTCGAAATTTGGCATCGCGGAATACTACTCGAAACGCGGCGAGTCTTCAACCGCGCGGCTTGCGATAGCTCTTACTATGACTGCGCTTTCAGATCGGCCAGCGCCTTGCGCAGCTCCTCCTCCAGAGACGGGCACGCGCCTGCGCACGCCTCCAGGAGCCGCGCTGTCTCGGCGATGTACCGCTGGCGTTTCTCGGGCGGGGCCACGCCTGTCAGGACGTCCCGCATGTTGTCCAGCCGGTCTGCCAGCTTGATGCGT
>JAPLOD010000784.1 GCA_026692735.1 Planctomycetota bacterium | reverse complement strand
CGCGCCGCCGACCAGCCAGATGGCGTAGGTCAAGACGAGGAAGTCCACTGTGATCGTGGCGTGGCTGATGGCGGCCAGGCGCCGGTAGGCCAAGGCCGCCTGTTCCGGCTTACGGCACGGCCGGACCAGCCAGAAGACGATGGCGTTGTAGACGGCGAGGAAGGCGGCACACCCGGCCAGGCGCGCGATGGGCAGCCCTTCCACCCCCACGACAGAGGTGGCGAAGAACGAGCCGGCCAGGAGGCCAAACACCACGAGGAAACGGAGCCATGCGGATATGTAGAGGCGCTCGCCCAGCAGCAGGTTGTGCCAGAGGACGGTGAGGCCCGAGCTGCTGTCGGATATGGAGTTCCGATTCTCGATTTCCACGTCTGTCCCGCCGCTCGTCTTCCGTTACCTGTCAGCCGTCACTTCGGCGCCGGCTCCACATGGATCACCACCGGCCCGAGCTTGGGCAGCCGCGCGCGCAGGCGCTGTTCGAGCTTTTGGGTGAGATGATGGGCGGCCTCGAGGGACTCCGCGGGGTCAATCCAGCAGTGGCATCTGACCTCGTACTCCCCGTTCACGAAGGTGACCTGGATATCATGCGGCTCGCAGTGCGGCGTCAGCTCTTTGCTGGCGGCTTGCAGCGTGGCCTTCACGCGCTTCTCCAGTGCGGGCGCCTCCTGCTGCCGGACGACCCCTTCCGGCGCCGGCTCCAGGTGCGTGGTGATGCGGCCCAACTCCGCGTTGGCGCCCCGCAGCTCGGCTTCGAACGCGTCAGACTTGGCGTGCGCCTCGGCAACGGTGAGGCCGTGCCACACCTCTATATGGAGGTCGAGCGCCGGCTTGCCGTTTTCCTCGGAGACGCGGACGTTGTGCACGGCCAGGCCCTGGCGTCCGGCCACGACGCGCACTTGCGCCTCGAAGTTCTCGCCCTCGGCCTTCACCGGTTCCGCGTGCACGACCACGTGCGCGCCGGGGAGCACCTTCCGCACCGCGTCCTCGACCGCCGTGGTGATGTCATGGGCGCGCTCAAAGGCGGCATCTCTGCCGACGCTCAACGTGATCTCCGCGAAGGTTTCCGGGCCGCTCTGCCTGACGCGCACATCGGACACATTCAGCACGCCCGGCACCCTGGCGGCGTGCGCGACACTCTCGCGCAACCGGGGCGCCACGGCGTCAAGCAGGTCGTCAATGGTGCGCTTGCCCAGCTTCAGGCTCACCCAGACGACGATCCCGGCAACGCCCAAAGCCGCCACGGAGTCGGCCTCGGTGAGCCAATGGGACCCTATCCTGTCGGCCACCCACACACAGCCCAACCCGGCCAGCACGACGGCGGACGACCAGATGTCCGTGGAGAAATGGAGCGCGTCGGCCTCCAGCGCTTGGCTGTGGTACTTCCTGGCCACACGCAAGAGCGCCCGCGACCGCGAGTAGTCTATGACAATCGAGACCACAATGACCACGAAACCCCAGGCGTTGGCGTCAACCTCCTTCTCCTCGAAGAAGAGCCGCGTCACGGCCTCCTTGATGATCCACACGCACGTGACCAGCAGCAGCACTGTCTCGAAAAGGGCGGAGAGGTTCTCGACCTTGCCATGACCGTACGTGTGATCCTGGTCGGCCGGCCGGCCGGAGACGCGCACCGCAAAATAGGTGACCACCGCGGCGACCAGGTCCAGGCCCGAGTGCGCCGCTTCAGAGAGAATGCCCAGGCTGCACGTCATGAGGCCGACGGCGAGCTTGCCGCCGGTGAGCACCACGGCGGCGGCGACGGACGTTAGCGCGACCCGCTTCTTTTCCCGGTCGGCGTGGGCCGTTGCTTCATGGTTCCCAGTAGGCATACGCGGGCTGTTCCCTTGGCTTTCGATTCCGTGCTCCCGGCTTCCCTCGCCTGTCCGGCGACAGGTTACCAACGGCAACGCGACGCAGCAAATCCACATTATGCCACGCTACCGCTCGATCTGCTCCCAGTTCCAGGACTGCAGAACCGTGCCGTCAGGGCCTGCCGCGGCACACAGAGCGGCGCAATCGGGATGCCGGCGGCAATACGCTTCGGCTTCGTCCGGCGACATGACCAGGAACGCCGTCGAGAGCGCATCGGCCAGCGCC
>JAPLOD010000783.1:3496-6291 GCA_026692735.1 Planctomycetota bacterium | reverse complement strand
CTTATCGCCGAGATCATCCCGCGCACCCTGGCCTACGACAGCCAAGCCAAGTTCGTCCTGCTGGCCTCCGAGGACGATGGCGACAGCGGCGGCAAGGCGCTCGAAGCCCGCTTCTACGACCTGGCCCGGCGCTATCCAGGCCAGGTCTACTTCAACAACGGCTTCAACCCCGTGTTCGCCAAGCTCATTTTCGCCGGCGGCGACTTCACCCTCATCCCCTCCCGCTTCGAACCCTGCGGGCTGACCGACTACGAAGCCGCCTGGCTCGGCACGCTGCCGATCGCGCGCCGTACCGGCGGCCTCGCGAAGATTGCCAACTGCGGCTACCTCTACGATTGGCTCGACATCCGTGACTGGTTCGGCGAAGCGGACGCCTTCTTTGGAGCCATTCAGGCCGCGTTGGGCACCTACCGGAACGACCCGGCGCGCCACCAGCAGTTGATGCGCACGGCGATGGCCTTGAACGCCGGCTGGGAAGAGCCCGCCGCGCAGTACATCCACATGTACCGCTACGGGTTCCTCGCCAAGCAATGGCGCAGCCACCGCAACGCGTTGGTCGAGCGGTTCATCAAGTCGCTGGGCTCAGACCGCGCTATCTTCAACGATTTCTTCACGCCCGGCCTCGCCGAATATGGCGACAAGTATGACTGGGAGTTGAAGCGCAAGCTGTAGGATGAGCCGCCGTACGTCTGAGACCGTTAGGCAATCTCCCTCCCGCCATTTCCCGCACCGGACCACTGACCACTGACCAATGACTAATGACCAATGACCAGTGACCACTCACCCAATCCATTCCCCCAGCCCCGTGGGGTGAGCTTGCAGGAAATCGGCCGCGGCGCCACGGCCCGTGTCACGAAGCCGTTGAATGTACTTCTCCGTGTGCGCCCCCCGCGTGTGATACGGGCCGCCTTCGCTCATGACCGTGTGCAGCGGATCCTCGGCGCCGCCGGCCAGCATGGCTGTCGTCCATTCCTCCAGCTTCCTGTCGCCCTGCAGAACGAGATCGGGCCGCGACGTGGCCAGGTCGCGCGTGAGGTGCGGGTCCTCGGCCACGTTGTAGAGCATGCGCGCCGGGTACTTCTTCAGCCCGGTGTGAAACGTGCGCATGGAGAGCCACTCCGCCCAACGCACCGAACGCTGGCAGGACCACGCGCACTGGCTGACCACAAGAAACTCGCGGCCCTCTTCCGTGCCTGTGCGGAACGCCGCACCGAAGCCGCGTCCGTCCCAGTGGCCCGGCACCTTGCCGCCCGCCAGTTCGATGATCGTGGCGGCGATGTCGGTCTGGTAATGCAGCGCGCGGTCCACGCGCCCCGCGTCCTTCTGGCCGGGCCAGCGGATGATCATCGGCACGCGGCTGGTGATGTGGTCGGCCGTCTGGTGATCGCCGATGACCGCGAGCTCGCCCAGGGTCTCGCCGTGATCGGACGTGACGATGATGGCGGTGTCCTCGAGCACGCCCAGGTTCGCGAGCGCGTCGAGTACGCGGCCGAACCACATGTCCGTATAGCGCAGGCCGCAGTCGTAGCCGTCCACCCAGCGCTTGTAGTCGTCCATCGAAGCGACTTCGAGCGGCTGGCGCGGGCCCGCTCGATATCGCGCGCCGAGCGCCCCGGCGGGCTCGCGCGGACTCCCCGCGCCCCAGCTTTGCCACTGCTTCTGCCGCAGTGCCTCGGTGTACCACGGGTCGAGCGGCTCGTGCTCGAACGGGTTGCCGAACTCGGCGGGCGCGCGGTACGGCGTGTGCGGGTCCCAGACGTTGATGTGCAGCAGCCAGTTGTCCTGCTTGCCGTGGCGCGCCAGCCAGTCGAGTGCGACGGGAACGACCTCTTCGGCGCTTTCGTTGCCGCTCTTGCCCGTGTTGTACATCTCACGCCAGCCTTCGTAGAACCACCAGGCCGCATGCCGTTCCGCGAAGGGGCTGACCGACACCGGATAGTAGCCTTGCTGCCGCAGGCTCCAGATGAAGCCCGGCCGCTGGTTCATCGTTGAAAAGCCGCGCGCGGCCCCCATGCACCGGGGGTCGGCAGCCGTGCCGCCGTGGCCGACGATGCCGGTGCGGATGCCAAACTGGCCCGTGAACATGCTGGCGCGGCTGGGCAGGCACGGGGCGTCGGAGACGTAACAGTTGTCGAAGCGCACGCCCTGTGCCGCGATGCGGTCCATGTTCGGAGTCGTCTGGCGGCGGTAGCCGTAGCAGCTCAGGTGGTCGGCGCGAGTGGTGTCTACATCGAAGTAAAGGATGCGCATCGGGAAACTCCGTTGAAGCAGGTGTTCAGTATGCAGCCCTGAGAATCTTGCCCAGCGCCAGCGCCGCCGGCTTGGCCCGCCCCCAGTAATCCACAATCGCCGTGTTCGCCGCGCACGGGAAACTGTCGTGCCCCATCCAGATGATTACTCCGCCGCAGCGCGGAAAGCGCCTCTTGCACGCGCCCACCGCCATGCTCAAGGCCTCCTTCTGCCGCTCCTGGCTCCACGCTACGTACTCCTCCAGATCGCGCGGCTCGCGGCCCTTCTCGCGGATGAAGTCGGGCCACTCGATCCACCACGGGCTGCGCCGCCACAGCGGGTTATCGAGCGTGCCCGGCGTTTCGCGGCACTCGCCCCGGTAGCGCCGGATGATGTCCACGGCGCTCGCGCCGGGAGACCCGGTCTCGGAGCGGAACAGCGCGTCGTCGTTCTGCCAGTAGCGCGCCCACTTCTCCATGTCCGCGTCGGCGCGCCACGGCCCGTGGACGTCCCAGTGCAGGCCCTTGCCGAAATCCTTCTCGTCGGCGGTGAAGCGCGGGCCTGAC
>JAPLOD010000783.1:0-3475 GCA_026692735.1 Planctomycetota bacterium | reverse complement strand
GGCAAGAAGCGCCGGCCGGGATCATGTCTGGCCACCGTCTCCGCCAGCGCTTTGATCATCGGGTGCGCAGTGTCAACGGGCTTGCCGATGCCTTCCTTGCTGCCCTCCAGGCCGCCCTGCAATTCGTTGCCGCCGCACCACAGCGCCAGCGAGACGTGGTGCTGGCGGCGCTCGATGTAGGAGCTGGCGATGTCCTTCATGCGCTCGATGCTCGCCGCATCCTCCGGCGGCCAGTTCTCCACGCCGGACGACGATAGCGGGAATTCCTGCCACACCAGCAGGCCCAGTTCGTCGCACAGCTCGTAGAAGCACTCCTTCTCCAGAACTCCGCCGCCCCAGACGCGCAGCAGGTTGAAGCCCAGGTCGCGGTAGAGTTGCAGCCGTTGGCGGTACTCGTCCACGCTCACGTCCGCGAAGTTCGGGCGAATCGGCGCCCAGTTCACTCCTTGGAGAAAGACGGGCTTCCCGTTGACGACGCACAGCCACGGGTCGGCGCCCCGCGGGGCGCCTGCGCACTGCCGCCATGTGAGGTGCTTGAAGCCGATGCGGCGCACGTCTTCATCGAGGACTTTGCCGGCTCTGTCGCACACCTGGCAGCGCAGCGTGTACAGCGGCTGCCGGCCGCGGCCGTTCGGATGCCACAACTCCACAGGCAGGTCTTTCCACGTGAGCTTGCCGAACGCCGCCCTCCGGTGGGCGGGACACTCCTGTCCCGCCACCGCGCTGCGTTTCGCGCGAACGATACGGCGCCCTTGCTCCAGCGCCACGCGGACGAGCCGTCCCGCGCCGCCGCGAACGTGCCAGAAGACGGACAGCGTCCCGCGACCGCGGCGGAGATCGGCATCCGCGATGCAGCGGATGTCCGGGCCGTGGCGGTTGGTCTGGAACGCGTGCCCATCGGTGACCTCCAGCGCGATGTCGTCCCAGATGCCGGTCTGCACGAGACGCGAGACCCAGTCCCACGTGTAGTTGAAGCGCGGCTTCCATTCCGTCATGCGCGAGGTGTAGCCGAACTGGCCGAGCCAGCGCGGCGGGCATTCGAAGACGATCGCCAGGCGGTTGTCCTTCGCGGCCAGGTGCGGCGTGAAGTCGAATACGTGCGGCACAAAGGAGCCGCGGAACTGCGCGACCTCCTTGCCGTTCACGAGCACGCAGCCGCAGTAGTCCAGGCCGAGGCATCGCAGGCGGATACTGTTCGCTAGTGGCTGTTGGCTATTGGCGGTTGGCGGGAACCATTCGTTGGGCAGCGTCGTTTCAAAGACCCAGTGCCGGTTCTCGACCCATTCGCACAGCCGCGCGTTGAGCCCCACGTTCCAGTCCGGCAGAATGCCGGCCGCGCGCAGAGCGTCCTGCACGGAACCCGGCACGCGCGCGGGAATGGGCGGGATCTCGGCCTGGGACAGCGCGCCGGTCTCCATGCTCTTGTTGAAACGCCAGACGTGGGGCGTCCAGCCGGAGAGCCGCCACTCCAGTTGTGAAAGGTCATGAACCGTCCTCACGTGGCCGACTCCTTTTGACCTCTATACTACTATCCGCTGGAGCCTTCGCGTGGCGCGAAGATTCCCTGCCTACTGCTTTTCCTATCTGCGTTCATCTGCGTTCATCTGTGGTTCCCAACCGCGCCGTGAAATCCGCCACCGTCACGGTACGTTGTCTGAGTTGATTCGGAACACGTAGCCCGGAAAGTCCATCGCGCCGGTGAACTCAATCTCGCTCTTGCCGTCGGAAATCGGAAATGCCTTCCCGTCAATGGTGGCGTTGCCGAAGCGGTAGTTCAGGAGCTTCCGGCCTTTGAAATCGGCGATCGTCACGATGTACGTCCCGTCCGGGCTGTTGATGCGCGTCTGCTGGCAATGCACGGGGTCAACGAAGCGCGAATCGCGGAAGCGGCGGTAGACGTCGGCGCCCTTGGACGTGACCTCGACCCAGTCAATCTCGCGGTCGCCGCGGCAGCACACCAGGAACGTGAAGTTGATCGCGAACCAGCCGCCGACATCGCTCCCCTGTGTCGCCTTGCGGTACGGATCGGCGTAGCGCTGATACGCAATGCAGCACGGATTGCGGCCGACCTGCGCCATGCAGAGCGGCTTGATGTCCTGGGCGGTGTGCGGCTTCTCGGAGGTGAGTCCCGTCACATCGTACGCGAGCAGTTTGCCTTCCAGGCTGCCGATCGCCGCGACCACATGGTGCTTGTCGTGCACGGCCCACGGCGAGACGCGCACCGCCGTCGGAAAAGGAACGTCCACCACCGAGAGCACCGCCGGCTTGTAGCGCGGCTCGACCTCGAACGTGAACGGCCACTGTTTCGGGTCCAGGCCGGCGTTCTTCGCCTTGTCCGCATTCGCCTGCGTGGTGAAGCACATCTCGCGGACGCCCTGGATCAGCGGCAGCAGGTCAATGAACACGGCCTTGCTTTCTGCCCGCGAGATCGCCACCGCGCAGCCCGTCCGGCTCACCTCGTCGGCTTTGAAGCGGCTCTCGCGGTCCTTGGCGTCTTCGATGGCATACTCCGCCGACTTCACCGGCGAACTCCACCCCGCGAACGACGTGGCGGAGATATCCGTCGGCGCGGCGACGCCCGGCAGGTCAATGTAGCCCAGCAGCTTGATGTGCTCATTGATCCCCCAGCTCGGCAGGCCGAACGCGGTTCTTCCCTTGTCGGTTGACCCTAGAGCCAGCACGGCGACCTGGCCTTTGGTCTCCTGCGTGTCCCAGATCGTCACGAGCAGGAACTCGTTCTTGCTCGTCAGCGCGATCGCGGTCGGGACCTTGTGCCGTGGAAACATGAAACACGGATGGACGGGCACATTGTTCACCGAGCCGGCGCCGATCAGGCCCGACTTGAAGAGCATGTAGCCGTTCTCCGAGAAGGACGCGTACGAGCGCTCAATGGTGAACGGCATGCCGATCGGTCCGCCCGCGGCCTGCGTCCAGCTCTTCTGCACGACGCCGGGTTCGGGATGCGCTCCGCCCCACCACGCCGGTTCGGGTTTGAGCTGCAGACAATGGTGGCCGTAGGATGCGACGTCTATGCGGTCCACGCCGTGATCGCTGGCTTTGTCGGGCACGTAGAGCACCTGGCCTTGCGTGGTCCAGTAGCCGCCCGGATCGGCGACCGCCGTCCCGAACTGATAGGTGAAGCCCTGCCCGTTGCGGCCGATCTTGCCCGAGCTCTTGTCGGTCGCCGCGGGCGCCGTGGGGAATTCCTCGGCCTTGCCGCCTTTGTGGAAGAATTCGTAATCCGGCCCCAGCATGCGGTGGATGGTCTGCAGGTCGTAGCTGAGCGCCTCGCGGACGTACGCCTCGCGGTTCACCTTGCCGTCTCTGCCGATCAGGCCGCCCATGAGCGCCGCGAGGTTGTCCGCCGCGGCGGTCTTCTCCTTTGGCGCGGTGGCCTCTTTATCGTCTTTGCCGGAAGGTTGCGTCTTGCCGGGCTCGGGTTCCTTCTTCGGAGTCTTGACGGCGGCCTCGAAGC
>JAPLOD010000782.1 GCA_026692735.1 Planctomycetota bacterium | reverse complement strand
TGCTCAACGACAGCCGCGCGCGTGTGCTGATCGTTCACCCCTCGCTCCGCAAGCAGATCGCGGAAATTCACAGCAGTCTCGCCTGCCTGAAGCACGTGGTGGTCGCGGGCGGCGAGGCCAACGGCGATCCGACCCTCGAAGCCCTGATGCAGGCAGCCTCCCCGGCGCTCATGCCCGCCGACACCAGCAGGGACGACATGGCCTTCTGGCTGTACAGCTCAGGCACCACCGGCTTTCCCAAGGGCGCGATCCATCTGCATCACGACATGGCCGTGGCCGCCGACCTGTATGCCAAGCACGTGCTCGGCCTGCGGCACGCCGACGTCTCGTTCTCCGTAGCGAAACTGTTCTTCGCGTACGGCCTGGGAAACGGCCTGTATTTCCCTCTCCGCGTCGGTGGCACCACCGTGCTCTACCCTGACCGCCCGACTCCGGACAAAGTGTTCGAGGTGATTGACACTCACCAGCCGACCGTCTTCTACAGCGTCCCCACCAGTTACGCCGCGCTGCTGCACCTCGCCGAGAAGACGGGGCGGACGAGCCTGGGGCGGGTGCGGCTGTGCGTGTCGGCGGGCGAGCCCCTGCCCAAGCCGATCTTCGAAAAATGGAAGGCCCGCTTCGGCGTGGAAATCCTCGACGGCATCGGCTCCACCGAAATCCTCCACATCTTCATCTCCAACCGGCCTGGCCAGGCGAAGGCCGGCAGCACCGGGCAGATCGTGCCCGGCTTCGAGGCCAAGATCGTTGACGACCACGGCCACGAACTGCCGCCCGGCCACGTGGGCACGCTGTATATCAAGGGCGAGAGCATCGCCGCCGGCTACTGGAACAAGCACGAGGCCACCAAGAGGACCTTCTGCGGCGAGTGGATCAACACGCACGACAAGTTCACGCTCGATAAAGACGGCTTCTTCTGGTACGCGGGCCGCACCGACGACATGATCAAGGTCAGCGGCCAGGCGGTCTGGCCCGCCGATGTCGAGAGCGTTCTTCAGGCCCACCCGGCGGTCCTGGAAAGCGGCGTCGTGGGCGCCCCCGACGACGACGGCCTGGTCAAGCCCCGCGCCTACGTGGTGCTCAAGGACGGCCACAGGCCGTCGCCCGAACTGGCGCGCGAACTGCAGGACTTCGTCAAGGTGAACACCGCGCCCTACAAATACCCGCGCTGGGTTGAGTTCATTGATGCGCTGCCCAAGACCGCCACGGGCAAGATCAAGCGCTACGTCTTGCGCGAACGGGCCGCGGGCCGCTCACATCCGCAGTAGCGCCGAGCCCCACACGAAACCCGACCCGAACGCCACCAGCAGCACCAGGCTGCCGTCGCGGATCATCCCCGAGCGCCGGGCTTCATCGAAGGCGATAGGCAGCGACGCCGACGCGATGTTGCCGTACTCCACGACGTTGGCGTAGACCTTCTCCTTGGGGAAGCCGGTGCGCGTGATGATGGCCTCGAGCATGCGCAGGTTCGCCTGGTGCGGGATCAGCACGTCAATGTCGCTCAGCTTCAAGCCGTTTACGCGCAGCGATTCGAAGACCGCTTCCGACATCTTCTCCACGCCGCCGTTGAACACCGCTTTTCCATCCATGCGAAAATGCACTCGCCCGGCCTCAATGTCCTCATTGGTGATGTGCTCTTTCCTGCCCAGCGCGCAGCCGGGCGCGGCGGTGTAGAGCGCCTTGGCGCCCCTGCCGTCAGCGTGGAGCAGCGTGGAGCGGATTCCTTTCGCAGAGCCGTCCGCCGGCCCCACCACCACCGCCCCCGCTCCGTCGCCCAGCAGGATGGCGATGTTCCGGCCGTCGTACGAGCCGTCAATCCTCTTGGACAGCACCTCCGCACAGACGACCAGCACGTGACGATACGTTCCCGCCCGCACGAAATGATCGGCGATGGACAGCCCGTAGATCAGCCCCGCGCACTGCTGGCGGATGTCCATGACCGCGATGCCGGGCAGCCCGAGCTTGCCTTGCAGGAAGAACGCGCAGCCCGGGTCGGCATGGTCGGGCGTGATCGTGTTCATAATGAGGAGGTCAATCTGGTCCATCGTCAGGCCGGCATCGGCGACCGCGGCCTTGCAGGCCAGGACGGCCAGATCGGACGCGGCCACGTCCGCCTCGGCATGCCGCCGCCGGCGCACCCCCGTGCGCTCGACGATGAACTCGTCGGTCGTGTCCATCATCTTCATCACGTCGAAGTTGGTAACGACCTTCTCCGGCACGTACTTCCCGCTGCCCAGGATCCGCGAACTGGCCATGGTTCTCCTCGCTCTTGTACCGCAGGACGCAACGCTTGCGCTACTGCTTGTCCACGCTCATGCCCTCATGCCGCAGCGAGAGCTTCGCCAGCAGGCCGCAGTTCTTCTGGAAGAAATCAAGCGGCAGGAGCTGCGTTTTCTGATAGACCTCGGAACCGAGTTGCTCGGCGATCTGCCGGACCGGCTTTCCCGCCTTCGCCTCGCTGATGATCCGCCGGTGGTATGCCTCCGTCGCCGCGATGGCGTCGCGGAAATACGCGCGGATTTCGTCGGCGCCCCGAAGGGCGGCGTTGTGGCTCAGGCACAGCACCTCCGCCCCCATCCCCGCCAGCCGCCGCATCGAGTCGAGATAGGTCGCGTACCCGGTGAAGTAGTTCGGCCACCAGAAGCCGTGTGCAGGCAGGTAGTAGCCCGTCGCGTCCGAGATCACCAGGATTCTGCCGCCGGGCTCGAAGAAGCTCAGGCTGCAGTCGCTGTGCCCCCGCGTTTCGAGCACCTGGAACGAAACGCCGTCCACAGCGATGGCGTCTCCTTCCTTAAGGAGACGATCCACGGCGATCTGCTTGTCGGCCGAGGGCGGGCGGCGATGCTCGGCCGTGATCTGCCCGTCCTTCGCCAGGTTGTCGCACAGCGCCTGGTCTATCTGCTGGAAGAACGCCAGCGCTTTCTCCGTGGCGAGCGTCTTGGCGGCCGCCTCGGAGGCGAGCACTTTGATCCCCGGAAACATCTGCCGCAGGAGCGGCACGGCCATCACGTGGTCGGGATGCCCGTGGGTGACGACAACCTGCTTGATGAAGCTGCTCGCGATCCCGAGCCGCTGCAACTGCTGGCCCAGCAGCGGCCCCATGGCGCTGATGCCTCCTTCAAAGAGCAGGCCCTCCGTCCGCCCCTTGAACAGGTACAGCGGATATGCGGCGGTTCCGAGCATCAGCAGGTTCTCGGTGATGGCCACCGGAGGGTCCTTGATAAGCATTGCTGCTCTCCTTCAGCGTGGCGCGGCCCGGAGGGTCGCGCTACGTTTCCTTTTCCAGCGCAAACAGCGCCGCCCCGAACGCCCCCGCGTACTGCGGCTCGGGGCAGATGAGCGTCTCTTTCCCGAAGGACTGCGCGATCATCGTGGCCAGGATCGGGTTGTGGGCCACCACCCCGCCGGTCACCACCAGCGGCGCGTCCACCGTGTCCATTTCCAGAATTCGTCGCGCCACGGACCGAAAGGCCCCTTTGACGATATCCTCGGCCTTCTCTCCCGCGCGGATCTTCGCCAGCACTTCCGTGGCTGCGAACACGGTGCAGAAACTGCCCAGCGTCGTCTCCTTCGTGGAACGCTCGGCAAGCCCGTTGAGCTCGCCAAGCGGGATATCCAGCCGCATCGCTATCTCCTCGAGGAACGCCCCCGTGCCGGCGGCGCACTTGCGGTTCATCTTGAAGCCCGTGCGGCGGCCTCGGTCGTCGAGGTGAATCACCTTGCTGTCCTGGGCCCCGATGTCCACCACCGTCATCCGCTTGCGGAGATGGTGATACGCTCCCCTGCCGTGGCAGGCGATCTCGGTCATCTTCCCTTGAGCCCATGCAACGTTGTCCCGGCCGTAGCCGGTCGAGAGCGAGCCGCTGAGATCCTCCTGCTTCAGGCCGGCCGCGGCGAGCGCCTCCGACAGGCAGCGCGCGGCGGTCTCCGCGTAGTCCACGCCGGAGCGCCGCAGCGCCCGGCCTACAATCCGCCCGTTCCCGTCAATGATGACGAGCTTGGCCGAGGAGGCCCCGATATCCACGCCGCAGTAATGGTGCATGGGCGCTCATCCTCAGGCTTCGGCAAGCTGCTCGACAAACGCCTCGATGTTCGTGCGGGTCTGCTCCTCCGAGTAAAGCCGCAGGTCGTTCAGGTCGCCGTTGACAATCAGGAAAGGCTTGCCCAGTTTCTTCTGCAGCCGCTGCGGCATCTCGTAGCGGCAGTTGGAATTGTTCGGACAGGTCTTGGAATCGTGGTACAGGATGCCGTTGACCTTGTACCTGGCCGCCATCTGCTCGATGTACTTCTCCTTATAGTCGTCGCTGCGGCAGATGAAGATGCTGGAGTACGCGCGAGCCATGCTGCGGAACGGATCGGCGGGGTCGAGTGCTTCGAAGACCCAACTGTTGCAGTAGGTCGAAGCGACCACGCACGCCTTCAGTTCCGCGAACTGCGCCGACAGCGCGCTCAGCTTGCCCCAGATGGGCATCCCTTCCCAGTAGATGCGGAAGCGCTCGCCTTCGACCGCGGGCACGCCGTCGCTAACGCGCTGCTTCAGTTCGGCCACCAGCGTCCGGTAGTAGTCCACGGCATCCGGGGTGCCGCGCAGCACGACCGCCGGCCCCATCTGGATCGTGCCGTCGAAGAACGTGATCGGCGAAGGGACGTTGGCGGCGGCTTCGAGCACCTGCTTCCACAGCTCCGTGCACTGCTTTGACAGGCCGACCGTTTCCCGCAGCCTGGCCGTATCGAGCTTCGTGCCGGCGACCTTCTCCAGCGGCTCGACCAGGGCCTCAGTCTGCCGCGTCACATCCTCCACCATCGAATCGCTCAGCTCGCTGATGGCGCGCGGCGTGTGGATTCCCAGGCACGGGACATTCCACTCCCGCGCATAGAACTGGAACCAGTCCTTCACGTCGCGGCATTGGTTGGTGTTGAAGACCAGCACGTCGGCCTTGGGCGGCCCCGGCAGGTTCATCTTCTGCAGCGGGCTGGCGCCCTTGATGTACGAGCCAATATCGCTCGTCAGGTACGAGCAGATGTCGGGCGAGAACCCGCGCGCGTTGGCCAGCGGGATCAGGTCGGTAGCCATGCGGGTGGCGCCCAGCATCGCGCCGTGGTTCTCCGGGAAGTACACGTTGAAGCCGAGCGCGCGGAGCAGCTCGGCGGGGCCCACGCTGGTGCACCACGCCGTCTTCGTCCCGGCCTGCGGGCCATGCGTCAGCTAGGTGAAGTACTTGCCCATCACCGCCTTCATCTTCTTGGTGGCCTGAAAGTCCTTCCGTTCCGGGGCAGACGCCATTATCCGACTCCTTTGTGCTCTCGCATCATCCGGCAGGGCAAAAACCTCTCGCCGGACCGCTCCGCAAGCTTCTCCAGCCTGCTCACGACGTGGCCCACGCCGAGGTCGCGGGCATACTGCAGCACGCCGCCGCGGAAATCCGGAAAGCCAATCCCCAGCACTGTCGCCACGTCAAGGTCCGACGGCCGCTGCACGATGCCCTCTTCCAGCAGGTAGAACGCCTCGCTCACCATCCGCAGCGCCAGCCGCTCGATGATCTCGTCCTTCTCAATCTTGCGCGGAGCGAGGCCCTGTTCCCGCCGCACGTCGGCGAGGATTCCTGCGGTCGTTTCGCTGTGACGGGGAGCATACTCACCCCGTTCGTATTTGTAAACTCCAGCCCCCGTCTTCTGGCCCAACTGCCCGCGCTCGACGAGGCGCACAGCCACCTGGGACAGAGCGCCGTGCCGCGGAAACGCGCGGCTCAGCACGCGATCGCTGAACACCAGGATGTCCAGCCCCGCCATGTCAATCAGGGCCAGCGGCCCCATCGAGAAGCCGAAGTCCACCATGGCGCCGTCAAGCGCCGCGGCCTCCGCCCCTTCTTCCAGCAGCCAGAACGCCTCCTTCAGGTACGGGACAAAGATGCGGTTGACCAGAAAGCCCTCGCGGTTCCTGACCAGCACGGGCGTCTTGCGGATCGTCTTGGCGAACTTCATCGCCGCCGCAATGACGCTCCCCGCCGTATCCTCGCGCCGGATGATCTCCACCAGCGGCATGTGGTGAGCGGGGTTGAAGAAATGCAGGCCGATCAGGCGTTCGCCGTGCCGCATGCCCACGCCAAGCTCATCCAGGGAGATGGTCGAGGTGTTCGTGGCGATGATGGTGTCGGGGGCGCAGATGGCTTCCAGCCGTTCGATAACCGCGCGCTTGACGGAGACGTTCTCGAAGACCGATTCGATGACCACATCGGCGTTCGCCACCTCCTGCCATCGCGTGGTCGGAGTGATCCGCTCCAGCACGTCGGCCAGCCACTGCGGTGAGCGTTGCCCCTGTTCGACGCGCTTTCCCAGCGAACTCCTGATCCGCTCCATCCCCTTCTGCAGGGCCGCCTCTTCTTCGTCCCGCACCACGACCGGCACGCCTGCCGCCGCCAGCGCGTGCGCGATCCCGGTCCCCCTCGTGCCCATGCCGACGACCGCTGCCTT
>JAPLOD010000781.1 GCA_026692735.1 Planctomycetota bacterium | reverse complement strand
AAGCTGCAGAAGGCGCTGCGCCTGGCCGCGGTGCTCGATGGCGCTACGCTCACGCTGCCCGACGGCGGCGGCGCGTTCATGCTCAGCGACTACTATGGCAACGCCGTGCCCGCTCAAGATGGCAAGATCGTCGTCCCGCTCAACGGTCTCGGCTACATGCTGCGCACGGACGGCTCGGCGGGTTCCTTCGCGCAACTCCTCGACGCGCTCAAGTCCGCGCGCATTGACGGCCTCACCCCGCTCGACGTCCGCGCCCGCGACCTCCTCGCGCGCGTGGGCGTGGGCCAGCCGTCGGCGCTGCAGCTTACCCTCACCAATGTCCTCAATCGGCCCATCAGCGGCGAACTGTCCGTCAGGCTCGCGGATTTCATTCTCGAAGCCCCGCCCAACCCGCTCGTATTCGCAGCCCACGAGACGAAAGCCGTGACGCTGGAGATCGCCCCGAACAGCAGGTCCACGGCCAACAACACGTACCCGCTCAAGCTCTCCTTCGACGCGGGGGCCGACGGCAAGGTCGTTCACGAGGAGAACCTGCACGTCAACGTCATCGCCAAGAAAACCATCACCGTTGACGGCGATCTGAAGGACTGGGAGGGCGTGCTGCCGCAGCCCGTGACCGGCGGCGGCGCGGGCGGCGCGAACCTGACCGAGAAGGCGTGGCTGCCCTTCATGCAGTTCGACGAGAAAACGACAAGCGGCGTCGCCACGGGCTACCTGGCCTATGATGACAACGCGTTCTACTTCGCCGCGAAAATCGCCGACGATTCGCCGTACGACGGGAACGTGCGCTTCGCCACGCGCGACGACGATCAGTATTACTATCCGGAGACGTGCTTCCTGCCGCAGAAAGACAACAAGGGGAACGTGAAGCAGAGGCGGGAGCTGAAATGGCCCGAAGGCGTGCGGCGTTACTCATACCGCAAGAACCCTGACACTCCGTCGGGCGACGGCACGGACAACGTGCTGCTGGCCTTCGGCGTCTTGCCGCCCGGCCAGAATGGGATGCTCTCGCACCCGCCCGGCACGATGCCGCGCTATATGGCCTGGAAGTGCACCGATTACGAGTACGCACTGAACCAGGTCGCGCCCAAGTATGGCGGCGGCACGGAACTCTGGCGTCTGATGGCCCCCGGTGTGCCGCGCAAGCATTTCTACCCGCGCCAGCCCAAAGCGCAGGTGGACGGCGGGCCGGTAGAGAACGGCAAGCTCGCCATCAGGCGTGACGGGAACACGCGCATCGTCGAGGCGGCGTTGCCATGGAGCGAGATTCCCGAGGTGAAGAAGCGGCTGGACAGCGGCCAGCCGATCAGGTTTTCCTTCCGCGTGAACAACAACAAGGGCGGGCCGCTCGAACTGGCCGCGAACCGCAGCGTTTCACAGATCAACATCAATGCGTTCCACGATTACTGGCAGGATTCGTGGGCCGCGGATGTAGAGTTCGGGTTCGAGAAGTAGCAGCCGGCGCGGCCGGCAGCGCGGGTGCGGGCTCGCGAGGAAATCACCCGGAGAGGATTGCGTACCGTTGGAAACGCAGCATAATGCGGCCTGCTGCGTCTCAGTTCATGGGCGGCGCGGGGCGGGTGTGCGCCCCTGTGGCCAGGAGGGAGACAGATGCGATCCGCAAAGCTATGGGCGTGCGTGGTGCTGGTGGCCGGAGCGCTGGGGTGCGGAGGGGCGCTGAAACGGGGGGCCTTCAGTGGGCCGGCAAAGCTGGACTTCACAGCCGCACGGTCCAGCTTGGATGATGCCGACGTTGAGATCAAGGATGTGGCCCTCGTCAGCGCCGACGGCTCCCGCCGCAGGCCCGGTGCGGGCGCCCTGACCTGCTACGTTCGCGCGGGCGGCAAAGAACAGAAGGTGGCGACGCTGGCCTTTGGGTGAGGCGGCCTCAGAGGGGGCTCCTGGCGAGTCCCGCAGGATTTCGCGAATGCGGCGGATGTGGAAGTCGTGATCAAGTTCGAGGCCAAGGGCGCGGACGGGCTCGAAGTATCAAAGAAACTGGCCGACTTCCCAAAGGAGAAGCCTTCTCTTCGCTCACTCATGGGGACGGCTCAGCAGGCCCAGGGATGCAACGACGAGCCCGGGGCGCTGCGGCTCTACGAACAGGCGCTCAAGCTGTACCCCACCGACCCGGGGCTTCTGAACGCCGCGGCATGGTTCATGCTCACCGCCAAGGACGAAAAGGTGCGCGACGCGAAGCGCGCGCTGCCGCTGGCCCGCGAGGCGGTCAAGCTCACTAAGGAGGCTGACGGCAACATCCTCGACACCCTGGCCAAGGCGCTCCACGATTCCGGCGAGCTTGCCGAGAGCGTGAAGTACGCCAAGCTTGCCGCGGCTCTGGCGAAGGACAACGAGGAGATCGTCAAGCGCGCTGAGGAGTACGCCAAGGAACTGGAGCAGCGCAAGTAGCTCGGCACTACGGCCGGATGCACGTCTTGACAGTACGGTTCGAATGGAGCATCCCGCGCAGCAGCGCCGGGAGTTCCTCCAACGGCTTCTCGCCGCCAATGAACAGCCGGGGAGGCAGGACTCCTTGTTCCAGCGCGGTCAGTGCTGCGCGGACGGCCGACGGCCGGTGATGGAACGATGACTTCACCGTCACCTGGTCGTAGTGCAGGCGGTGGGTGTCCAGCGTGATCTTCGTTCCTGCCGGGCAGCCGCCGAACAGGTTGACGATGCCGCCCTTGCGGACCAGCGCCAGCGCCTGCTCCCACACTTCGGGCTTTCCGGTCGCCTCGATGACGACGTCCAGGTGCGGATGCCGCCGGCGCAACTCGGCATGCCAGTGGCCGCCGGCGTCCACGTCCAGGACGGTGTCGGCGCCGAGCGCCCGCGCGGTATCGAGGCGCAGAGCGTGGCGGCCCAACCCCACGACGGTCGCGCCGCGCGCCTTCAGCATGGCGACGAACATGAGCCCGATAGGTCCGAGACCCAGCACGGCCACGGTGTCGCCGCGCCGCAGGGCTGTCTCGTCGAGGCCCTGCACCACGCATGCGAGCGGCTCGGCCAGCGCGGCCGTCTCAAAACTCGCGTGGTCCGCGATGCGGTACGTGTTCCGCTCGACGAACCGCGCCGGGACGCGCAGGTACTCGGCATAGGCGCCGTTGAGGAAGTGAAGGTCTTCGCACAGGTTCTCCTGATCGCGTCGGCAGGGGTAGCACGCGCCGCAGGGGGCCGAGTTGGCGACGACCACGCGCGTCCCGACAGGGAAGCGCGGGGCGGGATGGGTGCCGTCGCCCGCGGGCGTCTCACCGCAGGCCGCAACCGTGCCGGCCATCTCGTGCCCGAAGACGCTGGGCGGCCGGATCATCGCGGCGTGGTATCCGCGCCGGAACACCTTCAGGTCCGTGCCGCACGTCAGGGCCGCCTCGACCTTCAGCAGCAGCTCGCCAGGGCCGGGGACCGGCACGGGGATGCGCTCCACGCGCACGTCTTCCTTGCCGTAGAGCACCGCGGCGCGCATGGTCGGGGGCGTGTTCGCGCTCATGGCTTCACCAGGATCTTAAGGGACCTGGGCGTGGGATGCATCGCCAACTCGAACGCCTCGGCCACCCGCGACAAGGGAAAGCGGTGGCTGATCAGCGGCGCGACGCGCACGCGCCGCGAGAAGACCAGCCGTGCCGTCAAGTCCTGTAGGTCCGCGTCGGCGCTGTAGCAGCCGATGAGCGTCTTGTCCTCCACCGTCACCAGCCCCGCATCTATGCTCGCCGTCTCGCCCTTGCGCGTGTGGGCGAAAAGGAGGACGCGCCCCCCGGGGCGAAGCCAGCGGAGGGC
>JAPLOD010000780.1 GCA_026692735.1 Planctomycetota bacterium | reverse complement strand
CCAGTGCCGCGGCATGCTCCGCAGCCACGTTCGCGGGCGCGTCCACAAGCAGCAACCCGCCGCCCAGGAGACTCATACCAACTGCCAGCGCGCCCTGCACCACGCCGCCCAGCGCGCCGTAGCGCAACAGGTCCCAGCGGCCCTGGAGGCGTTCGGGTGGTAGAGCGGCGGCTATCCCGCCAGCCATGAGGGCCAGGCTGAGCGCGGGAAAGACGCCTGCTGTCTCAGCGGCCTCCCAGTGAACGCCGGCCATCGTGGAGAGGATGCAGAGCGCAAACAGAGTCAGCAGCGCGATGGTCTGGCCGAACGCGAGCGACGCCACCATGGCGACGAACACGACGGGCGTCAGCGCCGCGCTCTCGCCGGCCAGCAACAGGCCCCTGCCCACTGCCAAGACTGCGATGGTCAGCAAGCCGAGCATCGCCAATGCGCGCCGTCGCCGCAGGACGCCGGCCTGACCCCGGGCGGCGGCGAAGAGGAAGATCAGCAGGACGGCCAGGGCCACGGACGTCAGGGCCAGAAGCTCCCTGGCGCGCGACTCCCACGGCAGGCTCCTCTTGTACGCGCGGTACTCGGCGTGCAGCCGTTCCAGATCGGACTTGGAGGCCGGCCTGTCCTTGCTGAGGATCAGGCTGTGCCTCTTGACGGACACGTCGCCGCTCAGGCCGACCCTCTCGCGCGCCAGTTCCTGCTGCCGGGCGGTCAGGGCGGGATCCAGCACCAGGTTGCACGGGTTCTGTTCCAGGCGGGAACGCAGGTGGCGGTAGAGCTGATTATCCAGCGCCTCCGGCAGGTTCTCCCGCCAGCTTGCGCGCCGCAGTTCGTCGTTGGCGATCATGTCGGCGCTGCGCAGCCGTTCCACCGGCACCCTGGTACCGCTGCTCTCGCCCGTCGCGCCGGGCACAACGCGGACGATCTCGCGGCGGTACCGCTCAGCATCGTAGTCCTCGGGGGTCAGCACGCCGTTATCCGCGATTATCTGCAGGGAGCGGCGGATCCGGTCGGCGAGCATGGTCCGCAGCGGCGTCCTCTCCGGCCCCATTTTCAGGTTGTACTTGTACAGCGCCTCGGCGAGATCGAGATCATGCGGGTATCGAGCCGCGCGTTCCCGCGCCTCCTCGGCGCTCTTGGCCTTCTCCACAATGCCGATCAACTCCAGGAGATCCTGCAGGACCCTGTCCGCCCAGGCGGCGTCTTCGACGTACACCCGCGGCGCCCTTTCAGCGGCCGCATCCCTCTGGCGGTTGAGTTCGTCGGGGTCGCTGTAGCGATAGTCGAGGCGGGCGTAGATGTCGTGCAGGGGCCTGGCGCGCTCCGCATAGGGGGGCGGGAGCACACCGTAGTCGAGGATCAGGACGGTAGCGGCCAGCAGCAGCAGGCAGAAGACGATGCCGAGCGGGCCGACATGCTCTTCGGGGAAGGTGCCCGCGCGAGGCCTGCGTACGGGCGTTGCCGTGAGGCCGGAGCGGCTCTGCCGCGAAAAGGGCAGGCTCATATCACTTGCCCGATCCTTCGCTCTGGTCGTACGCATCCACAATGCGTTGCACCAAGGGGTGACGCACAATGTCCTGCTTCTCGAGGGTCACGAATGCCACGCCGTCTACCCCGTGCAGAATATCCCATGCGTGCGCTAATCCAGATAGATCGCCCGCCGGCAGGTCCACCTGTGTCACATCGCCGGTAATCACCGCCCGAGCGTCCCTGCCCAAGCGTGTCAGGAACATTTTCATCTGCTTGGGCGTTGTGTTCTGCGCCTCATCCAGGATCACAAAGGCGTTGTTCAGCGTGCGCCCCCGCATGAACGCCAGCGGCGCAATCTCGACCACGCCGCGTTCCACGTACCGTGCGAGCTGGTGCGCGTTCAGCATGTCATGCAGCGCGTCATACAGCGGCCGCAGGTACGGGTTGACTTTCTCCGCCACATCGCCAGGCAGAAACCCCAGCCGCTCCCCGGCTTCCACCGCCGGCCGCACCAGCACCAACCGGCTGACGACGTCGGCCGACAGCGATTCCAGCGCGGAGGCCACGGCCAGATACGTCTTGCCGGTCCCCGCGGGCCCTATCGCGAAGACCACGTCGTGTGTGGCCATGGCTTCCATGTAGCGGGCCTGACCCGGCGTCAGCGGATGCACGCTGGTATGCGGGCCGCTGCCTTTCCGCTCCAGCCTTCTGTCCCCGCTCTCGCCGTCATCGCCCGCGGTGACGGAGTCCAGAATCCGCTGCACGTCCTCTTCGTCCAGCCGCTGGCTCTTCCGGATGACCCGCAGCATCCCCAGGAAGGCGCGCGCGCACCGCTCCACGGAGCCGTCGTCGCCTGACAAATGCAGAAGGTCGCCGCGCGCCGCTACCTCCACGCCGAGCGTCTCGCGCACACGGCGCAGGTGGCAATCGCCCGCGCCGAGCAGGGCACGAGTCGTTTCGCGGTCCTCAATCTCAATGGTCTTGCGCACGCTGTTCTTCAGGGTCTCCGCGACCTGGAACCGCTGGTTGCCCGGCTCTACATGAGTGGGCTCAGGCGATGCCCGCTCCGCTCCTACAGCATAGCCGGAATCAGGAAATAGGCAACTGGCCCCGCCACCATCAGGCTGTCCACGACGTCCATGGCGCCGCCATAGCCCGGTACGACGTTGCCGGCGTCCTTTGCGCCGGCGCTGCGCTTCAGCAGACTCTCGGCCAAGTCGCCCATGATGCCCGCGATGGCAAGGCACAGTCCGATGACGCACGCTTTGCCCAGACCGAAGCGGGACAGCACCCCGACCGATTGCAGACTGAGCACTGCCGCCACCGCCACGCTGCCGACCACCCCCGCCACGATGCCTTCCACCGTCTTGCCGGGTGACAGTGTGGGGAAGGCTTTGTGCCTGCCCAGCAAGCGCCCGATCAGGTAGGCCCAGACGTCGCAGCCTTTGGCCAGCACGACGGTGGCTACAACCATGTGGTGCCCGAAGCTGTTCCAGCCGCTTCCGCCGATCAGGCCGTTCGGGCCGACATGGCGCAGTTTCAGAAGGAACGACGGCAGGAAGTAGATGTACAGCAGGCCCAGGCAGGTGACGGCCACACCGCCCAGCGAAGCCTGGAGTTGATGGCGGCGCGCTGTAAGCAGAAAGGCGCCCAGGATGGCGGCGGCCAGCGCAGCCAGCGACATATTGGTCGCACGCTGCCAGGCGACTGTTGTGGCGCCGGGGGACGAGCATAAATGCATGGACCAGTAATGCACGGCGACAAGCGCACAGCCGCTCAACGTTCCCCAGTTGGAAAAGGTCTGATGCCCCGTCGCGCGGCACAGCGGCCAGAACTCGCGGAAACTCAGATACGCGGCGACCAGGAACATGGCGTGCAGCATGATGCTGTCACGGAAGTACACCAGGTCAGCCCACATCCCGCCGGCAAACAACGCGGTCATTACCGTGGCGGCAACAAGCCTCGTCCTCAGCATGCGGAGCCTATCCTCACGCGTGGGGTTCCCGCTTCGCCGTTTCCCGCCGCCGGGCATATTCCACGATGGCCGCCTCCAGGTCCGTGCGCCTGAACTCCGGCCAGCACCGCGCCGTCACGTGGAACTCGGCGCCGCACGCCTGCCACAACAGGAAGTTGCTCAGCCGCCGCTCGCCGGCCGTGCGGATCAGCAGGTCCACAGGCGGCATCCCCGACGTGAACAGCGCCTGTTCCAGGAGTTCCTCGTTGATGTCCGCGGGCGTCAGCTCACCCGCAGCCGCGCGCGCGGCCAGCGCCCGCGCGGCGTTCAAGATCTCGTCCTGCGCGCCGTAGTTGAGCGCCAGGCACAGATTCAGGCCGGTGTTGGCGGCGGTAAGCTGCCGGGTGCGCTGCAGTTCGGCCTGCACGTCGTCCGGCAACGCCCGTGTCTGGCCGATTGCTGTGAGCCGCACGCCGTTGGCTATAAGCTCCGCGCGCTCATCGGCGAGGTACTTCCTAAGTAGCCGGAAGAGGAAGCGCACTTCGGCCTTCGGCCGCTTCCAGTTCTCAGTGCTGAAGGCGTACAGCGTCAGGACCTCAACGTGAATCTGGCCGCAATAACGGGTGACGTCCCGTACCGACTCGACGCCCGCCCGGTGACCACTGATGCGCAGCATGCCGTGCCGCGTGGCCCAGCGGCCGTTGCCATCCATGATGATCGCAATGTGGCGGGGCAGTTCCGCCCGCGGCAGTGGCGGCTTGATGGTGGGCCACCGGACAGCCTTGGCACCTAACGCTTCCACTGCAGGGTCTGACGACCGGGACGCCATCACGCTTCTCGCTTTCGTACCCGCGATCATAGCGACGAGGCAGCACAGCGCATAGCGGATTTACGCACTCCAGGGCACCGTTCCAGCACCTGCCCGCTTTGTCAGACGCGCCGCGCGTGGAATGCAGGGGTTTCGGCGCGGTCGCCAACGCCGGGTCGGGGCAGCGGAGGTGGACGCGTCCCGCCGGAGAAGCCCGGACAATTTGTGCGACGGACTCCGGTTTTGCTGATGCTTGTACGGCCGCGGCGGATATGATTCAGGACATCTAACGGGCCCTGACATGGCACTGTTCTCACCAACCTCATCGCTCCACCTGCTGGCGGCACTCGTCACCGTCGCCTGCGGCGTCGCGGTGGGAGAGGAGCGCGCGGACCCCCGGACGCTGGTGGAGCAGTTGCGCAGCAACGATTACGACACACGCCGCGCCGCCGCCGAGAAACTGGCCGTGCTGGGTGAGACAGCCCGGACCGTCCTGGCGCAGGCGGCCGCGGGCGATGATGTTGAGGTTCGTCAGACCGCCACCGCTCTCCTCAAGAAGCTCGATACCGCCAGCATCCGGCTGATGGCGTTCGACCGCGATGGCAAGCCCGCCGTGGGCGCGGAGGCGGACGTGCGCGTGTATGTCATGTCATCCGGCTTCATCGCCAGCGGCGCCAACGAACCCCGCACCGAAAGCATCAGCGTCCAGGCCGACGGCACGGGGCGCCTGGCCGGCTTGACGCCCAAGCGGCTGAACCTGCAGTTCACCTGGAAGAAATGGACGTCCGTGCGGGATGCCTCTTCACTGGCGTGGCCGTGGGGGGCGCAGCAGTTCGGCCCGGCCGGCTACTCTTCCCCGTCGCTGGGTGTGCAACTGGAGCGCGGGGAGAACCCGATGCTGGTGGCGCTGGCCAGAAACGGCACGGTTGTGGTGCGCGTTCGGGACACCGCCGGCAAGCCCCTCAAGGACGCGCGGGCGCAGTTGTACGCCGGCAGGAACTTTCAGCAGGATCTCCTGGACCTGCAGCTTGCGTGCGCTGAGTCCTGGGGCCGTGGCGCGGCGCAGGCGGTTGCCACCGATGAGAGCGGCGAGGCCAAGGTCGAGGCGGCGGAGGGAGTTCACCAGTGTGTCATCCGCATGGATGGCTACGTGCCTGCGGTGACGAGCCCGCTTCGCGTGCATGAGGGCGAGTCGCTCGAGCTTCCAGCCATCGCCCTGGTGAAGAAGGCCGGCGGCAAGCTTTCCGTAACGCTGCATAACGCCGATGGCACTCCTTTGAAGAAGACCAGAGTCACCACCGTTCTCGACTGTCTCTACGCCGGCCCCAAGGGCGCGGAGCTGCGGCGCGAGGCGCGCAGGTTGCGGGCGCAGTTGGCCATGCATCGCAGCCCGGAAATGGTGGAAACTGACGACGCCGGCCAGTTGGTCATTGAGGACCTCGCGCCGGGCACGTACAGCCTGACAGCCGCCAGACAGGGCGCGCCGCCCTGGCAGGTCGGCGAGGTTACCGTCACCGCCGGCCAGACGACCGTCGTCCCGGCGCAGAAACCCGCGGCCGTGGGGAGCATCAAGGGCAAGGTCATCGGTGTGGACGGCAAGGGGATGCAGTATATCTCCGTCAGCGCGGTGGCACAGCAGGACAGCGGCTCTGACGACGGCGGCGGGGCATTCACGGACTCGTTCCTGGTGCAGCGGCGCTTCGGGATGGGCAGCTCCCAGACGCAGGCGGACGGCGCCTACGAGGTAGGCAACCTACCCACCGGGAAGTACACCGTTTCGCTCAACACGGCGTGGGGCCAGCCGATGTTGATCTACGGCGTGGAGGTGACTGCAGGCAAGGCGTCTTCCGCTCCCGACGCCGCTCTGACTGCCCCCGGCCCCACCTCCACGCGGCGCATAAAGGGGACGGTGCTGCTGCCGGATGGGCAGCC
>JAPLOD010000779.1 GCA_026692735.1 Planctomycetota bacterium | reverse complement strand
GATGCCAAGGCCGTGGCGCTGGTGGACGACGAGGCCGCGACAACTGGAAAGGCCCTGGCGCAGCTCGGCTTGGCCGTGAAGCCGGCCGTGGCCGACGACGCCGGGCTGTCTGGCAAGCGACTGCTCGTGGTTGGCGAAGGCGCGGCCGTCAAAGCGGACCTCGCCGCCGCCGCGCGCTTCGCTGAACGCGGTGGCCGTGTCCTGGTCTTGCACCAAGAGGCCATGGGCGTTTTCGTGCCCGACCAGCCCGAGATTGATCCCAAGCACGCCGCGAGTTTCAGTTGGCGGCACGCTGACCATCCGGCCCTCACCGGCCTGGACGACGGACAGCTCCGTTTCTGGCGTCCGGATCACCTGGTCGTAACGGAGACGCTGGTCCGGCCGTCGAGCGGCGCGGCGCAACCGATCGCGGCCTGTGGCGGCCGCTACGGCATGCACTGGTCGCCGCTGGTGGAGGTCCGACACGGCAAGGGGGCGGTCACCTTCTGCCAGTATCTGCTTGCGGACCGCGCGGCCGTTGAGCCGGTGGCGGCCCGTATCCTCGCCCAAGCCGTGCGCGCCGGACTGGCCGCCGCCCCGGCCGCCCCGGTCCCTGCTTTACGACTGGCCCCCGGCCTTTCCACGGAATGTCGGAACGTGCTCGCGGCTTGCCATGTTCTCACCGAAGATGGCCTGGAGGGTTCAGGGCCGGCGTTGCTTGATGCATCTCGACCGCTCGACGCCGCGACGCTCAAGCGTCTGCGATCCGAGGTCGAGGCCGGCCGGACCCTGTGGCTACGCAACCTGGACGAGAAGACCGCGCCGGCGGTGGCCGCGCTGCTCCCTTGGACGCCGGCATTTGCGCCCCTGGCCCCGGGGATGGTCGGTGCCGTGCGCCGCAGTGACCACCCGCTGCTGGCCGGGCTCGGCAGCGCCGACCTCTACTGGGCTCGGGGCGATAGCGGCGGCAAGCCGACCGCGCCTCTCGGTGGTCCCGCGCTCATCCCGCCGAACCTAGACGCCGCGGTCCTCCTGACCGAACCGGCCGTGCTCGCCGCCGTGCCCGTGGGCAAGGGCTGGGTGCTCGTGGACCAACTCGGCTGGGACAAGGCGTTGGCGGTCGAGACGGAGCGCGTCACGCGACTCGTCTCCTGCCTTGCGCGCAACGCCGGCGCCGGCTTCAAGCCGCCGGACGATCCCAGCCATCGCTTCCGCTTCAGCCATGCGGACCTGGCCAAAGTCGCCAACCGCGGCTACGTGGACGAAAAGGCCGGCGACGGTGTCGGCGGCTGGAGCGACCAAGGCGACAATGACATGCGCTGGTTCCTCATCAACCATGTCGGTACAGCCGACGGCGTCATTGGCGGGATGGCCGTGGCGGCTGAGCCGTTCCCGACGCTGGTGAAGTTCCAAGGGATACCCTATCGATTGATTGATCCCAAGGCCAACGGCGGCAAAGCCGTAGTGACGCTGCGCGGCGGTCCCCACGATCCGGCCGCACCGACGGAGGTACGCGGCATTCCGGCTGGAAACACGAAGGCTGATCGCCTCTGGTTTCTACACGCCGGCTGCTGGGGTTCGGAAGGCGGCCACGGCTTCGCGGTGGCCCGCTACGAGGTGGTCTACGCCGATGGTTCGCGCGCGGCTGTGCCTGTGCGCCAGGGCATGGAGATCAGCGACTGGTGGAATCCGCAGCCGCTCTCCGGCGCGCAGGTGGCATGGACTGGCCGCAACGCCAAGACCGCGCCACTAGGCATCTACAGCATGCCGTGGGACAATCCGAACCCGGACAAACGGATCGTCGCGATAGACGTGCTCGGGAACCTCGCCCAGACGCAGCTTGTGCTCCTCGCCGTCACCCTCGGTGCAGACGAGAGCGGCGCGCGCACTGTCGCGGCGTGGGACTGTGGCCGGTTCGCGAACGGCAACGTGCCGGCCTCGATCGGCAACGAACCACTTTCAGGCCAAGGCGCCCCGGTCGCCATCGGCCCACGCACCGGGCTGCGTGTCGCGGGTGGCCAGTGTCTGATCGGCAAGCTCGGCGCGGGTCCTCTGGCCGAAGGCAAGCCCGTGGCGATTGAGGTCGAGGTCGCTCCGGGCGGCAAGCCTGGCGGATACTACGGTGGGCTTGTCGAGTGCGGGAGCTATCAGACCTCCGGCCTGCGCCTGGTCATCGGCCAGGACTTGCGCGTTGTCGTGGAGCACTGGGGCGGCCCGGGCCCGGACAAAGCCACTTATCTGAAAACCCGCGAGCCACTCCCCACCGGGCGATTCAGCACGGTGCGGTATGAACACGACGGCAAACAAGCTCGCATGCTGGTAGACGGCCAGGTCCAGGAAGTGAAGGACTGTGCGCCGCCGGCGCCCTGGAAGGGGGACGTGCGGATCGGGATGGCCGGCGGCAAGGACTACTGGTTTGACGGCGTGATAGGAGCAGTACGCTTCCTTGCGCTGGGTGATGCGGCGAAGTGAGTGAACGGGGGCCATGCGAGCATCGCAGCAATGATCCCGGATGACGGGGGATGGAGGAAGCATGAGAAACCGCAGTCCTCTCGTGGCATTGGTCTTCATGTCCGCACTCGCGGCCGCGGGACTAGCCGAGATCGAACTGCCGGCCTGCCTGCCTGTCACCCATCCGGTCGTCATTGATGGCTCTTTGGGTGACTGGCAGGATGTCGAGGGCAAGTGCTTCGTGCCGTTGCGCGCCGTCAACACGGTCTCGATGGCCGAGAACCGTGCGGACCTCGGTGCGACCTTGCGCTTCGCCTACGACACTGAGGCGCTCTATGCCTCGGCCGAGTGGTTGTCGCCGACACCGCCCTCGAACACGACTGCGCCGGGCAACGCGACCGGCTGGCAGCAGGGAGGCGATGGCCTCGAACTCCACGTGGCGCTGGGCGGCCTGGTCGCTCACATCGCCAGTTTTCCTGTGGATGGCGGTAAGAAGGCGACCCTTCTCATCCGTCGCGAGGGTGAGAACGCCTGGCGCGATCTCACCGTGGACGGCGGCGCCGCGGCGGTGGCAGCAAGAGCCAAGGGCTACGGTCAGGAACTGCGCATCCCGTGGCGCGCAATCACCCGCAATGGCCGGGCGCCGGTGGGCAAGTCGCTGCTGCTGATGGTAGACCTGGCGTGGACGGCGCTGCCCACTGCCGCCCTGGCCAAGCTGGGTGAAGAGATGCGTATCGCGTCCACCCACTTCACCTTCAACGTGCTGAACAACCGCAATCGGTTACTCAGCCGCAACTACCTGTCGTCGCCCGCTGATTGGGGTGAACTGGTCTTTGCTGACGCGCCGGCTGGTGCCCGTCGTGAGGATACCCCGCTGGGCAGCGGCGTGATCATGCTGACCGTTGGCAAGCCCGTCACCGTGCCAACGATAGACGGCGTCTTGACGGAAGGGGAATGGCCGGTGGACGCGCTGTGTGACCAGGCCTACGCTGCGGACTTCCTTGGCGATCGCTATGCCCTGCGCCTCGGCCTCTTGTCCGACAGCGCAGACCTTTATGTTGCCGCCCGTTTCAAGACGCCCGCTAAGCCGCTCAACTTACAGCCGGAGAATACCCAGCAGGGCTTCCGCGGCGGCGACTGCCTGCAGATTCGCCTGGCGCGCGACAAACGCGTCGTCAACCTCTGCGCCTGGTACGACAGCGCCAGGGACAAGCTGGCGTTGACTGCGGACGGCAACGATCTCCCTCATCCGCTGTTGCTCGCGCACGGCGCGAAAGGCGCCGTGGGCTTTGGCAAGGGGGATTACACCATTGAGCTGGCGATCCCCTGGAAGGAGCTTTTTCCCGAACCGGCGGTGCCGGTTGCCGCAGAGGCCCCACGCGCCGGCGAACGGATGCGCGCCACCTTCCAGCCGTGGTGGTCTGGGATTGACCCGCGCTTCACGCTGACCAGCCGCCTGCTCATCGAACAGCGCAGCCCGCTGGCGTTCACCTACACCATGCCGTGCGACGCCGAGGTCACCTTGGGGTTGTACGGCAAGGACGGCGCGCTTCTGCGTTGGCTGACCCGTGCCGAGTTTCGCCGCGCCGGCAAGAACACCGAGTATTGGGACGGCCGGGACCAGGATGGAAGACCGCTGCCCGCGGGCGAATACGACATCAAGGCGCTCTACCATGATTCGCTCGGGCTCGAGCACAAGCTGAGCGTTGGCAACCCTGGCACACCGCCTTGGTCAACCCCCGACGGCAAAGGCGACTGGATCGGCGACGAGTCGAATGTCCAGGCCGCCACCACCGACGGCGACTGGGTCTGGCTCGCTTCACCATGCAGCGAGAAGGGCTTTTCGATCATCGGTGTTGATGGCGCAGGCCAGCGCCGCTGGGGCGTTGCCAACGAACTCCAGCCGCGCTGCGTCTCGCTGGCTGTACAAGGCGATTGCCTCTATGCCGTCTACTGCGGCCCGGAGAAGACCAACAACGAGCACCGCTTCACCGGCAAGAACGCCGAGAACCGCGCCATCTTGCGCTGCTACGACAAGCGCACCGGAGTCCCGGCTCGATTCACCCGGACGAAACCCAGCTTGAAGATCGCCGCCTGGCCTTACGTGGAGAACCTGGTCGGACTGTGGGAGTTCTTCAATAATCGCTCCTTCGATCCCGACACCTACGGCGGCCTGCCGCGCTACGGTGATTGCCAGTTCGGCGAGGCGGCCGAGGTGCTGGGAATTGCTGCGACCGCGTCCACGGTCTACGTGTCCTTCCACACGCAGAACCGAATCCGCGCCT
>JAPLOD010000778.1 GCA_026692735.1 Planctomycetota bacterium | reverse complement strand
TCAGCTCTTCGGCCTGCTGGCGCGTCTTCTCGAGGAGCCGCGAGCGCCGCAAGCCCGCCAGCGTCTGGCGCGCGACTTCCTCGGCCAGGCCGGACTCCTCGAGGCCGATGACCATCTGCCCGTCGAACACCCAGACAAAGGCGCCGGCGGGGCCAGCCTCGGCGGCAACGGCCGGCAGCGGCACCACCAGCGCGCTGCGCTCCAGCCAGGAGCCGGCGAGCACCTGGGGCGCGGCGGCCGGCATGCGCACGCCCACGCCCACGCTCCGCAGCTCGCGAACCGCCTCGGCGAGCAGGCCGTGATCGTGCGGCGTGAACGACACATCGCGCAGTGCGGCGAGCTTTTCGGGAGTGCCGTCGCACGCCACGCAGCGGAGGGGGCCGGAGGGATTGCCGGCGGGCGCCAGGAAGAGGGCCGTCGCCTGGGCCCCGAGCAGGCGCCGTGCCGCGCTGGCAGCGACGGGGAGGAATTGCGCCTCCTCGCCGGCGGCGGCGAGCTGCTGGCTGAAGCGGTACAGCCCGCCGAGCTCACCGGCATAACGCCGGGCTTTGGTGTGAGTCTCAGCGAGCTCCAAGGCGGCGCCGACTGCGTGACCGATCAGCCTGAAGAGGCGGTGCTCTTCCTCGTCGGGGGCGTAGGAGCGGTCAAAGGTGAGGCTGACGACGCCAAGCACAGCCCGCTCGCTGACGATCGGCACGCCGAGGAAGGCTTCGAGCTTGTGCTGCTGGAACTGCGCGCGCACACTTTCGACATCAATGTAGACGGGCAGATGCTGCGGGATGGTAACAATGGAGTTGGTGCGGAACGACTGGCCTGTTATGGACCCATCAATGGGGATACGGGCGCGGTGCTCAAAACGCGGGGGGCGCTGGCAGACTTCCTGGACCAGCTTCAGGTAGCCGGCGTGCTGGGGATCCGGCACGTACACGGTGACCTGCGCCGCGTCCGTCAGGCGCGCCATGCACTGGGCCATCTCACTGAAGACCGTATCGGGATCCAGGCTGCGGTTGGCCGATTCAGTGACCTGTTGCAGGGCGGCAAGCTGCAGATGCCGGCGCCGCAAGGCTTCGGTGTTGCGCTGCACCTCCGCGCGCAGCTCCTGGCGGTAGCGGCGGAACACCAGGACGATGAGCGATGCGCCGCTGCACACCGCTCCCAAGAGCAGGGCCACCAACGCGGCCTTGCGCAGAGCGGTAACACGCTGCGCCTGCTCGAGGGCAGCACGCATGTGAGGATCGGCGACGCGCTTGGCTATGGACTGGGCAAGAAACTGGTCCGCGGCGGCAGTCCAGGTAATGCAGAACGCGGTGACGGCAGCCAGCGCGACCAGCAGCCCCAGCAGTTGCTGGCGCACGGCAGTACGGGGAATGGGCAAGGCGCCGAACGCCAGCCGTTTGCGCCGTTCGATGTACGTTCCGAGAAGGAATGCCAGCGGCGCGGTAACCAGCAGGTCCTGGGCCATGTGTCCGGCCCAGAGCCGCTCGAAGGACACGAGTGTGTCGCGGTTATCGGAGATCAGGCCCGCCATACCGTCGGCCGCAGCGGCGCAGAAGGCCGCCAGCACGAACAAGCCGAACGACGGGAGGCCGCGCAGGCGCGTGCTGAATGGGAAGCCGAGCTGCAAGCCGGCAAAGACAATGAGCGCGAACGGCTCGCTGAACCACGGCTTGCCGGCGAGCGGCTCAGGCGCGGCAGCCGCACACGCCAGCAACAGGACGGCGCCGTAGCCGAAGCCGGCGTAGAGGAGCCACAGAACGGCAATCGTCCACGGGAGATGGAGCGCGAGACTGCCGAGAAACGCAGGGGCGGGGAAACCCGAGGCGAGCGCGTCCGCACCGAGTTTCCTGGCCAGGAGCGCCAGGGCTAACGAGACGAGCCAGAGCGCCGCCACGGCCACGGTGCGCGGGAGCGACCCGTAACGGCCCTTCCAGAGCGGCCAGGGCAGCGGACGTGTGCCCGGCTCTTCGGGCGCGAGCGGTGCCTGAGCGGCGGAGATGACGCGCAGCTTGGGATCGGTCGGGGTAGGAACAGGGGCAGCGTCGGACAAGGGCTTCTACTCCCGTTACGTGGGCTCCAGTAGCAGTCTCTCCAAGTAAGCGCAGGAAACAAGCGTAGGGCGGGAGAGCGGGGGTGTGTTTCAGAATGGTTAGCGAAATGACGAAAACGACAAGGGGGAGTTGAGGAGGAGCCTTGTCGTCAAAACAGAGCACAGCGGAAGAACGGGCCGAAGCGCTATGGCAGCGGATGAAGCCCAAGGTGTTGGAGACG
>JAPLOD010000777.1 GCA_026692735.1 Planctomycetota bacterium | reverse complement strand
CCGGCTGCCGCGGCGGCGGGCGCATTGGCAGGCGCCGGCGGCACGGCGACAGGAGCAATCGGCGCCCCGACCGGAGCGAGGCCGGCATTCGGGACGATGTGCGCGAAGCCCGCGGCGCCGTCTTCGAAGTACGCCGTGGCTTCGATCTCATCGCCCGGCCTGATCGGGTCAAAGCTCAAGCGCGAACCGGTCCACATCGCCAGCACGCACAGCGCGGGCACGCTGACGAGCGAGGGTTTCAGAGAGCCCCACATATACTTGCCGCTGACACGCCGGCTCAGAGCAGCGAGGCGCAGCATGCCGTCCTTGTCGCCGGCCTGTTTGGCGGCGCGCTGCAGTTCTTTCAGTCTCTTGAGGTCGGCCTTGCAGCGCCCGAGCAGATTCTGGTTGCTGAAGTACTTCTGGATGAGATTGACCGCCAGGCCCGTGAGCGCGCCGACGATGACCAGCGCCGCAACGGGAGACAGGAGCGAGACCGGAGCCAGCAGCCAGTCGAGCGGCACGTAGAGCACCCGCAACACGGGGAGAAGGCAGTAGGTGTAGAACCAGAGCATCGTCGGTCCTCAGCCGCCCCTGTAGCGCAATTTGGCAAATTGCGCCACGTCGGAGACGATCTCCACCCGCCCGTGGCTGCCGTCAACCTTGACGGTCGCGCCACTGGGGATCAACCGGCACGCGTTCTTGAGCACCACGGCGGGGATGCCGAAATCGCGCGCCACGATGGCGCCGTGCGACAGCATGCCGCCGCGTTCGACGATCAGGCCGCGCGCGTGAACGAACAACGGCGCCCAGCCGGGGTCGGTTGACGGACAGACCAGGACGTAGCCGGCGCCGAGGTCGGCGGCGTCGTGCGGCGAGTACACCACGCGGGCAGTGCCGGTGCCCGTGCCCGCGGCGACGCCGTTGCCGGTGAAGGCCTTGTCCGTGGCGGCAGGCGCTTCTTCGTCGCGGCCGAGCGCGTCAAGATCGTGCGAGGAAAGCACGTCCGGCACGGGCAGCCGCTGCCGCGCCTGCCAGCGCACGCGCCGCGCGGCGATCTGCTTGCGGAGTTCGTCGCGGCGCGACGGGAAAGCGGCCAGTTCGTCACGATGGAGGAAGTACAGGTCGAGACCGAGGTCGTAGCGTTCGGCGAGCTGCTCCAGGACGTCACGCACCAGCGCCACGGCCATCATGAAGTAGTGCTTGCCCGTCTCGCGGTAGGGGAGACAGGCTTGCGCGCCCGCCAGATCGGCGCGCAGCTCCTCTTCGAGCGAACTGGCGCCCTTCTCCTGCAACAGGCCGCTCAAACGCGCTTCCGCCGCCTTGCGTTCGGCTTTCTGGCGTTCATGCAGCGCGGCCGGCGCCAGGCATCCGCCATCCTTGTCCGCGACGCCGTCACGACGCTTGTAGCCTTCGATGGTCCGCAGGAGGTAGCTCGAATCTTCCCGCCAGCGCCGTTCGGACAACTCGAACTCATTCACCGCCCGGTGTCCGAAGTCCTTGAGGAACTGCTCCAGGGTGTGCTCGCCACGGGCGACACGGTACAGCGCCAGGTTCGATTCGACAGTCTTATCGCCGTCGAGCCCTCCAGTCAGTCTGTTGGCCAGGGCCATGCCTTCTTCCGGCCCGACGATCAGCTCGAGGCTCGCGACCAGACGCGAGTGGTAGTAGTTGGCCAGGAAGCCAGGCTTCAGCGTCTCGCGCCCGAAGTCGTTCAAGGCGACGCGCTCGCGCTCGTCCAGCTCGGCGAGCAACTGCGCTTCCGACAACCCGGCCAGGTCCTTGGCGCGAGCGCGCTGAACGTAGTCGAGAAACGCGGGGAGCTTCTTCTTCTCGAAGTCGTCGAGGCACGTGCCGGCCGCGCGCCGCAGCGTGCGCCCCGCGCGAAGCATCGTCCAGGCGTGATAGGGCAGCTTCAGCAGGAAGGCGGCGCCGGCGCGTTCGTAGTCGAACGTCTTGGGCGGGCCAAGCAACTGGTCCGGTGTGACGTGGTCGAGGTCATAGGTGAGCGGGAACTCGCCGAAGAAGAGCTCGGCCGCCCGTTCGGCATCGGCGTAGATCCGGCCGGCGACGAGCACCAGGAGGCCATCGCGGCGCACGTTGGCGGACGGCACGAAGCCCAGGTCCGTATAGAGGCTGATGAAACCGCGGGACATGAAGCCGCCGATGATGTCCCAGGTGAGCGGCGTGGGGAACGCGAGCGTTTCGCCCAGGTTGTGCGCGACCCACACCGCTCTCGGGCGGCCTGCGGCGCGCTTCTTGAGACGGTCAATCTCGTCCTGGCGCGCAAGGGGCACATCGAGGGCCACGTCGAGGCCGCGAATGCGACGGCTCTGCAGCAAGGCGAAGCGGCCGTCGCTCAAACCCCATTCCACGTCCACGGGATAGCCGAAGTACTCCTCGATGCGCAAGCCGAGCCTGGCCAGTTCGGCGACCTGGGCGTCGGTGAGACCCGCACCGCTTGCTGACGCGCGCGGCTCGGATGGCCGGCGTTTCTCCACCATGGCCAGTGAAGGCCTTTCGACGATGAACACGTCCGGCTCGACTTTGCCCAGCACAATGGCCTCGCCCAGTCCCGGGGCGGCTTCGATGATCATCCGCTGCGCCGCGGGGTTGTTCGGATCGGCGGTGAAGAGCACGCCTGCGTGCTGCGACGGGAACATGGCCTGGACGTTGACGGCGGTCCCCGCCAGGCCGCGGACGTTGTTGCGAGCTCGATAGCGCACGGCCCGCTCGCTGTTCCACGATTCGAACACGGCGACGACGGACTCCCGCAGCATCGTCGCGGGGTCGGTGGGAAGATCCCGGCCCGTGGCACTGCGGTACGCCGCAAGGAAGGCACGCGCCTGGTCCTGCGGGCTGGCGGGACCCGTCACCAGGGCCCCGTCGAAAGCGTTCCCGGGAACGCCGGAGACGGTCTCGCCATAATGGCGCACGAAGTCGCGGTACGTCGTCCAGAAGACATCCCGGCTGGCAAAGCAGGATTCCAGTTCCGGGGAGAGACCAACGTTCAGCACACTGTCCATCATCCCAGGCATGGAGACCGCGGCGCCGCTGCGCACGGCCACGAACAGCGGCTTGGGGGCGGCGCCGAATCGCGAGCCGGTGAGGGCCTCAAGCCAGGCCAGGGCCTGCGCCAATTCGTCCTCAAGACCCGCGGGCAGGCGCGGCGGGACTGGAGAGTCCCGCTTGCCGGCGAAGTACGCGCCGCAGCACGCGGTGGAGATGGTGAAGCCGGGCGGCACGGGGAGCCCGGTTTTGCTCATCGCAGCCAAACTGTGGCCCTTGCCGCCGAGGATGTCCTCGCCGGCCACATCACCGGACAGGCCGGCGGCAAAGAAATGGATGAGCTTGAGGAGTGGAGGCGCGGTCATGCGGCGGCCTCCCGCGCGAGGGGGAACACGGGTTCAGGGCTCAGGGTTTCGGGTTCAGGGCAAACCGGCAGCATCACTCCCCCGCCCCTTTCTTCTCGCGCTGGCCGATGGCGATAAGACCGAGTTTCTCCGTGTTGAGCCACACGACTTCACCCAGCAGTATCGGCGGCGCCAGCGCCCTGCCGATGCGGTCCTGTCCGTCGAAGCTCCAGAGCCAGTTGCCTGTGGAGGCATCGAAAGCGCCCACGCGGTTTTCGGCGGCAAGGATCAGGGTGTTCTGAGCGAAGGCGGGCGCTTGAGCACCACTGCCAACGGGAACGCTGTTCTCCTCTTCGCCGTTCTCGGCTTTCAGAATGAGCAGCCTTCCCCCGGCCGTGGCAAAGGCAAGCCGTTCGCCCGACGCGGCAATATAGGACGCCGGAGCTTCAGAGGCCTCGGCGTCCCACACCTTCGATCCGTCAGTAAGACGGCGGCAGAAGACCTGGCCTTTCCCCGCGTCTTTGCCGGCAGCGCCGATGAAGACCTTGTCGCCCAAGACCGTCGGCGGGCCGACGGGCGCGGCGGGAAGCGCGGCTTCCCACAGCGTCGTGCCCGTGGCATCGTCAAGGCAGAGGAGGTTCGGCGGCGGCGCTACGACGGCAAGGAGGATGAGATTGTGAGCCACGCAGGGCGCGCCGCAAAGACCGCCAACATCTCTCTGCCAGACGATCTTCGTCAGGTCAGCACGCGCGATGCACGCGAGCGTGCCGGGCGTGAGTGGGGCAAATAGCGCTTGTTCGCCATGTGCCACCAGCTCGAACGGAACGGCGTTCAACGGTTTACCCACGATCTGCCACAGATCGGGCCGCGCGGCGAGTCGCACGCCAATAAGCGCTTTGGCGGTTTCCGGGCCTTCGGGCGACGCGTCAAGCAGACGTTGCGCCTTGTCGCCCGTGATGGCGGGCGGGCCACGATCGTCGGCACAGCCGGAGCGAGCGGCATCGCCGCCGGGACCGGACCAGAGCCGGCTCTTCCTGGCGCTCTTGCCGCCGGGCGCCTCGGAGACGCAGAACAGGCCGCGGCTGCCCGAACCGACAAAGAGCTTATTGCCCGCGACGGCCGGCGATGAGTAGATGGGCTGGCCGGGCGTGAGGTTCACAGACCAGGCGAACGCATGGTCCGGGCGCTTGATGCAGAAGACCTTGCCTTGCGCCGTCGTCATGTACACGGCGTGGTCTGTCACGGCGGGCGAACACACCATGGTGGCGCCGGTCGAGTAGGTCTTGAGCAGCTTGCCGGCGACAGCGTCAATGACGTACAGGTTGCCGTCGCGCGAACAGGCATAGGCGACGCCGTTCTTCACCGGCACCGCGCCGAGGATGCCGTCGCCGGTCTTCACCTGCCACAGTTCCTTGCCATCGGCGGCGGAGAGACACAACACGGCGCCGGCGGGATTGGGATCGCTCTTGACGAACGTACCGTTGCTCAAGCCGATGAGCACCTTCCCGTCCACCACAGCAGGCTCACCGAAAGCAGGATGCGCGGTCTTCGTCCGCCAGAGTAGTTGGCCTGTGTCGGCGTTCACACACACGACAGCCTGGCCGCCGATGCCGCAGCCGAAGAAGAGGCGTGGATCGCTGCCGCCGGATGGGTTAGCGGGGTCCTTGGGGATGCGGACGCCGATGGGAGAGCTCTCGGCATCGGGGTAGTACTCGGCAATCTCGATCTTCACGCCCGAAGCGCCTTCCACACCCGCGGGTATGGAATCAACGTAGGCCACCTTACCAACCACCGTGCGGGAGTCCTGTCCCTTCTCTGCACCTCCCGCCCACTCGGGGGGAATCCGAGCGGGGTCGGCGAGCTCTGCGAATTCTTTGATATCGAGGACAAGGAACGTCGGCTCCACGCCGGGCTCCCGCGGCCAGCGTTCCACGGTGCCGCGAGCCACAATCGTCTTGCCGTTGAACTTAGGGAGCGTGCGAGCCTGCTCGCCCAGCTTGACGAGGTAGAAAGGCGCGCCTTCGAGACGCCACTTGAGCTGGCCGGTTTCGAGGTCCACGCACCAGACGCCGTCGTCGCCCGCGCCGACGTAGGCCTTGCCTTCGAAGATGCACGGGCTGCTTTCGACGTGGCTGGTGGTCGGCCTGGCCCAGTGGAGTCTCGGAGGCTGCTGGCCGCGGCTGGTTCTGACGGGTTCCAGGTCGAGGCAGATGAACCGACAGTTGCGTTCGTCATGATAGCCTTCGCCGGTGACAAGGTACCTGCCTTCGCGGCCCTCGCCCGGGGCGGCCGTCTTGAACTCCCCGCCAATGGCAGGCGACGAGAAGACCGGCTGCAGGCCGGGGTTGAGTTCGCCGTCGCCGGTGTACTTCCACGCCAACGCGCCCTTGGCCGTGTCCACGCAGTAGAGCGCGCCCGACTTGCGGAACGGCGACTGGGCGCTCACCCCGAAGTACACACGGTCGCCAACCACAGCGGGCGAGGAATCAATGGCCTGCACGCGGCCGGTGGCGGGAGGCGTGTAATTCCATAGAACCTGACCGTTCTCG
>JAPLOD010000776.1 GCA_026692735.1 Planctomycetota bacterium | reverse complement strand
GCCGGACTGTAGGGCCCGACGGGCGGCTGGCCGCCCGAAGGCTGGATGAAGCGGAGTTCCGGCATGGCTGTTCGCCCTTTCCCACACACTGCGGGAATCCGGGGACATGTTGGACGTCTAACATGTCCCCGGATTCCGCCAAGAGCCAAGAGCTATTTCTCCTCCGTTCCCTTCACGTCCTTCGTCGGGGTGATCTTCGGTTCGGTGGGCGGCTTCTCCTCGTAGACGGTCGGCGGCTGCACGGCGACCTTGCGCTGCTCCTCCTGCCACCACTGCCGCCATTCTTGCACCGCTCTGGCGCGAGCCACTTCGCCGGCGCCGGGATCGTAGCTGAAGTCGCGCCGCGCCCGCGCCTGCAGCGCCCTGGACGCCGTCGCGCGGATGGCGTATTCCTGGTCCGCCAGCGCTTCGATCAGGTCGCCGTTGGACTCGGCGCGGCCGTAGAGGATGGTGAGCCGCAGGGCCGGCGCCCGCACCTCGACCTTCTCATGCTTCAGCAGCATGCGCACCTTGCTGACCACGATCTTGTCCACGCCCTGCTGGGTGCCCCACATCTTGAGCTGCTCTTCGGCGGGTATCGCGTACGCCGGCCCCTTCTGCAGGTTCGCGACCAGTGTCTCCACCGCCTTTGCCGGGTCCGTGTCCGCCTTCACCCTTTCGACCTTCTCCGCCTTGCGCTTGCTCTGATCGGCGGCCTCGGGGTCGAAGCCCGTATACGCGTCTTTGTCCCGGGGTTTATCCATCTGCTTCTTGGCGGCGGTCGTCGTGCAGCCGCACAGCGGCAGCAGCGCCGCGGCGAGTGTGAGAAGCGCTGAGGTAGACTGTTTCATGTGCCTGGCCCTCCGTCTCCCCCTCCCCTTGTGGGAGGGGGCTGGGGGGAGGGGTAAGCCTTGCGCCCTCTCCCCGCGTTCGCTGTGCCAGATCCCCGTCGAGACCGTCTTCGTCTTCAAAATCGTCCGGCTTGCACATCTCCTTCGCCTTTTCCAGGATCAAGATCGCCTGCTTGGTGCCCTCGTAGAGGCCCGCGAACAACGACCGGTCCGCGTCTTTCTGCCCTGCAATGTCCTTGATCGTCGCCAGCGCCTCGGCCCTGATCTTCTCGCGCTTCGTGATGTTGGCGTACCACGCCTTCCACTTGTCCGCCTCCCACTGCCGCCGCTGCGCTTCGCGCTCGGACCCCTGGCCCGCCGACGTCAGGTACACCAGCGCCTCGCGGATCGAAGCCACCGCTCCCGGGTTGCTCTCCAGAATGTCCATCACCATGCCGATGGACTTGAGGTCCTTCGCCGCGCCCGCGCTGCGTCTGCCCAGCGCGCGGATGTAGGCCTCCAGCGTCTTGCCTTCCAGGTTGTTCTTGAAGGCCTCGAGCACCACCTTCTTGGACGCGTCGTCAATCAGCACGGAGAGCGTTTCGGCGTTGGCGATGCGCACGCTCTCCTCCGGATCGCCGACCAGCGCCGCCAACTGGGTCGCGGGCCCGTCGAGCCCGGTGCACGGTATGGCTTTCAGCGCCAGCACGCGGATGTCGGGCACCTTGTCCTTCAGCGCGATGGTGACGCCCTTCGCCGCGATGCCGTCGCCGCGCCGCTTGCCCAGCGCATCCACGATCTCGCGCCGCACGTCGGCCGAGGGGTCCGACACCAGCGGCAGCAGGTCTCTGCTCTCGGCTTCGTCGCGCACGCGCACGAACGCCATCTTCGCAATGGCGGCCAGGTCCTTGTCCGCGCCGGCCATCGCTTTCAGCAACTCGCCGCACGCATCCGGCAGGGCCGTCGGGGCGATGCCTCCCCGCGCCTTGTCGCGCAGTCCGTTCTTCTCCGCGGACGCCAGCTTGAGCAGCGCCTTGCACACGCCTGGCGCGCGCAGCGTGGTCAGACCGTCCACGGCGGCCGAGCGCACTGCGAGGTCCAGGTTGGCCTGCAGCGCCAGGGGGATGAGCAGTTGCGCCGTCTTGTTGATGCTCTCTGTTTCGGCCTTGGCTTTCGACTCCGCGAGCTTGCCTTCGCCGCGCTGCTCGGCCAGCGCCTGCGCTATGCTGGAGAGCGCCTTGAGGTACAGCAGCTTGCCTGCCGTGTCGGCGCCCTGCAGCGCGTCCTTGAACCGCTCGATCACCTGCGGGTGGAACGACGAGCGTTTGCCCATCT
>JAPLOD010000775.1 GCA_026692735.1 Planctomycetota bacterium | reverse complement strand
GGGCACTTTCGGGCCCGTCTCCGGCGGCTTGGCAACCTTGGACGGCGCAGTTGCCGGGGCCTGGTCTGCGCCTCCGGTCTTCTGCGGGGGCGTCTGGGTGGCGGGATCGTTCTGCTCTCCCGGCTGCCCCTGCGCCATCTTCGTCTCTTCCGCGCCGCGGTTGCGGACACTCAGCCAGTACGCCCCGCCCGCCACCAGCGCCAGCGTGCAGACGGCGGCCGCCACCAAAGGCGTGCGCGACGCGGTCGGTTTCTGCGGCCCCGTGGCCCGCTTCTCGCCGGCCGGCGTCTGCACTCCAGTCTGTTGCCGGAGCAGGCGTCGCGGCCAGGCGCAGGAGCTCTTCGCGCGGAACGCGGCGGCCTTTGGCACCTTCTTCTGCTTGGCGGCATCGAGGTCCTCGACCAGTTCGCGGGCGCTGGCGTAGCGGTCGGCCGCTGACTTGGCCATCATCTTCGAGATGAGCTGTCCGTAACCGGTAGGCAGGAGCGGATCCAGGTCGCAGGGGTTCCGGGCCTCGTCCGTGATGTGCAACGCCATCACCGATGCTCCGGTCGGCGCTTCGAACGGCGGCTTCCCCGTCAGCAGATGGTAGAACGTGGCGCCGAGCGAGTAGATGTCGCTGCGGGTATCCACGGTTTTCTCGCCGCGGGCCTGCTCGGGCGAGATGTAGTGCGGCGTGCCGACCGCATGGCCGTCGCGGGTGAGGGCCGCGTCGTCGTTGGTCTTCTTGGCCAGACCCAGGTCGCACAGCTTGGCCACGTTGTTGCCGGTGAGCATGATGTTGTCGGGCTTGACGTCCCGGTGCACCAGGCCGTGATCCTGGGCGTAGACCAGCGCTTCGGCAACCTGCCGCACTACGGCGAAGGCTTCGGCCGGCGCCAGCCTGCCTTTCTCCTTGAGGATCTCCTTCAGCGTCTTGCCATCCACGAACTCCATGGCAAAGAACACGTACCCGCGGTCTTCGCCGCAATCTATGCCGTTGATGATGTTGATGTGGCTTAGCCTGGCGCTGAGCTGCGCCTCATGCAGAAAACGCTTCTTGAAGGTCGGGTCCTGCGCCAGCCGGGGCGGCAGGATCTTCAGGGCCACAATGCGGTCCATGCTGATCTGCTTGGCGCGGAAGACCACGCCCATCCCGCCCTGGCCGACTTTGTCGAGGATCTCGAAGCCGCCGATGACGGCGGCGCCGCGCGTCGCGCGCGCGCAGGCCCGCGCCTCCTCCTGTGAGAGCACTCCCTTCTGGACCAGAAGGGCGCCGAGAGTCTCCGGAGGCAGGCCCTGTCTGCGCTGTTCTTCCCGCGCTTCGGCAATCTGCTGCGCTGTGCAGTACCCGCGCTCCACGGCGATCTCGCCGAAGTCCTTCTGGGAAGCCGCTGTCGGCCCGCCGGCCTGCCCCCCCGGCTGGGGGCTGGCGCTGGCGGGCGGCGGTGACGGGTTGGCGGGAGCCATAGCCGCGGTTCCGAGACCCCAATCTCCCTTGGCCGTGGTCCGGCCACGGCCTGGCGTGACAGCAAACGACCGCCGCCGAACGCGTGCGACAGTCATTACTTAGTTTAGACGACCGCCGACACACCACAACGAAAAAATGCCGGCGGCGCTGAAGTTTGATCTTTCCAAAAGGGTCAAAAGGTGTTATCTAACAGCCGGCATCACAATCCGTGTGCAGCGCCACAGCAGGTTCTGCGGAGCCGTCCCGTCGCAGGGACTGTTCCGGTCAACTAAGGGGGATTGCATGAGTACGTTCATCGTCAGTTGTGCGAGCTGCGGGAAGAAATACCGAGGGCCCGAGGGCAAGAAGTCCAAGTGCAAGAACTGCGGCAATACCTTCTCATTCCCCACTGGCCCCCGCGCGCCGTCCCCTGGCAAGGTCCTGTGCTCTCTCTGCTGGAACGAAACCGAAATCGGCGCGGGTGCCGGTGGCCCCTGCCCGTCCTGCACGCAGCGCATCAGCGCCAAGCATGGCGGCAAGGCGGTGCTTGACCCGCAGTCCCTGGAGGCTGCCGCGCCGCAGGCTCCTCCCCAAGCGCCCCCGCCGCCGCCCCCGCCGCAGGAGCCTGCCGTTCCGCCGTTGCCGCCGGAACCGGAAGCGTCTGCCGCGCGGCCCGCTGCGCCGCCGTCGGCCCACCTGCAGGAGGAACTCTCCGAGATCGCCGCTCCCAAGCCCGCCGCGACGGCCGAGGGCGCCGACGAAATGGCCGAGATGCGCGCCCTCCTCGCCAATCTCAACAAAACCCTGGCCTCCGAACGCGAAGCCAAGAAGGCCGCGGCGCGCGAGCGCGATGAGTTGGGCGAGGCCAAGAAGGATCTTGAAGCCAAGGTCGCGGCCCTCGAAGCACGCCTCTCCTCCGACCAGGAGAAGGCCCAGGAAGCCAGTGCGGCCCGTGACGAGTTCGCGCAGGTCCGCAAGGACCTCGAGACCCGGCTGGAGGAGACCACCGCTCGTCTGACCGAGGCCAAGGAAGCCAGGGAAGCCGCGCTGAAGGAGCGCAACAAGCTCGCCGAAGACCAGAAAGCGCTCGAAGCCAAGGCCGCCGAACTCGAAACCAAGGCCGCCGCCGAAGCCAAGGCCAAGGAAGCCGCGCAGAAGGAACGCGACGAGCTGGCCGAGGCGCGCCGCGAGCTGGAGGCGAAGGCCGCTGAGCTGGCCGCGCGGGTCGAAACCACCGTCAAGGCCGGCGAGGTTGGCGACGCCGCCGCCGAAGCGCGCCGCGAGCTGGAAGGCAAGGTCGCGGGCCTGGAGGCGCGGCTGTCCTCCGAGCGCAAGGTCAAGGACAGCACGCAGAAGGAGCGCGACGACCTG
>JAPLOD010000774.1 GCA_026692735.1 Planctomycetota bacterium | reverse complement strand
CTGCAAGTTCGCGCCGCCCAACTCAGCGGCGATGCCCGCGAAGACCGTCTCTGGGCCACGCCGCGTCCGCTGCGCGCTGCCCGTTACAAGCCGCTTCGCCCGGCCGCGTGAGGTTTACTGCAAGTCCGGTGATGCACACAGACCACGCGGGCCAAACCAAACCGGAAAACGGTATTGACACTGGTATGAACAGTGGTAGTAGTATTGGTAGTAGAGGAGGTACTACTACATGCCTGCGGTGAAGATGGCGATCTCGCTCCAAGAGCCACTGTACAGGAAGGCCAAGAGTCTGGCGCGCAAGATGAGAATACCGCGCAGCCGGCTGATCGCGGAGGCGTTGGAGGAGTACCTGCGGAAGCGCGAAACCCAGGCGCTCGTTGACAGCCTCAACGAAGCCTATGCAAACGGCTTGGACGAGGACGATCGGAGGATGCTCGAGAGCATGCGGCGACTCCAGGCCAAACGCACGGAGGGGGATGAGTGGTGATCCGCCAAGGCGAGGTGTTCTGGGTAGATGTTGGAGACCCCATGGGATCCGCTCCCGGGTACCGCCGCCCATATGTCGTCATCCAGAACAACTCGGTCAACCACACAAGGATACGCACTGTGATACTGTGCGCCTTGACAGCCAATCGCGGGCTTGCCTCCGCCTTGGGCAACGTCGCACTCGAAGCCGGTGAAGGCGGCCTCCCCGAGCAGAGCGTTGTGAACGTCAGCCAAGTCTTCACGGTGGACAAGGAGTACCTGACTGAGCGGATCGGTATGCTCTCCGCCGCCCGCGTCAGCGAAATCCTCGACGGCCTGCAGCTCCTCACCGAACCGCGCGAACCATAGCGCCGCGCACGGCGCGGGCGTCACCTCGCGCCCGGATCAACGAACCGCGGCTCTCCCGGCTGCCTCCGGAACGACGCCGCCTCCGCGTCCGCCTGCCCCCGCGCGATCGCCGCCTGGATCGGCCCCGCCGCAAAGTCCAGCATGAACAGGTGCGGCGGCTTGGGGCGCAGCGTGAAGACGACAACCTTCTCCCGCGAACGCACGTCGGCCAGTTGCGACTGGTCGTACAGGTAGTTGAACGCGTCGCCCACGTTCGTCGCCAGACAGCCCTGTCCCGCCTGCTGCTCCGCAAGCGGCGACGCCTCGATCAGCACCACGTGTGTCGCACCCCACAGCACCGCCGCTTCGATCGGGCTGTTATGCGCGAACCCGCCGTCAATCAGCTCCGCCTGCATCCCCGGCTTCGGGAAGTCTCGCAGCGCGCGCGCCGGGAAGAGCGGGTAGATCGTGCCCGAGCCCATCACGATGTCGAGCAGCCGCTCGGGATACTGTTCCACCGGCACGCCGTGCCGTCCAAAGCTCGGTCGGGCCTCCGCGGCATTGTCGCGGGCGCTCCCGGCCAGGTAGAAGTACCGGTCGCTCGGCACGGCGGGCGGCAGGCAGTTGCCGGTGATGACCAGGTCGCGCTTGACCATGCGCCCGTCAATGATCCTGCGGCTCAGTTCCGGCAGGCCCGCGCCGGGGCAGTCAATCAGCTTGCCGTAGGAGCGCGCGATGACCCTCTCCATGCCGAAACCGCCGAACAGCGTCGGCCCGCAAAGGAACAGCAGGACCGTTGACAGCAGCGGCAGCAGCAGCAGGACCGCCACCGCCAGGATCCACCCCACCCGCCGCGGCCCCCCGGGCGCGCGCCGCCCCCAATAGGCGACGAGGCCCACGAACGGCAGCGACAGGATCGCGCTCAACTGCCCGAAACTCAGCCACGCCCCCAGGTAGCAGACCGCGCGGTTCGTCAGCCACGCGGACGGCGTCCACGGCAGAAAGACCACCGTGAACAGCGCGAGGACGCACGGGACCAGCCAGAACCCCGCCCAGTAGCGGCGCCCGGTCTGCGCCTTCCAGCCCGCCAGGAAATGCCGGATCAGCAGCCACAGCGCCACGTAGACGCACGCCAGCCACACGCCGATGCTGCTGCACACCTTCCCCGACGGCCGCACCATGTCGCGCAGGTCGAGGTCCTTCCACACCGCGGCGAACTTCTCCTGCCCCTGCGGCGTGCGCTCCAGCCGCATCGCCACGGGCAGGGCGTTGAGCGCCCCGCCGGATGTCCCGACCACGACCTTGAAATCGAGCCACTCCTCGCCGGGGTTCTGCGCGCGCAGTTGCGCCAGCCGCTGCTCCATCGCGACCACGGCGCCGACCTGGTACGCGCACTTCGCGCCGCCGCCGGACAACACCAGCGCCAGCCGCGGCGGCTTGCCCTGCAAACGCGCGTAATGCCGCAGCAGCGACACGACCTGGTCAAGCGGCAGAGGCGCGTCCGAATCATGGCCCTGCGCCGCCATCCATTCCTCCACCGGCCTGTACCGTTCGGCCAGTTCCTTCTTCCGGTCCGCGAACGCCGCCGCCCCGAACCTGTCACGGTGCTGCAGCAGCCACTGCTTCAGTTCCCCCGCATGCTCGAAGCCCGCCCGCGCCACCCAGACGTCTTGCGGAATCGCGAACGCCGCCAGCGCCGGCACCTCGACCGCCCTGAAGTACATCGCCGGGTCCGGTATCTCGCTGGAACTGGCGCCGTCGAACACCAGCGCCACCCGCTCGCGCCGCGTGCCGTCCGGCAGCGCCACCGCGGGTCCTTTCCTCAGCAGTTCCAGCGAACGCGCGTGCGAATAGCTGTACTCCACGCTGCCGGCTTCAACGGGAACCCGCTCGCTCTTCAGCGCCAGCAGCGGAACAATCGCGCCGGATATGGACAGCGGGTCCACCAGCAGGAACTGCACCTGCCCCTTTCCCGCCGCCGCGCGCAGATCGGCCAGGCTCTTCAGGGGCGAGTCCTTATGCACCAGGCACAGGCTCTGGTATCCTGCGCTGGTTGGCCCTGCCTTGCGGGCTGCGGAAGCCCACGGCAGCGACGCCGGCTTCAGGCTCTCGCTGGCCAGGTACTGGCTGGCGGGCGCGTCTGGGCC
>JAPLOD010000773.1 GCA_026692735.1 Planctomycetota bacterium | reverse complement strand
CGCGCCGCATCGCCAACGCCGGCCACCAGGTCAAAGCCGCCATCCTCTCGCAAGATGGGCGTTGGCAACGCCGCTGGCCTCCGCCCGTCCCAATCCTTGCTATTCCGGCTTGAAAACACTAACTGTGATGAAACACACCCGGAGAGCGGGTTGCAGGGAGTGCAGGCACCACAGGTTGCAGGGTTGCAGGCTCCCGGCTGAGGAAGGGCTCGAAAGCGCACGCCTATTGTGGACTTGAAAGTCCTGAGAGGAAACTTGAGACTGCTTGCCGCAATGAGCGGAACAGGCAGTGACAAGCCGCGCGGCGCAGCGGCAGGACAGACAGCCGATCCGAAAGCGGCGCCTTCGCCATCCGATACGCCCATCATGAAGCAGTACCAGGCTGCAAAGGCGCGCTACCCGCGGCACCTGCTCCTGTTCCGCATCGGCGATTTCTACGAGCTTTTCTACGAAGACGCCAAGACGGCGGCGCGGGTCCTGGGGCTGACTCTGACGTCGCGGCAGAAGGGCGCGGACGCCATACCGATGGCGGGCGTGCCCTACCACACGGCCGAACAGTACGTGGCTCGCCTGCTGCGCCAGGGCTTCTCCGTGGCGGTATGCGATCAGACGGAGGACGCGGCGCAGGCCAAGGGGCTGGTACGGCGGGACATCACGCGAGTCGTCACGCCCGGTACGGTGCTCGAAGACAACCTGCTGGACGCGCGCAAGGCCAACCGGTTGCTGGCTATCCTGCCGTCGGATGCGGCGGCCCCCTCACCCCCGTCCCCTCTCCCCACGGGGGCGAGGGGGGCGCGGCGGTTTGGCGTCGCGGTGGCGGACCTGGCGGCGGGGAGCATGTACGTCCAGGAACTGGACGACGAGGCGGCGCTGCGTTCGGAGTTTGCGCGCCTGGCGCCCAGTGAGTGCCTTGTGCCGGAGGACCCGCCGTTGCCGCAGGGGCAGAAGGCGCCGTCCCTGCTGCCGGATGGGATGGCCGACGGCGTTGCGCTTTCGCGGCTGAAGGCCGCGGGCTTCGCCGCGCGAGAAGCTCACGCCCGCGTCATCGCGCACTTCAGTCAGAACGGCCGCGATAAAGAGAAAGCCGCGCAGTTGAAGGCGCTTGCCAGAGACCTGCCACTGGCCATGGCGGCGGCAGGCGCGCTGACGGGCTATATCGCCGAGACGTTCGCCGGCGGCAAGGTGCTGCTCTCTCCGCCAGTGCCGTTCGACCCCGAGAAATACCTGACGCTGGGGGACTGCAGCATCCGGAGCCTTGAGCTGGTGGAGACGCTGCGGAACCGCAGCTTCGAGGGCTCACTGCTGTGGGCCATTGACCGGACGTGCAGCGGCGCAGGGGGGCGCGTGCTGCGCGAGTGGCTTATCCGGCCGCTGCGCGAGCTGGAGCCGCTGCGGGCGCGACACGATGCCGTGGCGCAGCTCGTGGAGGATGCCGAGCTGCGCGGCACTGTGCGCGCCCTGCTGAAAGGCCTGGCCGACCTGGAACGTATCGCCGCGCGCCTGTTCTCGGGCAGAGGTTCGCCGCGCGACCTCGTGGCGCTCAAGGATACGTTGCTGCTTCTGCCTGAGCTTCACAGGCTGCTGGACGGGGGGACGGGAATACTCGCGGGCCTGGGGGCGGCGCCTCCGAACGAGGGACAGGAGCCGGCCGGCGGGGCCGGGCCGCTGGCCGCGATACGCGCCAGCCTGACAGGGCTGGACGGGATAGCGCAGTTGATTGCCGCGCAGTTGAGAGACGACTGTGCGAACGTTCTGAATGAAGGCGGACTGATCAAGGACGGCGTGGATGCCGAGTTGGACAGGCTGCGGGGAATCGCCAGCGGCGGCAAGGGGTGGATTGCGAGCTTTCAGGCCGCGGAGGCAGCGCGCACGGGCATCAGCACGCTGAAGGTCGGCTACAACCGCGTCTTCGGCTACTACATCGAGATTACCCATGCCAACCGGCATCTGGTCCCCAAGAACTACGAGAGGCGCCAGACGCTGACCAACGCCGAGAGATACGCGACGCCGGAGCTGAAAGAGCACGAGGCGGAAGTCCTTGGCGCCGAGGAGAAGATCTGTGCGCTGGAGCAGAAGCTGTTCATCAAGCTGCGTGATACGGTAACCGAATCCGCCGCCCGATTGCACGCCACGGGCCGGGCGCTGGCCGAACTGGATGCGTTGTGCTCGCTGGCGGAAGTCGCGCACAAACGGGGGCATGTCAGGCCGCAGATGTCGGCCTCGGGCAAGCTGCTTCTGGAGCAGATGCGCCATCCGGTGCTCGAACTGACCTGCGACAAAGGGGCGCTGGTCCCGAACGACGTGGCGCTCGAAGCCCCCGTCAGCGTCACGGGACGCGGCGGGGCGGGCAACGGCTCGGCGCCGCAGATCCTGCTGCTGACAGGGCCGAACATGGCGGGCAAGTCAACGTACATCCGCGCCAGCGCGCTGTGCGTGATCCTGGCGCAGATGGGGGCGTTCGTCCCGGCGGAGAAGGCCGAGATCGGGCTTGTGGACCGGATCTTCACGCGTGTCGGCGCGGCGGACGACGTGTCCGGCGGGCGCAGCACGTTCATGGTTGAGATGACCGAGGTGGCTGAGATCCTGGCGGCCTGCTCGAACCGCTCACTGCTGGTCCTGGATGAGGTCGGCCGCGGCACCAGCACCTACGATGGCGTCAGCCTGGCGTGGTCGCTGGTGGAGTATCTGCACCAGGGCCCCGCGCGGCCGCGCACGCTCTTTGCGACGCACTACCACGAGTTGTGCGCGCTGGAGGACGAGTTGCCGCGGGTGAAGAACGCCGCGGCCTTGGTGAAGGAGTGGCAGGGCGAAATCACATTCCTGCATCGTATTGTCCCGGGATCAAGCGAGCGGAGCTTCGGCATTCATGTCGCGCGGCTGGCGGGCGTGCCCGCGCCGGTCCTGGAACGCGCCCGCGCGATCCTGCAGGAGCTGGAGGAAGAGGCGGAGCATCGCGTGGACCAGTTGACTGACGGCGGCGCGCAAGTCGGCGCGTCGGGAGGGCTGAAAGCGGGGGCCCGCAGGGGTGGCAAGCGGCGATTGAAGCCCACTGCAACGGACGGCCAGATGGAGCTGTTCGAGCCGGACCCGGAGGTCCTCGATCCGGCGATCAAGGTGCTGTTGGACGAACTGCGCGCGGTTGACCCCAACGCCCTGACGCCCGTGGAGGCGCTGGCCCTGCTGGACAAACTCGTGAAACGTGCGAAGGTGTAGGGTGCGCAGTCCGGGGTATGATGGGGACGGCGGCGGGTCGGCCGTTTCCGGAAAGCAACGCATATGGCCGGCTTGGACGGCACGTGGCTGGTACTCCTGGTGATCCTCGGCGCCATAGTGCTTTTCTTCTTTGTTGTGGTCGGGTTGCCCGTGTGGCTGTATCACCGCCGCGAGGTCTTGCGGATGAAGGGGCTGGCCAGGAATGAGACCGCCGCGGTGAGTCAACGAGTGACGGCGCTGGAGAGTCGCTGCGACACGCTCGAGGAACGCGTGACGGAGGCGCATGTGCTGCTGGCGGACGAGCAACGGCAGATGGACAGACGACTCGCAGCGATGCTGCCGGACGACGCGGTTTCGCCAGACGGAAGCCAAGAGGAAGCCAAGCGCCGCCGCGGGGAGAGGAAACGCACCACGTAGGGCGGGTTGGCAACCAGCCCTACAGCCGCGGGGAGAGGGAATCAGGATGGCGGGCCATAGAGTTTCCGGAACTCAGCCCGCAGCCTTCTTCTCCAGTAGAAACCCCAGGCCACACCAAGCAGACAGAGCAGGATCCCGGTGAGGCCGGCGAGGCAGGCGGCCAACCGCAGGGCCTCGTTGGCGGCGCTGCACAGAGAAACGCCGCCGCCTATCGCGAAGAGCGCCAGGCCGCCGAACAGCATGATGCGCTGGAGCCTATCCGCCGTCGCGCGGAAGGCGGCGCGGTAATCGAAGACGGGGTTGCCGGTCTGCATCTCTGCCATGGCCCTGTTCCCTGCTGTTGATACCCGTCCACGGCACGATACTCTATCTCGCGCTGGGAACAACCATAGGTGCATCGAACACGGGCGCGGGACGCCCGTGCCACATCTGAATCAAGGAGGGGCGGCAAGCCATGGCGATCAGACGGCTGGAAGACCTGGATGTGGCCGGCAAACGAGTGCTGTGTCGAGTGGACTTCAACGTCAGCACGGACAAGAAGACCGGCGAGATCAAAGACGATACGCGTGTGGTGGCGGCGATCCCGACCATCAAGCACCTTACAGGCAAGGGTGCGCGCGTGGTGCTCTGCAGCCACTTCGGCCGGCCGGAAGGACGCGACCCGAAGCTGTCGTTGAAGCCTGTCGCTGAACGCCTGGCCAAGCATCTTGGCACGGCCGTTGCGTTCGCCGAGGACTGTGTGGGCCCGGTGGCGGAGAAGGCGGTGGCGGCGCTGAAGAACGGCGACGTGCTGCTCCTGGAAAACCTGCGCTATCACGCGGGCGAGGAGGAGGACGCACCGGAGTTCGTGGCGCAACTGGCCAGACTGGGCGACGTGTACGTGGACGACGCGTTTGGGTGCGTGCACCGGGCGCATGCGTCGGTGCATGGCGTGGCCGCGAGATTCAAGGACCGGGCGCCGGGTTTCCTGCTGAGGAAGGAGATTGACTACCTGGGCAAGGCGCTCTCCAACCCGGACCATCCGTACATCGTCGTGCTGGGCGGCGCGAAGGTGTCGGACAAGATCAAGGTCATCAGCAGGATGATGGAGGTTGCCGACACGATGCTGATCGGCGGCGCGATGGCCTACACATTCCTGCTGGCGCAGGGCAAGCCGGCGGGCACGTCGCTGGTGGAGCCGGACCACGTGAAGACGGCGAAGGACATTCTGGCGAAGGCGGCGCAACTGAAGAAGCAGTTCCTGCTGCCGCTGGATCACGTTGTAGCGGAGAAGATGGAAGCGAATGCGCCACACCAGGTGGTGGCGTGGGACCAGATTCCGGCCACCATGAAGGGACTCGACATCGGGCCGAAGACGGTAGAGGCATACAGCAAGGAGATCGCCAAGGCGAAGATGGTCGTCTGGAACGGTCCGCTGGGCGTGTTCGAGATGGAGCCGTTCAACGCCGGCACGTTCGCCATCGCGAAGGCGATTGCGGCGAACCCGAGCGCGACGTCAATCGTCGGCGGCGGGGAATCCGTGAGCGCAGTGAAGAAGGCCAAGGTGGCAGACAAGATCACGCACGTTTCGACCGGCGGCGGCGCGAGCCTGGAGTTCCTCGAAGGCAAGGTCCTTCCGGGCATCAAGGCGCTGGAGTAGGCCACAGGCCGCAGGCTACAGACTGAAGAGCGGGGGGGGCTGCGAAGGGCGGCCCCTTTTTTCATCAGAATGCTTTGTCTTCGGCGGGATTGGCGAGGTCGCGCCAGAAATCCAATATCTCCGAAGAGCGCTTGAATGCCGCGGTCTGCGCGAGGTTGGTGGCAAGGAACTTGTAGACGTTCGCACCGAGCTTCTTCGCGACCTGCTTGCGCGCAGGGCTGTCGTCGTGCTCCTCGCGTTCCTGCAGCCACTCTTGATATCTATGAAGCCGCTGCAGGCAGACACCGCAGACCAGTTCGTTCTGGACTTCCACGGGCAGCTTGCCGTCAGTCATTGTCTTGCGCAGGGCGGCAACCTGGGGGCCAACGATCCCGAGATGCTCCAGTTCCGACTGCGCTTTGCGGACCTGCTCTCCGTCCGTCTCCGACAGCGCGAGCTGCACCATCAGGTCGAGCGCCCGCGCCAGATCCTTGGACTGGATTTCCACCTTGACCTTTCCGGCGGGATCAACGCAGAGCGCCACCGCTGCGCGCAAAAGGCCCTGGGCGTAGTCGAAGTCGAGTTCCTGCCGCTGCTGCTGCGCCGCGGCGGCGGTCAAGCGGGTCAGGAGTTTCTCCCAGTCCGCCGGCTTGAGCGCGGCGGGATCGAGCTGGAATATGTCCTGGCCGGACAGGCCCGTGTGTTCGAGTTGCTCGCGGGCCTCGTCGCGCAACTCCTTGGTGTCCGCCTGCCGGAGAATCCTGAACCACAAGAGAACCGCGGCATGCAGGTCGCCTTCCTCCGCCTGGACGTGAGCCAGCTTCAGATCCTGCTCGCCCAAGCGCGGCACTTCGCCGGCCACGGCCGGCCCGAGCGCCAAGACCAACATGAGAAGGGAGATGGGGCGAGCCATAGGAGAGCGCTCCTTTCCGCGGAGGGGCCGTCTCTGGAATGGTACTGGCTGCCGCCGCGCACGCAATATAAGGACAGGCTGTCCGCGCCGGTGCGAGGTGTTCCGGGGATCAGCCGGATTGAGCCAGATTATACCATAGTGGCCACGCAAAACGCGGCACCGCTACGAATGGTGTATATTAGGTCAAAGGCGGGTGTGTCGCCCGTCCAGTCGAAAGTCAACATGGCACGTTCCCGCGCGAAAAACACTTCAAGTACCTCCCGCAGTCAAGCCGAAGGGATTAAGCACACGTCGCGAGGAAGGTCGTCCAGGCCGCTGTCCGATAACGTGGCAGGCAGGCGGCGCGGCCGGACAGTGACGAGAAGACAGGGCCAGGGGGAGCCATCCGTGCGCAATGTCAGCACCGGGAAACAAGCGAAGACCAAGCGACTGGCGGCGATTCCAGGGACAGCGAAGGCGGCGCGGAACAAGACGACAGTCGTGTCCACGCGCCACGCCGACATCCATCCACTGGATCGTGCGATCGCGGAACTCCGCTCGGAGCTGGCCCGGAGCCCGGACGACCCGACGCTGTTGGGGCGGGCCGCCGCGCTGTTCTACCGGCGCGGCGATCTGCAGGAGGCCGAGCGCCACTACCGCCGCGCCATCGAGCTGGCTCCGCACAGAGCGACCCTGCACAACAACCTCGGCAACGTGCTCTGCGACATGGGCCGCATGCGCGACGGCATAGCGGCGTACGAACACGCCATCGCTCTGGAGAAGGCGGCCGACCCCACGCGCGGGCCGTCGCCGGAGGCGATTGTCAACCTGGAGCTGGCGCGCATAGAGAACCGGCTGGTTCATGAGCGGATCGAGTACCTGGAGCGCGCGGCCCAACTGGAGGTGTCATCGGCTGAAGCGCAGAACACGCTGGGCTGCGGCTATCTGTTGCGCGGTCAGCGGGAGCAGGCGCTGGAGGCATTCCGGCGGGCGGCGGCGATGGACCCACGTAACGTAACGGCGGGCGTCAACCTGGCGTTTGCGCATACGCTCAGCCTGAACGCCCCGACGGACGTCAAAGCGGCCTTGGCCGAGATCGCCGCAGCCATGCTGCGCTTTCCGGATG
>JAPLOD010000772.1 GCA_026692735.1 Planctomycetota bacterium | reverse complement strand
AGGGCACATCCCGTTAGTGCTGCTGGCCGCGCCAGTGCTGGTGGAGGTCCTGATCCGACGCAGCTTCAGCGGGCGGAAGGTGCTCTTGTTCGTGGCCGCGCTCGTCATCGCCGCGGGCGTTGCGGTCCCCTGGTTCGTGATGGTCGAACAGCGCAGTCCCGGCGCCTGGCAGGCAATGACCGGGGAGGTACAGCAAGGTTTCGCCAGCACCGGACACGTGCAGAGCGACCGCTGGTGGTTCTACTTCTACCGTCTCGCGGGCGGGCTCCTGCCGTGGACGGTCCTGCTGGTGATAGCCTGGCCGCTGTTCGTGACGCGGTGTCGCGGGCGCAAGACGGAAGAGGCCAGCGGCGTAGCCGTGCTGGCTCGCGAGCAGTTGCGGTTCTTCCTGCTCGCATTCTGCCTCGGCTTTGCGGCATTCTACGCGGCGCCCAGGCAGCAGGAGCATTACCTGCTCCCGCTGCTGCCAGCTCTGGCACTGGCCTCCGGCTACATCGTCAGCCAGTTCAAGTTCCCCGGCGGCATGGCCGAGGAGGACCTGGCCTGGTCGCAACTGGCGCTGGGACTGCTGGCGTCCGTGGTCGTCGCCACGCTTCCACTGTGGGCGTCGCACTGCTTGGCGGCGACCGAGACATCCACGGCGGCCGTGGCGATGCTCTGCGGGCCGACGGGCTGGGCCATAACAGCACCGGTGGCGCTGGCCGTCTTCCTGGTTCATTTCTTCTCTGCGCGGCAGTTCGTCGAAGGGAAACCGCTGATCGCCGCAATCGCCATCGCGGTGCTCGCCTATTGCGCGCTGACGGGCTGGTCCTGGTGTGCGGCCGGGCGGCAACAGCAGGGCCTGGCAATCCACAACGAGGCGGCCAGCCTGCGTGAGCGGCTGAAGGGCGTGGGCCCGGATGTGCGCGTCTACAGCGTCGGGATACCCGATGCGCTGCTGGCTTTCTACCTCGAACGGCCGGTGCGGACACAGAAGGAGCTCGCCGCCGAAACGGGCGCGGTCGCCGAACCCAGGGCGCTGGTGCTGCGCCGGAAGGGCGTGCTGGAGGTCGAGTCGGCCTACGGTCTGAAAGTCGCCAGCGAGGAGGTTGAAGGCGGCCGCGAGTTCCTGGTGCTGCCGCTCCCGCCCGGAGAGGACTGGCCCGCGAAGGCCATCGGCGCACTTCAGCAGCACGAGCGCAAGGGCCACAAGTAACCCGCAGGGCGCTGACCAGCCCGGGCTATTCACGGTGCGAGCGAAAGGCGCTACGGGTGCCGGGGCGGGACGCCCCCGCTACAGCCGGCGAGACGCCGGCGCTACAAACGGCGGGACGCCGGCGGTACGGATGGGCGCGTGGTGAAACTAAGCCTCGAATTCCTCGGCAGCGGCACGTCGGTGGGCGTGCCGTGCATCGGCTGCGATTGTCCCGTCTGCACCTCTACCGACCCTCTGAACAAGCGGCTCCGTTCGTCCGCGCTCGTACGCGGCTACGACGCCGCGGGCAACGTGGCCACCACGGTGGTCATTGACACCTCGGCGGATTTCCGGCAGCAGATGCTCCGCGCCGGCGTGCGGCACCTGGATGCCGTGCTGATCAGCCACCACCACGCCGATCATGTGGTGGGCATTGACGACGTGCGCCGGTACAACGCGCTGCAGAACGCGCCGCTGGACTGCTGGGCCACGCCGGGCACGCTGGCGACGCTCCGGCAGAGCTTCTGGTACGTCTTCTCGGATGTGGACTACGTGCGCTGGGGTCTGCCGTGCCTGCGACCGCGGCCCATTGCCCACGGCCAGCCGATCGAGGTCGGCTGCTTGCGCATAGAGCCGCTGGCGCTGGACCACGAGGTCATCCAGAACACGGGGTTTCGCATCACGTGCGACGGCAGCGCCGCGCTGGCGTACTGCCTGGATGTGAAGCGCATCCCGCCGGAGAGCTACGCGCGCCTCAAGGGCACGCACACGCTGGTGCTGGATATGCTCCGCGAGACGCCCCACCCCACGCACATGAGCCTGAGCGAGGCACTCGAAGCCGTCGCGCGCATCGCTCCGCAGCGCGCGTGGTTCGCGCACATCGCCCACGAAGTGGACCATCGCGCGCTCGAAGCCCGGCTGCCGCCGCATATCCGCGTGGCCTACGACGGACTCGTGCTGGAAATATCCTGAATCTTCAGTTGCGTGCTGGCGTGGCAGGGCGAACTATGGAGAATGCCGTGGCTTTCTTACAAACGGCAGGCGGTGCTGAGGTCGGCATGTCAGCGTCCACTTCGCGACACGAAACGCGGTTCCCATCCCGTATCGCGCTGTGTATTGGCGGCGTGCTCGCGGCGCTGTGCCTGTTTCTGCCCGGCTGCGGCGAGGACGAAGCCATCCCGGCGAACGTCAAGGAAGCCATAGAGGCCGGCTGGACGTTCTTCGCGGTTTCGGAGTTCGATCGGTCGGAGGCGGCGTTCACCAGCGCGGCGGCGAAGGCGCAACCCGGCTCGCGCGAGTACCTTCTGGCCCGCTTCGGTCTCGCCAATGCGTATCACCACCGCAAGCCCACCCCGAAACTGGACGACGCCCAAGGCGTCTACGAGGGCCTCGCCGTGCAGGACAAGGGCGGCGAGATCGGCGGATGGAGCGCTCTCGCCGTGGCGCGCATCGGCCACATGAAACTCTACGACGTGGACCGCCCCGGCAGCGTGGCTCAGTCCACCACCGGCGAGTACCTTTTCGTGGTGATTGTCCTCGTGGCCGTAGCCCTGGGTGTCGGCGCCGCTTACTTCTTGAAGGACAAGTACCGGCTGGCCGGCATGGTCGTGATGGTGGCGGCTCTGATCGGCGGCATAAAGCTGGCAAGCTGGGCCAGGACGAAGGCCACCGCAGCGGGCGGCACGGAGAAGGCGGTCGCGAATCTGCCCCAGGACGAGGAGTTGGCCGAGGCACGCAAGCGTTATCAACGCGTCATGGACGAGTTCCCTAAGACGCCGGCGGCGCAGGAAGCCGCGGTCTTCTACGGCGAGACCATGATCGAGCTGCTCACCCCGGACAAGGTGAAGCAGGGCATCGAGTACCTCAGGAAGTGGTTGGCCGAGCACCCTGAGAGCACCTACATCGGCGCGGCGTACTCCCAGATAGCGAACGGCTATGAGATGCTGGGCCTGCCCAAGGAGCAGTTGCAGGCGATGATTAAGTCGGACGACAGCAACACGGACCCGCTCGCCGACCATTCCTGGTGGTACTACCGCATCGCCGGCATCGCGGATTCGAGAGCCAGTGAGCCGGAGATCGCGAAGAAGTACTACAAGCTCATGCTCCTGATGTACCCCACCGATTTCCGCGTCTTCCTATGCAAGCGGGCGCTCAAACGCCTCGAAGGCGGCGCCAAGGCCGGCGCACTTGGGCCGAGCCGCGACCGTGAGGGAGCAAACGTGGACCGCTTGCTGACGCGCGCGGCTCGGTTGCCGCCGGCCGGCGCGCGCGGCTCGGAAACGGAGGCTGCAACGCGATGAGCGCCTCCGAACGCGGCAACAGCGTCACCCGCATGTTCAAGAGGTTCAGCGCGCGCCTCAGCCGGCGCCGCGAGACCGAACGGCGCCTGGGCGCCGGCGCCACCACCTCGCCGTGGGAGGGGTTCGGCAACCGCGCGGCGGTGGTGCTGCTCGTGGGCACCTTCGTCATCTCGCTGTTCCACGTGATGGCCCGCGGCAAGAAGGCCACAGGCGCGGGCACGAAGGAGGTACTGACGCTCGCGCACTGGCAGCTCGAACCCGGCGTGCGCACCGGCTTCGAGTGGGGGGCGGTGAAGTACAACGAGATGCGCCGCGCCAAGAACTTGCCCGAGATGGAGTTCAAGCAGCTCCCGATCACCGAGAAGGGCTACGGCCAGTGGGTGACGACGCAGCTCATGGGCGGCACGGCGCCCGACCTGATCGAGATGGGTCTGGGCCTGCCCTGGTCCATATGGGTGAACTACCGCGCGCGCTACTTCGTCCCGGTCACACAGGAGATCATGAAGCCCAACCCGTACAACGAGGGCTGCTTCTTCGAGGTCCAGGGGAAGATGGCCCCGGGGAAAGACGTGCCCTGGAAGGAAACCTACATTGACTCGATGGGCCAGGGCATCTGGGAACTGCAGGAATACTACGACATCGGCCTGTCAACGTTCAGCCAGCGGCTCTTCTACAACCCAATCCTGCTCAAAGAACTGACCGGCAGGCTGGCGCAGGAGGGCAAATGGCCGGCGGCCATCGAGGTCCCGCCGGACGACCTCCGGAAGTTCCTCGAACTCTGTGATAAGATCGCGGAACTGAAGAACAAGCAGGGGGCGCCGTACTATCCGATCGCGGGGAGCGCCTACCAGTTGAACGTGATGTTCGGGCAGATGATCAACCCGCTGACCGTCGTACTCATGGATGTCGTGGACGAGAACCGCGACGCCTATGCAGCCAACGACGAGACGCTCTTCGCGTACCTGCGCGGCAGCTTCAAGTTCGATGACCCGCGGCTGCTCAAGGTCATGGGCCTGTCGCACGAACTGTGCAGGCGTTACCAGAAGGGCTGGAACGGCCTCAACCGCGACGATGCCGTCATGCTCTTCATCCAGTGGCGTTCCGTCTTCATCTGCACGGGCTCATGGGACGGCATGACCTTGAAAGAGCAGGCGGCAGGCGCCGTCCCGCCGTTCCCCGTGGAGATCGCGCAGTTCCCCATGCCCGTGCCCAGCGACCCGGAATGGGGCGATATCGCCTTCGGCCGCAACTACGAGAAGCCCGGCATGGGTTTCTCCTTCGGGCTGACGAAGACCAGCAAGCACCAGGAGCTGGCCCTCGACTTTCTGCGCTTCCTGTCAGCGCAGAAGGCCAACGAGGAATTCAACAAGGTCATCGGGTGGATACCGGCCGTCAAGGGCGCGAAGCCGAGCGAGTTCCTCGCGGCCTTCGCCCCCAACTACGACGGCGTCTCGCCGGGGTGGAACCTCTCCATGGGCGGCCGCTCGCAGACGGTCATGGACCAGGTCAACCCCTTGCTGTTCCTGGGCGAAGACGAGAAGGGCAAGCCGTTCAGCGTGAAGGACTGGGCCAGGCGGATGACCGACGAGTGGCCCAAGGCCGCGGTACAGGACTTTGAACAGCGGGATGAGGTCGAGCGCGACGCCCTGCGCTCGAAGGAATCCACGGCGGCCCTGATGCGCGCCAAGATGATCCTCTACGCGGGCACGGAACAGGGCGACTATTACCGCAGGCGGTACCTGGGGTACCTGGGGGAGCCGCTCGACTCACCGCGCCGCATCGCACGCTGGCAGGCCCAACTGCGGGACGCACGGGAACAAGGATTGCTGCCGAAATGAGAGGCGAGAAGCTTTCCCTGCGGCGTTCGCGGTATCATTGGCCGCTCTACGCCTTCATCCTCCCGTGCGCAGCGTTCGTCGGCCTCTTCATGTATTACCCCGTGGTCAACGGCGTCTATCACAGCGTCTACTACTGGAACGGCGGCGACGTCGAACGCTTTTACGGCCTGCGCAACTTCATCGAGCTGTTCACCAACACCCCGCCCGCGTTCTGGGAGTCCTTCTCCAACGCGCTGATCCTTGGCGCCGCCAACATCCTGAAGATGCTGCCGGCGATCATCACGGCCGTCTGCCTCCACCGCGTGCACAGCGAACGCCTGCAGTTCATCTACCGCGCGCTCTTCGTCGTCCCCATGGTCGTGCCCTTCACCGTGCTCGTGCTCCTGTGGAAGGCCTTCTACGAACCTACGCAGGGCGTCATCAATGTCGTCCTGCGCGATACCGGTTTCTTGAAGGCGCTCTTCTTCGTGAGCAGCACGTCGCAGAGGACCGCTGAGTTTCTCGCTGCGGATCCCGCCGCGCCCACCGGCCCGGCGAGCTACCTCATCGGCGCCGCCATCGGGGCTGCGGCGCTCTTCCTTCTGTGCTGGGTCTTCAGCGACAAGGACTACGGCGTCACGGCCCTCCTCGGCTATGCGGCCGGTCTGTGCGTGCTCCACGGGCGCGTCATCGGCAACTGCGCCGGCGGCATGACCGGCGAGATCGTGGGCGGGATCGCGGGCGCCGCGGCCGGCGGCCTTGTCGTCCTCTGGCGCGCGGGGAAGACGCCCGCTTCGGTCCGCCAACTCCCCACTCTGGACAGAGGATGCATCCTGGCCCTTGGCGCCCTGATCGGCGCGTTCGGCGTGAGTCTTATCGTGGGCTACACGCACGGCGTCTTCGGCTGGCTGGCGCCGCTCTTCCCCCAAGGCGAGAACCCGGCGTGGCTCGGCTCGCCCAAACTGTGCATGATCGCGCTCATCCTGTGGGGCTTCCCCTGGGTGGCTTCGTTCAGCGTCCTGGTGTACCTCGCCACCCTGCAGCAGATCGGGCGCGAGATCTACGAGGCGGCCGAAGTGGACGGCGCCGACTGGTACCACAAGTTCCGCCACATCGAACTCCCTCTCATCACGAGACAGGTGCGGATGATGACGATCCTGGTGATCATGGGTTCCATCAACGATGCGGGCATGGTGATGCTCATGGCCGGCATCCACGGCGGCCCGGGGGGCGTGGTGCAGGTGCCGGCGCTGTTCATGTTCCGCGAGGCGTTCATGTCGCAGATGATGGGGTACGCCTGTGCGATAGGGCTGGTCATGTTCAGCATCATCGTCATCATGACCAAGATCAACGAGTGGCTGGTGAAGCCTGGCGAGTGACGAGTGACAGGTGACGCATGGCAGACATGATGAATGAAGCAGAAGCCCGCCACGAGCGGCCCGAAGACCGTCTCTGGCCGCGGACGCTGCGTTTGGCCAAGCACGGGGTGGTCCTCGGCGTCCTGCTGTTCGCGCTCTTCCCGTTCTTCATGATGTTCAGCATCAGCCTCAAGACGAACGCGCAGTTCTATTCCAAGCCCCTTGGGATCACGCCGCCGTTTCATTTCCGCGAGAACTGGCTCGACGGCGCGCGCATGGACCCCAACGACCCGGCAAGCCCCACGCGGTTCGACAGCGCCTGGCAGATCGTCAGGGATTCGCTTGCCAACACGCTGGTGGTGTCCATCTCCGCCACCGCCCTCGGCGTCCTCGGCGCGCTGGCCGGGGCGTACTTTTTCGCGCGCTACAGGATGCCCGGCTCCAGCGTCCTCTGGGCGCTGCTGGTCCTGCTGTTGATGATGCCCACGATCGCCAATCTGGTGCCGCTCTTCGTGCTGCTGA
>JAPLOD010000771.1 GCA_026692735.1 Planctomycetota bacterium | reverse complement strand
ACCGAAGAGGATCGCATCTACGCTTGGCACCAGCACACTCGAGGTTACCCTCCCTCTCGTCGCCTTGGCTGCGACATGAAACGGTTACAGTAGAGCTATTGGCCACTGGCTATTGGGGAAGGGCGGTGGGCGAATGGCGGATGGCGCGAACGCACCGCAGGTCACGGGCACCGCGTCACGGGTTGCGCGGTACGCGAGGATCGTGCTGAATGTCGCCGCGGTCATCGTCTTCACTTCCCTCGCGCTGCTCATCCTGTTCGCCAGGCTGAACCGTTTTCTCTGCATCTGCTGTGCGATTACGATAGCCGTTGCCGCGCTCGTCGGGATTGTGGCGGGGCTGGTGCGCGTGGCGACGAGCGTCTTCTGCGAATCGCAGATGCGGCTCGGCGAGATAATAGCCACGATGCTCGCCGGCGGCGCAATTGCCGGCGTACTGACGCAGATCGTCCGAGCAGAACAGAGCAGTCGGCTCGAGCCGGAGAGGGCGCCCGTGATCTGCGCGCTGGTTGTCCTCGGCGTCTTCCTTCTGATGGGCATTGGTTCGGCGTGGGGTTGGAGCGTCAGCAAGCGGCTCGGGGAAGAGGACGCATGGCAGAGGATCAAGCATCTCGCCTTTGGCTGGCTGTTGGTGGTGGGGGGATTCTGCCTGCCGGTGTTCCTCCTGTTCACACTGATACTGCTGATCGAGCATGAGAGCATGATCTCTGAAATGAAGATGGCGTACGTCTTGTTGTTCCAAGGCTCATTCCTCGTGATCCCCGGTGTGTTGACTGAGCTGAAGTGCCGAAAGAAGCTGGCGGGCAAGACCGCCACGCCCAAGGCGAACGAACAGATAGGGCCGACCGGCCCGTGAGGTGGCAGGCACATGGCGGATGGCATGAATCCGGCGCGGGTGACACCGGCGGCTGCAAAAGCAGCTCGGATCGCCTCGTCCGCGTTGCGGATCGCGGCGCTGCTGTTCGTCACCAGCATTGCGCTGGCGTTCGTCGGCGGCAAGCTGAGTGTGTTCTTCCTCATAAGCCTGTGCTTCATCGTTATCCCGATTGCGGCGCTGCTTGGCATAGTGGCCGGTCTCACGCGCGTCGGCATCAGCGTGCTGTGCGAATCGCAGATGCGGCTGAGCGAGATCCTGGTGACGGTCCTCGCCGCCGGAGCGATCTCCGCCGTGCTGACGCACTGCATCGAGGCGTACGCGAGCCAGTGGCGCGAACACAGGGCCTTGTGCGCGGTGGCGGCCGTCGGAACGTTTCTGCTCCTGGGCATCGGCTCGGCGTGGGGACTGGGAGTTATCCAGCGGCTTCAGGTCCAGGAGCCGTGGCGGCGGTCGAAATTCCTGGCGTGCGGCTGGCTGCTGGCCGTCGGCGCGGCAGGGCTGACGGCATACCTGTTGCTGACCCTGGTATATCTGGCGGGCGGGGGCCAGGGTGGGATGCCCGACAGCGTTCGTCCCTGCTTGGGCTACAGTGCGGCACTTATGATCCCCGGTGTGTTCGTCGAGATCGCCACGTTGGAGAGCAGCGGCCCAAGCGCGCGATGACGCGGGCGTGACTACCGCCTCTTTGTCTTGCGTCTCTCTCTCAACGCCGCGATTGCCCCGCGCACCGAGCCGCCGGAGCCGTCGAGGGCCTTCAGCGCCGCGGCGGCCGTCGCGCCCGTCTCTTCCATGACCAGGTTGCGGGCGCGCTCACGGAGCTTGTCGCACTTGATCTGCAGATCAACCATGCGGTTGCCCTTCACGCGGCCGAGGCGGACCATGGCGGCCGTCGAGATCATGTTCAGGATCATCTTCTGAGCGGTGCCGGCCTTCATGCGGGTTGAACCTGCCACAACTTCGGGGCCGGTGTCGGCGACGATGGCGACGTGCGCGCAGGGGCGCCGCGCGCAGCGATGTCGGCAATGCCGGCCGCGCCGTCGTCTTCGGCGCCTTCCTTGCTGCGCAGGAGCGCGTCCGGGCCGCCGGCGATGATGCCTTGCACGAGCGTCGGAGGGACACCGTAGGTCGGCGGCATTTCGCTGGCGTCCACGCAGCCCAGACGGCCGCTGGTGCCCGCGCCGATGTAGAAGAGCCGGCCGCCGCGCTTGAGCCGCGGGACGATCTTCCGGACCGCACGCGCAATCTGCGGGATGGTCCTGGCGACGGCAGCGGCAACGGTGGCGTCCTCGCGGTTGATGACGCGGAGGAGTTCAGGAATGGCGAGGCGGTCGAGCCGGGCGGTGCGCGGGTTGGGCTGTTCGGTGGCGAGACGGCGAAGGTTGGTCATGGCTTCCTGCCGGCAAGGTGCCGGCGCTACAGGTCCACGTACTCGCAGACAACGGCGAGACTGCCCGTCGCACACTACAACGTCAGCCATTCCTCTGCTCGCGCCTTCGCGAGATCCTCCAGCCAGCGCGCGGGTTCGCGCATGGCGGCTTCGGCGGAACCGGCAAAGGCGCTGAGCGATTCGAGACGGGCGAAGACACCGCGCAAGGCCTGTTCGGCGCCTCTTTCCACGCCGCCGCCGATGGCAACGCACGGCACCCCCAGACGTCTGGCTCGCGCGGCCACGCCGGCCGGGGCCTTGCCCATCAGAGTCTGCCGGTCAAGGCGGCCTTCGCCCGTGATAACAAGCGCTGCACCGGCGATGGCGCGGTCGAAGTCGAGGGCGTCGAGGACCAGTTCGATGCCGGGCTTGAGCGAGGCGTTCAGGAAGGCGAGGCAGCCCGCGCCCAGGCCGCCGGCGGCGCCGGCTCCGGGGACGTTCGCCACGTCCTTTCCCAAGTCCTTCTTGATTACGGCAGCGTAATGCGCGAGCGCGGAATCGAGGAGTTTGAGGTCTTCGGGAGAGCCGCCTTTCTGCGGGCCGAAGACGAAGGTGGCGCCTTCCGGGCCGGTGAGCGGGTTGCGCACGTCGCAGGCCACCGTGACGGGAACGCGTGTAAGGCGCGGATCGAGCCGCGAGATGTCAATGCGCGCGAGGTCCAGCAGGGCGCCGCCGCCGGGCGGCAGGGGCTTGCCGGCCTTATCGAGGAAGCGCGCGCCGAGGGCCTGCGCCATCCCGGCGCCGCCATCGTTCGTCGCGCTGCCGCCGAGGCCGAGGAGGATTTCCACGTCGCCGTTGTTGTGGTTCAGCGCCGCGAGAATCTGGTCGCCGACGCCGAGCGTGGTCGTGATCTTCGGATCGCGTTTCGCCTCGGGAACCAGACTGAGACCACTCGACGCCGCCATTTCGATGACGGCCAGCGGCGGGTGACGGGTGCCGGAAGACAGGCCAGCGGGAGAGGGCAAGATGGCGTAGGCGGCCGTGCGCGGTTCGCCCAACGGCCCGCGGCATGACGCGCTCAGCCGCGACGCGCCCGGCACCTGTGAGGCGAGCGCATCCACGAGGCCTTCGCCGCCGTCGGCCAGGGCGACCACGTGCGCGGCGATCCCGGCACGTTGCAGGCCGCGCGCGAGGGCTTTGCCGGCCGCTCTGGAGGAGAGCGTTCCCTTGAACGTGGCGCAGGCAACAACGGCTCGGCGCGCGCGGGGCGGGGTGGGGGAGGAGCTATCAGCGGAGGATGCGTTCATAGGCGTTTGAGTGACGGGTGCCGAGTGGGCATGTCATTCATCCTTGCTGTTCGACTGTTTCCTGGCTGGCTTCCCATCGTCGCTGTCGGCATCAGCGCCGTCACTGTCATCATCGTCATCTTCTTCGTCGTCCGCTTCGTCTTCATCGTCGCGGGCAGCCTCTTTTTCCCTATCCTTGGCGGTCGTTTTCTTGGCGGGACGATCCTCGGCCTTGGCGGCGTCTTTATCTTTATCTTTCTCCTTTTCTTTTTCCTTCTCCTTGTCCTTCTCCTTTGCGGATCTGGCGCGCTGGCTCTCGCCGGTCTTCTTCTCCTCCTTGGCCGCGGCCGCGTCAGCCTCGGCCTGTGCTTTCAGGCGCTTCTGGAGGCCGTACACGTTCCAGGCCCAAGCCACGAACGCGCACAGGTGGCCGAGGAAGAGCGTGATGAGTTCCGGCCAGGGCACCTTCCACGCAGGGATCATCCAGCCCCAGGGCGTGGTCCGCCGGCCGTCGGGCTGGAGCCTGAAGACGACGTTCAGGACTATCAGGAAGGCAGCGTTGAAGAGCACGATAAAGGCGATCATACGGAACGCGCCGCCGGGAATCTCGTTGGTCTTGCCTTGGGGGCTGCCGGAGGGCGAGGCCCTGCCTTCCGTGGGGGCCTCAGCCGCGGGACGCTTGCGCTTGCGTTTGGCGGCGTGTTTTTTCATCCGCGAGGAGACGTCGCTCGCCGCGCCAGCCTTGTCAGGGACTTCGTGACGGAAGACCTCCTCCGAGCCGGCGACAACCGCGAGGCCAACCCGGGCCATGCCCGGATCGTCAACCTCGTCTTCTTCCGTTTCGAGTTCGGGTTCCTTGTCGTCTTCGGCTTCGTCTTCCTCTTGCTTCGCCTCGTGCGTCTCCTTGGTCTTCTGCTCCGGCTCCTTCTCCTTTGCCGGCTCCTGCTCCTTCGCGCTGGCCTTCTCTCTGCGCGCCTCTCGCTCTTTCCTGCGCTCCTCCGCTTCGGCTTCTTTCTCGCCCGGTTCGAGGACGCGGATGACTTCGCCGCCGAGATAGCGGTATTCCTTTTTGCACCAGGGACAGGAGAGAATCGCGCCGACCTTGCGGCCGGAGACATCGAAGACGACCTGGCCACAGGTGCAGGCCGCGGATTCGTGAGGCGAAGAAGGCATCGGCAGCGCCGGGTTCCTGGTTCCACGTTCCGGTCGGTTTGTCGGCGCAGCTCGTGTACCGGAGGCCACAAGCGACGCTCAGGCCAGCGGGGGACTGGCCAGGTGGTGCTGCGTGTGCGCCTGGTACGCCAGAGCGATGCGCAACAACCCCACCTCATCAAACTCCTTGCCCATCAACTGCAGGCCCACCGGTAAGCGCGCCGGCGTGAAGCCGCAGGGGATCGAGATCCCCGGCACGGTCGCGAGATTGGCGGGGATCGTGAAGATGTCCGAGAGGTACATGGAGAGCGGGTCGGCGGCCCTTTCGCCGATCTTGAAGGCGGCGGTCGGCGACGTGGGACAGACGATCGCGTCCACCTTCTTGAAGGCGGCGACGAAATCGGCCCGCATGAGCGAACGGACTTTCTGCGCCTTCAGGTAGTAGGCATCGTAATAGCCGCTGGAGAGGGCGTAGGTGCCGAGCATGATGCGGCGCTTGACTTCGGCGCCGAAACCCTCGGCGCGCGAGCGGCAGTAGAGTTCCACGAGGCCGACTTTGGCGCGCGTGCGGTGGCCGTAGTGCACGCCATCGTACCGGGCGAGGTTGGAGGACGCCTCGGCGGTCGCGACAAGGTAGTACACGGCCACGGCGTATTCGGTGTGCGGCAGCGAGACCTCGATAAGATCCGCGCCAAGCGAGCGGTAGACGTCAATGGCGGCCCTTATCGCGGCGTCAACGTCCTTGTCCACGCCGGGGATGAAGTATTCTTTGGGAATCCCCAGCCGCACGCCTTTGAGCGTTTCGGGGGGCTTGAGATCGTCGAGTTCCGGCGGGACGGGCACAGTGGCGCACGTGGCGTCGCGTTCGTCCCTGCCGGCCATGACGCCGGTGAGCAGCGCGGCATCGGCGACGTGCCGCGAGAAGGGGCCGATCTGGTCGAGCGAGCTGGCGAACGCCACGAGGCCGTAGCGCGAGACCCGCCCATACGTGGGCTTGAAACCGTTGACGCCGCACAACGACGCGGGCTGGCGGATGGAGCCGCCGGTGTCGGAACCGATGGCGAGGGGCACGATGCCCGCGGCGACGACGGCCGCGGAGCCGCCCGAGGAGCCGCCGGGCACGCGGTCGAGGGCCCACGGGTTGCGCGTCGTGAAGAACGCGGAATTCTCGGTGGAGCTGCCCATGGCGAACTCGTCGAGATTGGTCTTGCCGATGGGAATGCCGCCTTCAGCGAGAATCCGGCCGACGGCCGTCGCCGTGTACGGGGAGGCGTAGTGCTCGAGGATCTTCGAGGAACACGTGGTGCGCGTGCCCTGCAGGCACATGTTGTCTTTGACGGCGACAGGCACGCCGGCGAGACGGCCGAGCTTGCCGGCGGCCGCGACCGTAGCGTCAACGGCCTTGGCGGCGGCGAGGGCCATGTCGTCGAGGATGGAGACGAAGGCTTTGATCGTAGGGTCGAGGGCGTGGGTGCGGTCGAGGGCGGCGCGGGTGACTTCCGTGGCGGAGAACTGCTTGGCGCGGATGCCGGCCACAATCTCCCGAGCGCTCAAGCGTGCGTACTGTGCTGCGTCCACAACGTGTCCCCGTGCCGATCAACACGACGCTGTAGAACAATCTGGCAAATTGTTCAACGGAGACATCGTAGTGAGGAACAGGCGGGGAGCAAGGGAAGGCGGTAGGCCGATCGGGTGCCATGGCATCATTGCCGTGGGTCCACGATGGCTTCCTCCTACCAACTGAGAAATGGCGCCTGGAGGTATAGCGCGCCCTTGACCTTCTGCTTGCTGCCGTTGTCGAGCAGGAAGAGCGTGTCCAGCTTGATGGGGAAATGGACTTTCCCATCGTTCGCGCCGCCCCAGTGTCCGGCGTCGCGGCCATCCAACGGGAAGACCACCGGCCGCCAGTCAGTGAACGCCACGTTCGCCGCCGCCGGCTGGAAGCACTGGCCCGTGGCATCCACGAAGCGCAAGCGCGGGCTGAGGTCCTTGCCATCGCCACGCACCCAGAGGGTCAGGGCCTTGGGCTGCCCTTCGAGCGGCTTCAGCTCCTCCTTCGTGGGAACGACACGAACGAACTTCCATCCGGGGTCGAAGCGATAGGTTAGCTTGAGGACGCTGCAGCCCGGCAGCGGCGGCGGCTCGGGGGGCGTCGCGACGGTCAGGGCCTGTTCGGAAGCTACCTTTCCGTCGCCATCGGGCACAACCTGATACGCCAAGGGCTGATCGCCGCGGGGGAAACCGCCGAGCAGCACGCAGCGCGACGCCGGCAGCGAGAGGATCGCATCGCCTTGCTCGTCGAGCAACCTGGCGCCCACGCGGTACGCCGTCATCTCGCCCGCCGCGCAAGGGAACGCGACGGCCTTCTCGCGCTCGCCGTCCTTCAGTTCCACCGGCTTCTGCTGTTCCTGGACCTGGAGTCCGTCCACGTCGGTCAGCGCCAGCGTTCCTTTGAACGCCTCGCCGGCGGGGTTCTCGATCCTGAGCGTGAGGCCGTCGCCCCTGAGCGGCATCAGAACAAGGCGCAACGGAGCCTGCACGCAGGCCACAGTCTCCTGGGCCAGCTTGCCCATGCCCGCGACCTCGCACTCAAAACGGACGGCGACAGGCTCATCGCCGCGCGTGAGTTTGAGCTGAGCGGTCCATGTCGCGAGGGCGCCTGGCGCGAGCGCGCCGCCCTGGGTCATGGCGTTCGGCGCGATGCGCAGCTCGCGCGCCAGCGGGTTCTTCAGCCGCAAAGTGATCGTAAACGCTCCGGGCTCGACTCGGACCGCCGAGCCACGCGCGGGCAACCAGTATTCCAGCGCGGCGCGGTCCCACGCCGCGGCCACGGCCAGCAGATCGTTGGGCTGATCGGGGATGAGGTAGAGCGGCGCGTCGGCCGGCGTCACGGTGAGGCCATCAGCGCCAGCTTCGAGCACCCCCGCGTCCTGACCGAGATGGTTCACCGCGCGGAACTTCCCCTGGCTGGCTGCGATCTTCAGCGGCTGCGGCTTCTCGGCAACGCTCCACGCCGCCAGCCGCACCTCGCCGTCCTTGGCGAACAGCAGCACCCAGTCCTGTTCGGAACCGACCGCGAGCCGCTTGTTGAAACGGAAGCCCTTGAGCGTGCTTGTCAGGGCCTTCGCTGCGAGGTACGCCGGCTTGGGATCATAGACCGTCTCGCGGTCCTTGTAGTACGGGAAGAGCGTCGTGCCGAAGTGGTGCTCGCCATCCTTGGGGTCCTTGCCATCGTCATGCCAGTCGTACCAGATCGAGAGGTTCACATCGTTGGCGAGGTTGACGAGCCACTGGCGCGGCAGGCACTTGGCCTGTTGCGCCTCGTCGTACCGTGACCACACTGACGAATAGCCCCACTCGCCCGAGA
>JAPLOD010000770.1 GCA_026692735.1 Planctomycetota bacterium | reverse complement strand
CGTCTCCAACACCTTGGGCTTCATCCGCTGCCATAGCGCTTCGGCCCGTTCTTCCGCTGTGCTCTGTTTTGACGACAAGGCTCCTCCTCAACTCCCCCTTGTCGTTTTCGTCATTTCGCTAACCATTCTGAAACACACCCCTGCCACTGCGGCACAACAGAGTTTGCGGATCAGCCATACGGCGGCAACATCCGCCTGAAACCGTGGGCGAGTACGACACACGCGAAGAAGCCGTTTCGCGCGAGCACCGCCGGCCAGAAGAGGCACGGAGCGCGGACCGGCTTGCCGCGCGGCACTTCCGCGAGGGACCTGGCAAGCTTCAGCATCCACGTCGTGGAGCGCGGCCAGTCGCGCAGGCCCTCAAGCCACGACGTTGGTATCGCCGCGCATGTGCGCGATCACGCCCTTCAGTTCGTCGCTCGATAGCTGCGGCTGGAGGAACTCTAGAAACGCTTGCCAGTTCCGCACACCCTCCACGCCGCGCGTGGCGCCGTAGCCGGCGGCGAGTGCGACGGCCCAGGCGCCTTCCTCCGCGCGGGGGTCTGTGTGGGTGAGCCGCGTCGAAGCGCGCACGAGAGCCTTCAGCCGCTCGCTGTCTCCCGCGGCGTAAACGCCCAGGACCGGCGCGCGCATGGCCGGACCGTTGCCCGCCGAGAAGACGCCGCTGCGCTGAGGGGAAACGCCCACCCAGAGCCTGAGACACGAACGCAGCGTGGCCCAGCCTGTCCCCGCGGGCATGCCCAGCAGCCACCAGCGCAAGCGCCACGCGAGCGACCGGGCGAAGACCTCTGGATCGCCGCCGCTCGCCAGCAGCGCCTGAGCGGTAAAGCAGGCGTGTTCGGTGTCGTCGCTGGTCATCCCGCGGCCGAACAGAAAACGATGGCGTAGCGGCGCGCCGCCGAAGACCAGCTCGGCACGCCGCGGCGACAGCCCCTCGCGCGGCAGCCCGAGCGCATCGCCGATGGCGATACCCAGCAGCGTCCCTGCGTACGGATCACGGGCATCCATGTGCGGCGCACCCCTGCACAACCTGCACCCCCGCCTTGCGCATCTCCTCGATAGCGCGTGCCACGTCGCCGGGCTTGAGCTCCACGCCCCGGCAGGCATCGGCGACCAGGCGCGTGCGGAAACCCAGACTCTCCGCGTCGAGCGCCGTGAACCTCACGCAGTAGTCGGTCGCCAGGCCGCACACGTAGACCTCCTCCACGCCGCGTGCCTTCAGGTAATCGCTCAGACCCGTCGCCTGCCGCCGTCCGTTGTCGAAGAAGCCGCTGTAGCTGTCCACGCCCGCGTCGGTGCCTTTCCGGAAGACCTGCGCGATGCGCGCTGTCTCCAACGCCCCGTGGAATGCCGCGCCCTGCGTGTTCTGCACGCAATGAACCGGCCACAGCACTTGCGGTAGTCCATTGAGCGCGATCGCGTCGCCGGGCTTCTTCCCCGCGTAGCTTGCGGCAAAGCTGCCGTGGTTTGCCGGGTGCCAGTCCTGCGTGGCCACGACCAGGTCAAAACGCCTCTGAAGCTTGTTGGCCAGCGGCACGACCTGGTCGCCTTCGGTCACGGGCAACGCGCCGCCCGGCATGAAGTCGTTCTGCAGGTCCACCAGGATGAGCGCTTTCATGCGTCAGATCTCGAAGTTGAAGCCCTTCTTCGTCAGGTGCGCGTAGCGCTTGCGGTCGAAGCGATAGAGCCGCGCCGCGCGGTGCGCCACGTCCTGCTCAATCTCATCGAGTTCCTCGAGCAGGCCCATCTTGAGCAGCTTCTTGCGGAAGTTTCGCTTATCGAGCAGGCGTTCGAGCACTGTTTCGTACAGCTTCTGCAACTGCGTCAGCGTGAACTTCTCAGGGAGCAGCTCGAAACCCACGGGCTGGTAGCGGACCTTGGCCTGCAGCCGCGCCATCGCCGTCTCCAGGATCTTCGCGTGGTCGAAGGCCAGGGTGGGCACATCGGCCGCCGGGAACCATGCCACGTTGCTCGCGTCGCTGGCGGCGTGAGGCGCGTGGGCGCTCAGCTTCACCAGCGCGTAGTAGGCCACGGTGACGACACGGTCGCGCGGGTCGCGCTTCACGTTGCCGAAGGTGTAGAGCTGTTCGAGGTAGGCCAGCTTGACGCCGGACTCCTCCTCCAGCTCGCGCCGGGCGGCATCCTCCAGAGACTCGTCCATGTGGATGAACCCGCCCGGCAGCGCCCAGCGTCCCGCGAAAGGGTCCTGTGCGCGCTGGATGAGCAGGACTTTGAGATCGCCCTCATCCAGGCCGAAGACGACGGTGTCCACCGTTACGCAAGGCCGGGGGTACTCATAATAATACTTCATGCGCGCGCTCCGTCGCCCACGTAGGGGCGCCCCTACGTGGGCGCCCAACGTACAACCATAATATAGTGTACGCGACACACTATGTCAAGCTGCCTGCACAGGAAATGGCGCGAACAGATGCAAACTCCGCGACGACTGATCGTTTGGGTAGTGGGGCATGAACGCCGGCGTAAGGCGAGGGGAAGGGATCGTGCGACAGGAGTCTGGGCACAGCCTGGTGGCCGGACTCGAGTACGGCCGCGGGGCGCGAGCTGCGGACGCGCAATTGTCGCCTCATGCCCCGGGCTGCGCCCGGTGCTGCGGACGTTGCGCGCGCCGTGATGCGGAACGGCCTCGTGGGCCGTTACGGCGGCACGATAGCGCCACACTGGAAAGAGCTTCCACCGCACGAGTACAAGGCTGATCCGCTACCCAGAGCAGAGCCAACGCCCCGTTGACTCCACCGTCTTACATCGCTACGCTTCACGGGTATGAGGAATCCCGCGGATTTCAGATGGCTCGCCGTCCTCGGGGCGCTCCTGGTGGCGATCGCGGGCTTTGCCGGCGAGACGCCCGCCGCGAAGCCCGAGCAGGAATTCCTCATCACCTTCCTGCACATCAACGACGTTCACGGCCACATCGTGCCGTGGGTGCGGGACGGCCGGGACTCAGGCGGGTACGCGCGCCTGGCCACGGCCGTGGCAGGGATTCGCGCCGAAGGCAAGGCCAAGCGCTACTTCCTCGTCCACGGCGGCGACGAGTTCAGCGTCAAGACGACGTTGCCGCAGACCGCCGGCACGGAACTCACGACGCGCACGAAGGGCGAGGCCAACATCGCGGTGCTGAACTCGCTCCACTTCGACGTCTGGGTGCCGGGCAATGGGGAGTTCTACAACGGCCTGCCGAGCATCAAGGCGCGCATCCGTGAGGCGCAGTGCAGCGTGCTGGCCGCCAACCTGACGCTCAAGGAAAACGGGCAACCGTTGGCAAAGACCTTCGTCATCGAGCAGGCCGGACCGGTGAAGGTCGCGTTTTTTGGGCTGTGCTGGGTCCGCCCGGAGACGCTCACGACCGTGCCGCTCGCGCTGGGGGATGCCGTCGAGACGGCAAGGAAGCTGACGCCCGAGTTGCGCCAGAAGGCTGACGTGGTGGTTGCCGTGACCCACATCGGGCTGGACCATGACCGCGGACTTGCCGCGGCAGTGGATGGACTGGACCTTATCCTCGGCGCGCACAGCCACAACGCCGTGCCGAATGGCGAGCCCGCGCCGACGCCTTCGGGCCGCAAGACGCTCATCTGCCAGGCTGGCGACTGCCTGCAATACCTCGGCCGCGTGGACATGCGGCTCGCGCTGAAGGACGGCAAGTGGCAGGTGGCGGAGACGACGGCGCGGCTGATTCCTCTGGATGATAAGGTCGTCCCCGACGAGGCGACGGCGAAGCTGATCGAGTCCTTGAGGGTCGGCCGCGGGACGGCGACAACGACCGGGAGAAAAGCGCCGCCCGTTGCGCCACCGGCACCGGAAAAGGTGCAAGCGCCGGCGAACAAATGACGGGGCGACGCGGAGACGGGGAGACGGGGGGACACGGAGACGGGGGGAGACGGGGGGACACGGAGACACGGAGACACGGAGACGGCAGGGGCTGGGTGGGTGTATCTCTCTTTCGTGCGCTTCGTGATCTTCGTGGTTGATGGAAGACGCGCCGGCCTTCACGCTGGGCCATCGCCCCAGTCGGGCACCTTCAACAACTCGCCATCGCGCAATGCCGATTTGTGAGCCATGATGCCGGGCACGAAGTAGCGCGCAGCCACCCACGCGTTGATCGCGGGGCTGCGGCCGTTCGCCACAGCATCAACGAATTCGTGCACGAGGAACGCGTGCGATCCGCCGTGGCCGCCGTAGAAATCTTTGCCTTCTCCGGCGCTGTGTTGCCACGCCTCCACCACCTCTGCCGGCAGCGGGTCGCGCATCTCATCCCGCGGCACCGCCTGTGCCCCGTGCCTCGTCACCCAATGGCAGCCGCCCGGGCCGTCGGTGAAGGAGCCTTCGGTGCCGAGGAGCTGGAACGCTTCGCGCCCATAGTGGCCGATGCGGCGGTACTCGCAAAGCCGCACCGCCGCATTGTTGCTTAAGCGGAACAGCGCCGTCTCGTCTCCGAAGACGTTGCCCGCCTCCGCGTCGGGCCGGAACCAGTCGTCGTTGGGCATCGCGTAACCGATGGCCGACACGCTGACGGCGTGGGCCTTCATGACCGACAACAGCCCGCCCAGAGAGTGCGTCGGGTAGTGCATCGGCACGCCGCCGCTCTTGGAAATATCCCAATGCTTGCCCAAGCGCGCCTTGGCCACGTCGCGCAGGTTGCAGCCTGGATCGTCCACGTCGTGGAAGTACTCACCCTCAGCCAGGACGAAATGTCCGAACGCGGCCGCGGCCGCGCGGCGGCGGCAGTACATCGCTTCGGGGCGGTACTGCGATGTCTCGCCCATCATGTAGTGCATCCCCGTCTGCGTGCAGGTGCGGATGAGCTTGTCGCACCAGTCAAGCATCTGGTCGCCGTCGGGCAGCGAGATGATCGGCACCGCGCTGTAGACGTGCTTGCCCGCCCGCATCGCCGCGATGGCCTGCGGCGCGTGCAGCCACGGCTGCGTGATGATGGCGAGGGCCTCGATGTCGGTCTTGCAGATATCGTCAAGGCTCGCGTACGTCTCGGCGATCTTGAAGCGGCCCGCGACCGACGCCAGGCGCGCGCTGTCGAGATCGCAGAGCGCGATGCGCCTGACGCAGGGGTGATCCCGGAAGAGCTGCACAAAGCCCTGTCCGAACGCGCCGACGCCCACGATTCCGAGACTGATCTTCCTGGCCATGGACGGACCCTCACTTTTCCATTTTGCGTTTCCGCACTTCCGTTTTAGGTTTGTTCCATGCTCGCGTTCATCGGCCGCCGGTTGCTGCAGTCCATCCCCGTCTTCATCGGCATCATCCTGATCTGCTTCGCGCTGCTGAAGCTCAGCGGCGACCCGACCAATCTCATTGCCAGCCCACGCGCCTCCGAAGCACAACGCCAGAAAATCCGGGAACAGCTCGGCATTGACAAGCCCTGGTACGTGCAGCTCGGCCGTTACCTGCACGGCGATCTGGGCAAGAGCTACCGCCACGGCCGTCCGGCGCTCGACATGGTACTCGAAGGCGCCGCGGTCACCGCGCGCCTGGCGTTGGGCGCCATGACTCTGGCTGTCGCCCTGGGCCTGCTCTCCGGGCTGTTGAGCGCCCACAAGCCGCGGTCGCTCATTGATTACACCGCCGCGACCGCGGCCAGCATCGGCGTCTCGGTTCCGGCGTTCTGGCTGGCCATGCTCCTGATTCTCATCTTCGCTGTCAAACTCGAATGGCTGCCTCTGCCGCGCCCTGAATCGCGGGAACTGCGTTACTTCGTGATCCCCGTGGTAACGCTCGGCCTGATCTACACCGCCCTGATCGCGCGCCTGACGCGCGGCTGCCTGCTTGAACAGATGAGCCAGGACTACATCCGCACCGCGCGCGCCAAAGGTGTGAGCCGGCTGCAGGTGCTGCTGGGCCACGCCTTCCCCAACGCGCTGGTGCCGGTGGTCACGGTCATCGGGACCGAGTTCGCGGGCCTGTTGACAGGCGCCGTGCTGACCGAGACCGCCTGCGCGTTGCCGGGGCTGGGGCGCGTCGTGTTTCAGGCGATCAGCGAACGCGACCATCCGGTGATCATCGGCGGCTGCCTCTTCTTTGCCTTCGTGTTCGTGATCGCCAATCTGGCGGTGGACATGCTGTACGGCTGGCTGGACCCGAGGATCAGGCACCGTGGGTGAGCGCTCTGACGTCGCAGCGGCGCAACCCTCCGGGTTGCGGCGCAATCCAACGGATTGCGCTACGTTGGGCGAGGCCGGCCCGTGGCTGGCGCTGTGGAGGCGCTTGAGAGCCAACCGCGCCGCGTTGGTGTCCTTATGGTTCCTGGTCCTGCTGGCGTGCGCGGCTGTCGCCGCGCCGCTCATCGCGCCGTACGGATATCAAGAGCAGTTCAGGGGCGCGGAAATCAGGCCGCCGCTCTCCCGCGCGCTGTCCAACACAGGCGGAGGCGAAGCGAGCGCGGAACGGGTCTTCTTCCTGGGCACCGACCATAACGCGCGCGACACATTCTCGCGGCTGATCTACGGCGCGCGGGTGAGTCTCGCGGTGGGCATTGTCGCGGCGATCATCGCCCTGGCCGTGGGCATTGCCATCGGATTGCTCAGCGGTTTCTACGCTGGGCCCGTGGACACGGCGTTGATGCGTTTCACCGACACGGTCTTTGCCTTCCCCAGCGTGCTGCTGGCGGTGGCGATCACGGCGGTGTTCGACAAGCCGAGCTTGTGGGCGCTTGACGTTCTTTATATCCGCCTATAATGTTTTTAATTGCGCCTGTGATAGCTGCGCCAGTATTTGGAACGTACC
>JAPLOD010000769.1 GCA_026692735.1 Planctomycetota bacterium | reverse complement strand
GACAAGGCCGTGGACTGCTCCGGCGCTCCTCAAGCCCGCCGGCTCCTGGTTGACGCCGCCCGCCGCAAGGGCCAGGTCGCGTTCGTGGGTGAGGGCGGCGAGCTCACCCTTGACATCAGCAACGACACCATCCGCAAGGGCCTCACCCTGCGCGGCAGTTGGCACTACAACCTCGCCGACTACCCCAAGCTCACGCACGTCCTCCTGGCCTCCAGGCGCAAGCTCGGCAAATTCGTGACGCACACCATGCCGATGAGCAGAGTCCGGGAAGCGTGGGAGCTTCAGATTACGGGCAACTGCGGCAAAGTCGTCCTCGACCCCTGGGCATAGCAATCTTAGGTTTTAGATTTTGGATTTTGGATTGGCCAGGCGCGCCCCCTCACCCCGCGTTCGCTGCGCTCACGTCCGGGCCTGCGCCAGCTCGGCCCGATCCCTCCCGCACGGGGGAGAGGGCGAACGGCTGCCAGAATTTGAAACTCGTAACCGTTCAGCCCGGAGGGCGACAGAGTGTAGCCCATAGCGTCAGCTATGGGGTCGTGCACCCCCGTTCGTTTCCGCTCAATCGCAAATCGCAAATCCAAAATCTAAAATCGTCAGAACTTCCCCGGCGGCTCCTGCGCCGGCGGAGCCGGCGGCGGCATCGCCTGGCGCACACCGATCAGCGCCCCTACGCCCAGCACCACGCCCGTGCTCAGCGGCGGCAGCGGACTCCGCAGCACCGTCTCCACGTGCCCCGCCCGCTGCACTGTCGCTCCCACCAGCGGCGGAATATCCTTGAAGAGCTGCTGCCCTGGAGGCAGCCCCGCCAGCGCCTTCTTCATCTCCTCATCCGTAAGCCGCGCCTGCAGCAGCGGCAGCCCCAGCATCGCCGCCGCGCTCAACAGCGTCTTCGCGTCCGCGTACACGATCTGCCCCTTCCGTTCCTCCGCTGATAGCATCCCCAGCGCCTTCACAAAATCGGGCTGCGTGAGCAGGCCCGGCGTCTTGCTGTCAATGAACGTCAACTGCTTCCGCAGCGCCTGCGGCGACGATGCCGCCGATCAGCTCCTTCACGTTCAGCCCCGTCTTCTCTTCGAACGCCTTCAGCGCCGCGGCGATATCCGGGAAGGGCGGCCGGTTGCCCGCTTGCGGCGGCCGCGGCATGGTCTCGACCATCTTCTTCACCGAACCAAGGTACTCCATCGCCGCCGCGTGCAGTTCCGCCCCGTTCATGTAGCTCGCGGTCGCCATCGCGGCGTTCGGCGGGACAAGAGCCATGGCGTTGAGCGGCGGGGTAGCGTCCGGCGGCATGCGCGTCACCGCCGCAAAGCCCTTCGGCTCGCCGCTGAACGTCACGACGTAGTGGTCCTCGAAGCCCTCGCCCGCGTTCGCGCTCGACATCGCCAGCAGCTTCATGTTCCCCGCCGACGACATGACGTTCTGGAACGCCTCCGCTTCCTTGGGCCCCAGCGCCGCGCCCATCGCCTTGCCGATCTCCCGCGTGTACCCCTCGAAGTCCATGACAAAGAGCAGCTCCGGCTTCGGCGCTGCTTTCTCCCCCTCCTTGGCCGGCGCCGCTTTCAGCGCGGCCCTGGCCCTGGCGTATTCGGGAGCGGCGCTCAGCCCCGCGCCCGGAACAGCGAACCCGCCGATGACCCTCTTGATGGACTCCGCGTTGGCGCTCAGCATCAGGTGCCGGCCCGCCAGCGCCACCGCCGGCCCCCGCGGCTCCTGCTTCAGGATGTTCACCCCGCGATAGCTCTCAGTCTCCGGCACCGCCCGGAACAGCGCCGTCTCCTGCAGGAACGCGTCCAGGACGGCCTGCGGCGCGGGGTCGGTGATCTCCGCTATCGCCACGAATTTCATCGCCCCCGGGTCCTGGAAGTCCAGCCCCCAGACGCCAATCGCGAACTGGCCCTTGAAGCGCTCCGCCCAGGTCGTGAACTTCTTCCACGCCCCGGCATTCTCGTTCAGCGCCGCGTCGAGTCTCTGGCGGAAGGGCGCCAGCGGGTCGGACTGCACCAGTTGCCCGACCGCGGTCTTCTTCGCGTTCTCGATGGACTCACCGAGGTTCCTGAGCTGCGCGGCAATGATGGTGTTGGCCGGCAGCACATCCAGGTAGTCCACCGGCCCGGCGAACAACCCCTCTCCCGGGCGCGCCTTCTGCAGAATGCTGGCGGGGTCCGTCGCCGCGCCTGGCGCGGCCTTGATCCGGGCGAGCGCCTGCTCCGTGAACGTCGCGGTCGGCTCGCCGTTCTGCGTCTGCGCGGCAAGCAGCTTCGTCAGCGCGGGGACGGCCTCTTTGGCGTCCGGCCCCAGAGCGCCCAGGCCGGTCACCGCCATTTCCCGCACGTCGGCGTTCTTCTCTTCGAGCAGCCCTGTCAGCAGCGGCACGGCCTCCTTGGCATCGGGTCCCAGGCTGCACAGCGCCAGCACGGCCATGTCACGCTCTTTCCGCGTTGGAGTCTGGATCCACTTTGTCAGTTCCGCCTGGATGGCCGGGTCGCGCGCGTCGCCCTTGATGATGGATATCACCACCGCGGCGCTCGCGGCTTTCCTTTGGTCGCCGCTCTGCAGCCACTGCGCCAGGAAGGGCACGGCCTGCTTGCCCATGCGCTGCAAGGCGCCGGTGATCTCCTGGTACTGGTTGCCTTCGAGTTTCTTGTCGAGCCGCTGCACGAGTTCCAGCAGCGTCTTCTCATCGTTCGGCATGGCCACGGCATTCTTGGGCGTGGGCTGCACCGCCTCCGGACCGGTCGGCGGCGGACTCTTCACTGCCGGCGCAGGGCTGACATTCTTGGCGCTCGAATCGAGCGCCAGGAACGCGACGGCGCCCAGCACCACGACAGCCGCGGCGATCCCGATGACAAGCCCCGGCGACACCTCGCCGCGCGGCGGAAATCGGGGCGCTATCGTTGTGGACCCGCGGTTGCTGCGGGAGATGGTGGTCAGCATGGCCTTTGCCTCCTCAGCGGAACAGTGACTACCTTACCTGTGCCGCCCCCATTTTGCCACTTTCCTTTGCGCTGCGGCGTAGCATGGGCGTCTCGCCCATGTGCCGCGGGTGGCCGCAGCCCCCAACGCACTTGGCGAGCGACCTGCCTGCGGCGATACTGGGCGGCGTTATCTCGCAGGCGGCGACCATGGACAACGGCCCACACAACCACGAAGCCGAATCCGCAGCCTCACCGGCTCCCGTGGCCGCCAGGAAGAAGCGCCCCTGGTTCCAGTTCAGCCTTGGCACGGCCATCGTGATGATGTTCGTGGCGGGCGCGCTGCTGTGGCTGAACATGACCGAACGCTTCGTCAATAACGTTGAACTCACTGACGACCGGGGCTCCAATTCTTCCATCTTCCAGGTGACAAACTGTGGCTGGCCGGCGCACAGCGTTACCAAGTGGTCCAGAATCGAGTTGAATGGTAAGCGGGTTGAGCCGCCTGAGCTCGACGGTGTGGCTTGGCAGTGGCAGTGGCTCGCGTGCGATGCAATCGTTGCCTTGGCCATTTGCGGAACCATCGCCTTCGTCTGCGAGTGGCTATCCGCCGCAAGGATCGCCTGCATGACTGACCCGCCGAAGAAGCGCCCTTGGTTCCAGTTCAGCCTTGGCACGACCATCGTGCTGGTGTTTGTGGCGGCAGGGCTGCTGTGGCTGAACCTCCACACGTATCCAGGAGAGTTGCCAGATGGCGTAATGATTGACCCGGCACCTGGACACTTCTTTTCCGATCACATGACATTCCTATGGGCTGAACGGGTTTCAGGCGGCGGCGTTGAAATGAGCCACGGATTCAAAGGCGAAGCGGTGGCTGGCATTGATGTGGCGTGAACAGTTGTGGGCAAGAGCCTTGGCCCAGCGGCGGGCGTGGTAGTGACGAACTGCG
>JAPLOD010000768.1 GCA_026692735.1 Planctomycetota bacterium | reverse complement strand
AGATCAGGTTCAGCCACCGCGCGCTGGGCCCGTCGATGTTCGCCTCGTCCACCTGATCGGCCCACCACTGGGCGTGGCCGTCGCGGTACTCCCACGCCAGGCCGCGCAACAGGTGGTCGGGGCCGTACCAGTTGCCGCGCGGGCAGTCGGCCAGATCCACGATGTTGTTGCGGGATGTCCAGGCGTGCCGGGGCAGGGACAGGTACAGCCGATACGCCGTCGTGTTGCGCCACCAGTCGTGCCCGTAGAGGTCCACGCTGAGCAGTTCGCGCGCGAGGTACATGAACTTCAGCAGGTACTCGACGCCGTACTCCCAGTACCCGACGCCCTCGTGGCTGGCGCCGTCGGAGCCCAGCGCGTCCATCGTGCGGCGGAACTTGTCGAGCGGCAAGCCGATCCACTTCACGGCCTCATCGTTCTCATCGAACAGCGCCATACCGGCAGCCGCCATGCCGCAGGCGTTCACCCAGAGGTGGTTCTGCAGATAGGCTTTGCTCCACCATCTCCTCCCCGATGCCGCGCTCTCGAACATGGCGCCTGCGCGCTTCGTGAGCGTCTGACGGATCAGGGCGCGGCTGTCGTCGTCCAGGTCGGCGTAGCACCAGTCGTAGACCAGGGCCAGCCCTAGGAGCTGATGTCCTGCGGCCAGGTCCATCCCGTCGGTCTGGCCCAAGCCCCAGGTCGCATACCCGCACGACGCGCGGGCCCACGCGCGGGCTGAGTCCAGGTACTTCCGGTCGCTCGTGATCAGGTATGAAAGCGCCAGCAGCGGCATGGTATTGCCGACGCCGCGCTGGTAGAGCTGTTCGTCGCCGCTAAAGCCGTCGTCCCCTTTGTACGCCGGCGGTCCGGCCTTCACGGCCTCATCCGCCTGCGCTCGAACCTTCTTCCACAGGGCCGCGTGGGTGGTGGCAACGGCTTCGCGGAGCGCGGCGAGGCGTGTCGCATCCAGGTAAAGGCGCGGATGCACGCCCTTCTTCGCCACCAGCGGCGCCGGCAGCGGATTCAGGATGTACTTGTCGTTCTCGGTGAACCGGGCGATGGGTTCGAGCTTCACAGCGGCCAGGTAGGCGTCAATCTCCGCGGCTCTGTCCGTCCCTTTCTCCAGCGCGATCCAGCAACGCGCGACCCCAACCGGTGCCCGGAATTCCGCCGTCAGCTCCTGCCATTGCCCCGCCTTGGCGGGCTCATATGTCGTGGTGCTTACGCGGCCAAGCTCCCGGCCCTTCTCTGTCCCGACGAACTCGCATTTCAGGTATGGCGGCGGCGTGCCGGCGCCAAGTTTCTCCACGCGCAGCCAGGCCGAGAGCCGGTAAAGCTGCCCGGCTTGCATGGGGCGCGGCTCCGACACTGCGTAGTTCCAGTTGCCGCTCATGCTCCCACGGACGTGCAGGCTGCCCTTCTTGTCTGGCAGGCTGGGAACCGAAACCTCCGGCGCACTCTCGAGCTTCACCGTGTCCGCGCGCGGCGTCCACCCGGCCAGGCCCGCCCCAAAGTCCCAGGCGTGGACGGTTGGCGGCGTGGCGTTCGCCTGTTCGGCCGCGGCGACGCAGAAAGCTCCGCCGGCGAGACTGAGAGCCCCGCCTGCCAGCCACAGCACGAGCGCAGGTATCTCAATCCTGACCATGTGACCCTCCCAACGTGTTACCGGCCGATCGGCTGTTCCTGCGGCCACGAGCCGGTTACGGGCAGTTCCCACTGCCTGGCCGGCCGCGCCTCGAAGCCCTGGCCGTCGCGTCTGGTGTAGACACGCAGCTTGTCCCCGGCTTTCTCGATGCCGCGAATCGGGTAGGCGCGACGCACAGCGCCATCCAGAACGAACAGGGTCTGGCCGGCCAGCCCGTTCTCGACGGCCAGATCGCCGTCTACCTCGAACCAGGACGCCCCGCGCTCCGAGACCGCGGCCAGGACGTTTCCTTTCCGCACCGCCTCCGGCAGCGCGAGCTCCGCGCCCGGGGCTTTGAGCATCCTGCCGCCGACGAGGCACAGCCCGGTGGTCTTGCCATCAGCCGCTAGCACCGCGGCCACGCGGCCATCGGTGGCGACCTCGCCGACCGTCACGCGAGCCTGGTTGAGCATGCTCACGACCACGTCCGTGCCTCGGGACGTCTGCACCGAAACGGCCACCGCGTCGGCCAGCGCGCCGGCAGGGAGCGCTGTCAGCCGGACGCTCTGTACCAGCCCCCGGCCCTTGGGGCTTCCCGCGAAGACCGAGACGAAGACGTCCGTTGCGCCGGCGCCTTCGATGCGCCGCATGACATACGGCAGTCTCGTGCCGCGGTCGCTGTTCTTGTGGTCGCGCTGGCCCCATTCCGTGCCGATGCGGACCGCTTCCCTGGCGCTGCCCGGCGCGAAGACCTCGAACACGTACCCGTCATCGAACGACCACGCCACGCTCCAAGGTCCCTCGCAGCGTGTGGGTTGGGCCGCGGACAGATCGGACAAGCCTTCCTTCGCCGCCTCTGGCCTTGGCCCCTTGACGGTGCAGTTGAGGTTCGGTCCGTGGAAGACGTAGTCGCGTTTCTGCCCGCCGGAAGCGCGGAAGATGTCCACCAGGTAGGATCCCGCCGCACCATGGTTCATCACCACGCATGTGCGGCGGTACACGCAATCCGGCCCGTAGGCGGTGGAGGATGCCTCCATCACTTTTGCGCACGGCGTCACCGAGAACAGATGGAAGCTCCCCCCGCGGCCCTTGGTCAACTGCTCGCGGCCGTCGCTCATCACGAGATTGTGTGCCAGCGTGCGGACCGTCATGAGCCTGTCGGGATGGTCCCACAGATAGCCGAGGTCGGAGAGCAGTTCGTGGCCATCGTTCCAGTAATAGAGATTGAGGCTATCCTGGTGATGGTGGCCGCCCCAGTCGCTGGCGTTGAGGAGCGCCAGGCTGTCGCGGCCGGCCGGTCCCGTGCGCAGGTAGCCCTGCGCGAGGAATGGGAAGACCACGTCAGGCAGGGCCAAAGGCGGAGCCTGGCGCGTCTCCGTGCCCGACTTGCGGTAGAAGACGGCGCTACGAGCCGCGTCGCCGGAGGGGGTGTCCTTCGGGCTCACGGCCTTCAGGTAGGCGGCATGCTCGTCCGTAGGGTAGGCCATGGCGACCAACTCGCCAAAAGATGTGCCGATGGCCGTCGTGCGGTAGGAGTCGGCCGATGGCGGAAAGCGCAAGTCGCCCTGGAGCGTCCAGTAGAGCCCCTGCCAGCAATCGCCGTAGCGCGTGTCGCGGAACGCGTTGAAGTCGTCGAGGCGCTTGCCGTCCGGTCCAACGAACCCAGGCGGGTCCGAGTAATCCCGGAACGCCAGCGCCAGCGGCCGGATGCCGTCCATGGTCATCATGGCATACGCGGGCGACTCCGACGTGCCGCCGTCGGGCAGGAACCACTCCTC
>JAPLOD010000767.1 GCA_026692735.1 Planctomycetota bacterium | reverse complement strand
GTCGGGATGGAATACTGATGCGTGCCCAGCTTCAATTCCCACAACGGCTCCGTGTTGCCCGGATCTGCCGGCAGGTCCCTGGCAGTGGAGACCGTGTTGGGACTGGAACCCCCGCCCCACCGGATCAACGGCTCCTCCGCGCCGGAGCCGCCGCGGGACAGAGCCGTCCAAGCGATGGCCAGGACAACCGGCATGAGAACACACCGCCTCATGAAACCTCCAGTGGATGACCGCAGCACGGCGCGCACGAACGAGGCGTTCGTGCTACTGCGGCGGCCGGCACAGAGCGCGATTCTCGCCATTCGGCGTCTACCGGCAAGCTGATATGTCAGTTCCGCGCCTTGACCACAAGCTCACAGGTGACAAACACAGGGCGGCGCAGTAGACTGTGGGCCTATCTTCCATCCGAGGCGGCCACGGGCCAGGGAGGCAGCCATGCGATCAGCCTGCTCTCTTATCGGGACACTGCACCTGCTGGGCGCCGCCAGCGCTCTGCTTCTGGCCGCAGCGCGCGCCGAGGATGCCGTGCTGCCGGAGCTGGACATCGTCGCCACGTCGAAGCTCAGCAACGCTCCGAAGGAACACAACGAGGCGTGCGCAACGGCGCTGCGCAACTGTGCGGCGGGCTGCTTTCAGGGAGTGCTCATTGACGCCCCGCCGGAACCGGGCACGGCCGCCAAGGACGGCGCGGCGAAGCACCGGCTGCTGATCGAGCAGACGGGGTCGGTCACACTGGGCGGGATCACGGGTACGCAGACGAAGTTCGACGGCGGCTCCTCCGGGCAGTTGGTGAGCCGGATCTGGCTGATGGACGTGCAGGGCCAGAGCACGCTGCAATTCAGGCTGCTGAAATGGGACGGCGGCAAGTACACGGAGATGGAGAAGTGGACGGCGCCGACGCCGAGAAGCGAACGCGCCGGGGCGGGTGGACCGGTGGAGGTCTCGCGGCTCAGCGGACGCGGCGCCGACGTTGCGTCGGGCAAAATGCCGATCAGCCTGGACGACGCGCGCCGGAACGCGCTGATGTCATTGCTGCCGGGCAGCATCAAGGACCTGATCCTGACGCGGCTGCTGGCCGTGACAGTGGCATCAACGAAGGCCGACGAGAAGGGCACGCCAAAGAAGGCCGAGCCGAAGAAAGCCGATGAGAAGGCCGAGCCAAAACAAGCCGATGAGAAGGCCGAGCCGAAGAAAGCCGATGAGAAGGCCGTGCCAAAGAAGGCGGACGAGAAGGCCGTGCCAAAGAAGACCCCTGCGAAGACCCCGCCAAAGAAGGTTGAGGAGATTGTCGAGCCGAAGAAGACTGAGGTGACAGTCGCACCGCTGGGAGCAGTGGACCGTTCGCTGGAGATCACCATCGAGAACAAGACGCCCTGGCCGCTCAAGTCGTTGGAGGCGGTCGTATCCGTTCAGGGGAAGCCCTACGCGGTCGGCGAGACCCTGCAGGGCGGCCGCTATGTCGTGCTGGAGTTGGCCAACCCGATCGCGGGCGGACAGAAGGAAACCATCACCACGCCGGCGCGGCCTCAGCCGAACCGACCGAAGGCGGGCGTGTACGATGCGATATTCGTGGTCGAACAGCGGTGATAGCCGGCGGCTACGGCGGGACGAAGAGTCCCGCCCACTGGCTCGCGGTTGGGTGTGCCTGCGGCACCCCGAAAAGTGCTGAAGCGCCTTTCGGGGCCACCCACGATACGAATAAGCCATCCTAGAACTTCGTGGTGCTGGTGAAGTTGAAGGCTTTGACCTTCAACGCGGGCGCCAGCAGCGGGTACTCACTGGTGCGCACGACCTGTCCGAGCATCTCGACGCGGTTGAACATATCCACCATGTTCTCGTTGAAGCGCATGTGCTGCACCGGCCGCGTGACCTTGCCGTTCTCAACCAGGAACAGGCCGTCACGGGTCATGCCGGTCAGGAGCGGGATCATCGGGTCAACGTGGCGGATGTACCAGAAGCGGGTGATCAGCAGGCCCCGCTTCATCGTCGCAATCATCTGCTCAACAGTCGCGTCGCCGCCTTCCATGAGGAGGTTCGAGGGCCAGCCGGTCGGCTGCTTGCCCTGCTTCTTGGCCCAGTAGCGGGAATAGCAGAGGTTCCTGACCACACCGTTCTCAACCCAGGGCAGGGCGAGAGAGGCGAGGCCGTCGCCCTGGAACGGCGTGCCGGGGCAGCGGCTGGCGGCGGGGTCGGAGCGGATCGTGATCCTGTCGCCGAAGACTTTCGTTCCGAGCTTGCCGCGCAGGTAGGTGCGCTCTTCGTCCGTGGCCTTGGCTTCGACGGTCTGCTCGACGTTGATCCCGGCAGTGTCGTGGCAGACCGTCTCGGCCCAGCCCGAGCCCGCGGGAGCAAGCACCGTGGCGTGGATGTTGGCCTCGGTCCACGCGTGGTACGCCCGCAAGCCCGCCGAATTGGCCAGCGCCTGGAAGTACGCGCCGCTTGGGTATCCGCCGGACAGCCGCATACCGGCGGCCTGGACCTGCCGCGCCGCCGCGGCGAGCTGTCCGGCCTTGTCCTGCGGGCTGAAGCCCGCCGTCGCGTCGGCATACCCGCGCACCTGCAGGTACTTCCGCGACTCGGGGGCCTCGACCGGCGGCATGTACTCGGGATCGGGCGGGGAGACCTTGGCGATTGCCTGGGCGCGCTGCACCGTGGCCAGGAGGGCGTCGGCGCTCAAGTCGTCCGTCGAGGCGCCGCCGTGGCTGAGGCCGTAGGCGCATTCCACGTACAGGTGCACGCTGCTGCAGCGGACATTCTGGGTGATGACATTGTCGGCCATGCGCGTGGCCGACGAAGCCTCGCCGCTCAGCGTGGCCACGACGGTATCGGCACTAGCGTGCCTGAGGACTTTCTCCAGCGTTTCGAGAGCTTCGGACTGGTTCACTGGTTGGCGCCTCCCACGTTGATCTGCCGGAATCGGGCCGGAGCGGACCCGTGCGTCATCTGCGCGATCTGCATCGGGTCGCCCTTGCCGCAGTTCATCACGCCATACGGCACCCAGAAACGCTCATCGCAGACGGCGTCCATGGAGCCCCAGAATTCGGTGGTGATGGCCTGGTAGGTAACGTCCTTGAGCATGCCGCCTCTCTTGCCGTTCTTGATCTCCCAGAAGCAGTCGCCGCCGAACTGGAAGTTCTGGCGCTTCTGATCTATGGAGAACGAGCCCATGCCTTCGATGTAGATGCCGTCGTCAACGCCGGCGATCAGCTCCGCCGGCGTGAGCGGCTTCGTGCCGGGTGAAAGGCCGATGTTCGACTGCCGGACGATCGGGATCGAACCCCAGGAATCCGCGCGGCAACTGCCGTGCGAACGCGGCGCGCCGATGGCCGGGCAGACTTCGCGGCCGGTCTGGTAGTCCACCAGAATGCCGTCGCGGATGATGTGCCAGCGCTGGCCGGAGACGCCGTCATCGTCGTAGCCGCGCGTGGCCAGGCCGAAGGGCATGGTGTTGTCGCAGACGATGTTCATCAGCGGCGAGCCGTAGCGGAGCGTGCCGAGCAGGTCTATCGTGGCAAAGCTGGAGCCGGCCAGACTCTCTTCCATGCCCAGGACGCGGTCCAGTTCGGTGGCGTGGCCGATGGATTCGTGCATGGTCAGCGCCAGATGGGAGGGATGGAGCACGAGGTCCCTCTTGCCGACGGGGCAGGGCTTGCCTTTCAGCTTCTCGACGGCCTGCTCGCCGACGCGCGTGGCTTCGGCCAGCAAGGGCGTGTTCTCGATGTGTTCGTAGCCGGCGTTGAGCGGGTAGGCTTCGAAGGAGCGCGTCTTGGCGGTGTGGGCGTCAACGGCGGTGGCCTCGTACTCGGCGTTGCTGGTGCACGTCCAGCTTTCGATCTGACTGCCTTCGCTGTTGGCCAGCCAGCGCTGCTCGGTCTTGAAGTGCATGAAGGCGAGGCATTTCATCACACCGGGAACGGCGAGGACCGCCTTGCCGGCCGCCAGCAGCAGGCCGATCTTCTCCTCCAGCGGCACCTGGAACGGGTCCTTCTTGACGGGGGTGCGGAAGACGCCCGTGTGCGGATCTTCGTGCGCCCACCGGATGCCGGCGGGGTTGCGCGCCAGAGCGCCGGCGCGGGCGATCTCGACCGCTTGCGCGGCCACTTGCGCGACCTGTTCCTTCTTCAGATCGGAGCTGGCCGCAAAGCCCCACGCGCCGCCGGCGATCACGCGCACGCCCACGCCGAGCGATTCGGAATCGGAGATGCTCGCGACGCGCAGATCCTCGGTGTGAATGCGCTGATTGCGGAAGCGGACGATGCGCGCGTCGGCGTAAACGGCCCCCTTGCCGCGCGCCACGTCCAGCGCCCGAAGACACAATTCCTTCATTGGCTGTTTTCCTCCCGAAGCGAAGTGGCGTCCTCTCAAACCAGCCCGCCATCATGGTGGACGGG
>JAPLOD010000766.1 GCA_026692735.1 Planctomycetota bacterium | reverse complement strand
CCGGGACTGGGCACTGCCACCAGGCCCTCAGGGCCTGACCGTTGGCCGTACAGCCCGCGCGGGCGGCACACTGTTAGCCGGGGGCGTGAGCCCTATGCATTACACACATCTTGCCTCACGCGCGGGGCGGGGCTTCGGACTCATATTGGACAAAGGAGGTTCTATTCTTTGTCACAAGAATAGTACATGCTTGAGGTGATCAAGCATGTTTGCATGGATCCGTGCTGAATTGGAGACGCTCAACTTGACGGACGCCCGGCGCTCGGCTCGGGTGGAATGTATGGTACAGGCGATGGCCAAGAACCCTGGAGGATCGGTGCCGCAGACCTTCAAGACCCACGATGAGATCAGGGCGGCGTACCGGTTGCTGTCGAACCAAGCCGTGACGCCGGAAAAGGTCATCGCGGCCTTGAGCGATGCCTGCGTGGCGCGGATGGCGCAGCATACCGTGGTCTTGGCCATCCAGGACACGACGACTCTCAACTTCAGCCACCATCCGGGGACTGCTGGCCGGGGGCCGTTGGCCGAACCCCATGTGCTGGGCTTCTTGGCTCACACGGTCTTGGGAGTCAGTACCCAGGGAGTGCCGTTGGGCGTCCTGTATCAGAAGCAGTGGGCGCGACCCGGACGCCGAGCGCACCAGCAGCAAGCGCCACCAGCGGCCATTCGCCGACAAAGAGAGCTTCCGCTGGCTCGAGAGCCTGCGGGTGGTCCACGAACGGATCCCTGCAGATACCACCGTGATCAACGTCACCGACCGCGAAGGCGACATCTACGAAGTGTTCGCCGAGCCGCGACCGCCCAACTCCGAGCTGCTCATCCGCGCCTGCTACAACCGCCGTTTGTGTGAGCAAGCGCAGCAGCTCTACGAGGTCCTGGACGCCCAGCCGGTCGCCGGCGACATGAACGTACGCCTGCAACAGCGGCCCGACCGCAAGCCCAAAGATGCCTGCCTGCAGGTGCGCCATTGCACCGTGACCTTGCGTCCGCCGAGCCATCGCGTGGAACAGGTGACGCTGGCGCCGGTGACGCTCACAGCGATCCTGGTCACCGACAGATGCCCGCCCGAAGGCCGCAAGCCGATCCGCTGGCTCTTGCTCACGACGCTGGCCGTGGAGAGCCTGGACGACGCGCGCCGCATCGTCACCTACTATACCCGACGCTGGCTCATCGAGCGCTTTCATTACACGCTCAAATCCGGCTGCCGAATCGAACAAAGCCAACTGCGCACCGTGGCGCGCCTGGGCCGCCTGCTGGCCCTGTACTGCGTGGTCGCCTGGCGGCTGTTGTGGATGCTGTACCTGTCGCGCGCCGAGCCGGACTGCCTTTGCAGCATCGCCCTCACACACCAGGAATGGCGCCTGCTGTACCTGGCCTGGCAGCACCTGCACCACCGCGACGACCCGCTGCCGACAACGCCGCCGCCTCTGCGAGAGGTGGTGCGCCGTATCGCGCAACTCGGCGGCTTCATCGGCCGCAAAGGCGACGGCGACCCGGGCGTCAAAACGCTCTGGCGCGGCCTGATGCGCCTCCAGGACATAGTCCTGGGAGCCACCATCGCGTCCCAAGATGTGTGTAATGCATAGGGCTAACGGCCACGGCTAACGTTGTGTCGCCCGCTTCGCGGGCTGTGCGGCCAACCCTGAGGACCTGATGGGGGCCGCAGTCCGGGCGCCCCACACACACTGAGGAAGAGCCTGCTCCTTGCGGAGGACA
>JAPLOD010000765.1 GCA_026692735.1 Planctomycetota bacterium | reverse complement strand
CTGCAGGAACCCCCGGCCGAAGGCGAGACGAAGGCCTAAGGCCCGCCGTCTACCGGACCGCCTGCGGATCGAAACCCAGCACGTCCATCAGCGCCCTGAAGTCCTCAGGCAGCGCCGCGCGTAACGTCAGGGGCAGTCTCGTGGCCGGGTGCAGCAGCGCCAGCGACTCGGCATGCAGGCACACCCGCGGCACCAGGCCGCCAAAGGCGGGATGCTCTTTCAGCCCGCCGTACAGCACATCGCCCACCAGCGGGTGTCCCAGCGCCTGAGCGTGCACACGAATCTGGTGCGTCCGTCCCGTGAAGGGGTGCGCACGCAGCAGCGCGAAGCCGCCGCAGCGCGAGACGGCCAGTCTGACGAAGCGGGTCTGAGCAGTGCGCGCGGCCAGGCCGCCGACCGCCACGGCGACGCGGTTGCCGGGGTCCACGCCCAGCGGCGCGTCAATCTCCTTCTCGGTGAAGTCCGGCGCGCCGTGCACGAGGCACAGGTAGGTCTTCTTCACCAGCCGGTGTTCGAACTGGCGGGCGAGCTCCTTGTGGGCCTTCGCGCAGAGCGCGTAGACCATGATGCCGCTGGTCTCTTCGTCCAGCCGGTGAACGGTGCCGATGTGGAACGAGGGATCGGCCGCCAGCTTATCGCGGAAGTAGTGCAGCATGCCGTTGTACAGCGTGCCCGTCTTGTGGCCGCGCGCCGGGTGCACCAGGATGCCCGCGGGTTTGGCCACGGCCAGGATGTGCTCGTCCTGGCACACAACCTCGAAGGGGATGTCCTCAGCCACCTTCTTGCCGCCGGGGTAGAGCAGCAGCGTCACGACTTCGCCGGTGCTGATATGCCAGCTCGCCTTGGTGGGCTTGCTGTTGATCAGCACCCGCTGGTCCTTGATCATCTGCTGCAGGAAGGACCGCGAGTATCCCGGGAAGCGTTCCTGGAGGTACTTGTCCAGGCGGCGCGGCTTGCCGGGATGGCGCTCTCCCACGGCGAACTCCAGCCGGTCGCGCTTGCCCTCCTTGGCTCGCGGGAAGTCATACTTGGACTTTACCCCCGGCGGGTAGAACCACGCCGGGGCGCCGTCTTTGCCGATACGCATGCGTTCAGCGCGCGAAGGATGAGATGAGCCCATAGGAAACGCCGGAACCGTGAAGCCTGCGCTCGCCTGACCGAACATCTGTAGTCCACTGCTCCGCAATCCGCAATCCGAAATCCGCAATCAACTTGCGGCTCGCCGTCCATTCCGTACCATGAATGCTTGAAGCAAAACGCGCGTTCGATGCGTCATGCTGTAGGGTGCGTTGTGTCCTTCTTTTCGGGAAGAGTTCATGGCTGACGACCAGAAGCCTTTGCGGGTGATCGGCGGATTCGAGCTTATCACCAAGATCGGCCAGGGCGGCATGGGCACCGTCTTCAAGGCGCGCCAGGTCAGCCTCGACCGCATTGTCGCCGTCAAGATCCTGCCGCCTTCCATCGCCAAGGACACCAAGTTCATCGAACATTTCCAGCGCGAAGCGCGCGCCTCCGCCAGGCTCAACCACCCCAACATCGTCCAGGGCATTGACGTCGGCCAGGACGCCGCGACCGGCCTGTGGTACTTCGCCATGGAGTACGTGGACGGCCCATCGCTCAAGGCCCTGCTGACCGAGCAGAAGACGATCCCGGAAATCAAGGCGCTCGAGGTCGCGCGGCAGATGGCCAGCGCTCTGGAATGCGCGCAGGCGAACGGCATCGTCCACCGTGACATCAAGCCGGATAATATCCTCCTGACCTCCCGCGGCGACGCCAAACTGGCGGACCTCGGCCTGGCCAGGCACGTCAGCGAGGAAGCTGTCGTCGTCGAGAAGGGCGGCAAGGCTCAGGCCGTGGGCACGCCCTACTACATGGCGCCCGAACAGTGCCGTGGTGAGGTGGACAAGATTGACATCCGCACCGACATGTACGCGCTGGGAGCGACCCTCTTCCACCTCGTCACCGGCCAGCCGCCTTTCAGCGGTCCCAACGGCGCGGCTATTATGGTCAAGCACCTTGCCGACAAGCCGCCGCTGGCGCACCGCGTTGCCGACGATGTCAGCGAGCCCTGCGGGCGCCTGATCGAGCGCATGATGCAGAAGGAGAGGGAGAAACGGATCCAGACGCCGAAGGAACTCGGCGAGCAGATTGACAAGGTGCTCAAACTGGCCAACCTCGCCAAACGCACCAAGGCCGCTGCCGCGCCTAAGGTGGCCAAAGTTGCCGACACCGCGCTGCGAGCCCCGGTCAGCGTACGCGCCGCCGGCCCCAGGCGAGTCAGGGGCCAGCTCTCCGGCGCGATTGCCGGCATAGCACTCGTAGGCGTGGTGACCGCAGTTCTCCTGTGGACGCTGAGCAGGCCCAAGCCGGGTCCGGGCAGCGGATCGCCGACAGAGAAGGGACTGGCGGCCGCTAACGGGGGGAAGACGTCCACCCCGCTTCCCGGCCCGAAGCCGACGCCCGCCAAGCGGACCGGGCCTGACACGCCGCCGAAGGAGAAGGCTCCCCCGCCGCCCTCGACCGGCACGGCGCAACCTCCCCTCCCTCCGATCGTGGGTGCTCCTCCCTCTGCCACCGACAAGAAAGGCGAGACGCCGGCCACCACGGACACGAAGACTGAGAAACCCACCCCGCCAAACGGCAAGAAGGACGACACGGATACGAAGGAGACCGACCCGGTCAAGCCCGTCGCCACAGACCCAGCAACCAAGCCGCAGCCCGGCACCGAGCCCAAAGCCGCGCCCCAGCCCGCCGGCCCCGACCCGGCGCTCCAGGCGGCCCTCGCGCGCTTCCTGAACGAGATGACCAAGCGCTCCGCGGCAGAGCGCAAGGATCTCCCCAGAGTGCTCTCGGAGATGAACGACCTGGCGGGGAAACCGGAGTTCGCCGCGGTGCAGATCCCCATTGCCGAGGAGCTGAAAGACCTCGAGCGGGTCATCCGGTTCGAGGAGAAGGCCGTGGATGCTCTGGGGGCGGCCAAGGGTGACCTCGACCTGCCGGATGACATCGCCAAACTCGCCCGCGGAGAAAAGACCGGCAAGATCGTCCGCAGCGACCGTGGACGCCTCTACGTCAGCGTCGGCGGCGTTGAACTGGCCGTGCCCGCCGCAAAGCTGCCGCCGCGCAAAGTCGTGGACGCCGCCGCCTCGGGCAAGCTCGATTCGTACGCCGCCGCAGACTACTACTTCCTGCGGGGGGTAGCCGACGGCGCCAAGCCCTTGCTGCCGACGTTGTCCGAAGAGGAGCGCGCCCGCTTCGAACGCAAGCTGCAGACGCTGAAAGCCGGCGAAGCGGAGATGGCGGCGGAGGCAGCCTACAAGGAAATCCTCACCGCGATCCGCGCCAAGCAATGGAAGCAGGTGCGCGAGAAGATCATCGTCTTCGATGCCGTGCACGGCCAGACGGCGATAGGGCAGCAGAAGACGCCCGCGCTGGCCGCCTTCAAGGAATTCGCGGAGCAGACGCTCGCGCCGCCCCCGCCGGCTGTGGCGAAGCTCTTCCATGCCAAGTCCGTCAAGGCGCTCGCCGACGGTTCCCTCCAACTGACGTACGACTTCACCGATGCCGACCAGGTCAAGGACTTCGCCTGCGATCACGGCGCCTTGGGCATCGAGAAAGGCTGGATGAAGGTGCCTGAAGGCGGGGAGGAGTTCGCCCAGGCGCGCTTCATCGTTCCCATCGCCGAGCTCCGGGCCATGGAAGTGACCGGCAAGTCGTTCCGTGCGGCCGAGCCGGGCGAGTCCGAGCGCTTCGGGGTCTACATCGTGCCGCCCGGAGGCGTGAGCACCGAGCTCAACCGCGTCCCGAAATGCCTCTTCCGCGTCTACGATCGCAAGCCTCATCTGGAAATGTGGGAGCCGCCCTACATCCAGGGGCGCATGAACGCCATCGGCACCAAGGAAGGGAACTGGGCCACGGAAACGGTCTTCCTGGCGGAAGCCACGGCCAACGTGTGGAAATGGACCGTGGCCGGGACTGTGGTTGGGCAGGTCAAGCTTCCTCCCACCGCTGTAGGCTGCACCGTGGCCTTCGTCGGCAACGGCGGCGACCACGCCTGGCACGACTTCAAGATAATCTTCAAACCTGACCCGGCCTGGCTGAAGCAGCAGTCGGCGCCGCCAAAGGCCAGACCGTAGCATGGGCTTCCAGCCCATG
>JAPLOD010000764.1 GCA_026692735.1 Planctomycetota bacterium | reverse complement strand
TTCCTTGATAACGGAGACGAAATCGGCGGAACCCTGAGCCGGCCCCGACACCCGCCGGGCCTCCACCTCCAAGCCAATGCCGGAATCGTTGATGACGTGCCCGGAGAACAGCGAGTCGTCGACGATCATGTCGGCCGGCATGTGCCGCCACTGGTACAGCGTCGCCCGCAAGTGCCACTCCTGGCTTCTGGCCCAGGGCTCGGCGCACTTGAGTGTCAGCTCGCCATGGACGTTCATCTCATTCCAGGGGATCTCGTTGATCCAGACCAGCGGGCGGACGTGCTGCAGGTCGTTGAGCTTCCTCCACAGCCGCGCTTTCTCCTTATGGACAGGCAAGTGGGCGATCTCGGCAAGCTGCGCCGCCAGTGACCGGAGAATCTCCCTGTCCTTCCGGCGAGTGTCCTTGCCAGCGCGGGTCTTCCTCCGGGGCATGTTTCCTCCCTTGCGCGAGCTTTTCGCGGGCCGTTGCTCTTGCCCGCCGGTCCGGTGAGCAAGCAAGGCTGTTGTGTTCCCTCTCCTGTTGCGGGAGAGGACACGGAGAGGGGTGGTTCAACGGGCTGCTAGAGTGTCTCCCGCCCAGTGATCTGCTTGTACGCGCCGTAGTACTTCTCGCGGGTCTTCTGCACCACGCTGTCGGGCAGGGGCGGAGCGGGCGGCTGCTTGTTCCAGCCGATGCCTTCCAGGTAATCGCGCACGAATTGCTTGTCGTAGCTAAGCTGTGTCTGCCCTGGCGTCCACTGTTCGCGGGGCCAGAAGCGCGAGCTGTCCGGGGTAAGCACCTCATCCACGAGGATGACCGCGCCGGTGTGCAGGCCAAACTCGAATTTCGTGTCGGCGATGATGACGCCCCGCTTCAACGCGTGTTCCGCGGCGCGTTGGTAGATGCTGATGGACTGGTCCCGCAACTGTTCGGCGTTGGCGCGGCCAATCACCTCACACGCGGTCTCGAAGTTGATGTTCTCGTCGTGGCCGCTCTTGGCTTTGGTGGCGGGCGTCCAGATGGGGCGATCCAGTTTCGAGCCGAGCTTCAGGCCGCGCGGCAGAGGGATGCCGCAGACGCCGCCCTTCTCCTGGTACTCCTTCCAGCCGGAGCCCATCAGGTAGCCGCGCACGACGCACTCCACAGGGAATACCTCGGCCTTGACGACCAGCATCGAACGGCCGGCCAGGATCTCGCGGTGCTTCGCCAACTCCGGTCCCATCCCGTCAACGTCCGCGGTGATGAGATGGTTCTTGGGGTTGTCGCCCAGGAAGTTGAACCAGAAGCGCGACAGGCCGTTGAGCACCTTGCCTTTATCGGGGATCGGCGTCGGCAGGACGCAGTCAAAGGCGCTCAACCGATCCGTGCTGACGATCAGCAGCCTCTCGCCCAGGTCGTACACGTCCCGCACCTTCCCGCGCGCAAGCAGCTTCATGCCGGGCAGGTTGGTCTCAAACACGGGTGCACTCATTGTCCTTACCTCGCTTCCTTGCGTGACGTTGACACGTGATTCATAACGGCGGGACGGCCTAATGCAAAATTCAAAACGAAAAATTCGCAGGCGGGTCGCTGACCCGCGGTCAGACGCCGGTAGTCTCGGCCGTCGCGAAAGCCCCGCCGCTCCTCGCCTTGCCCCTTGCTCATTTCTCCTTCTTGACCGCTGCCTGCCACTGCCCGTTCTCGAAGCTCAGCTTGCCGCCGTGTTCCTGCCACCACTTCGCCGCTTTCTGCTGCCACGCCTTGAACGCCTGCTCTTCGGCATCGTTCAGGCCGGCGCCGACGCTGGCGGCCCGCGCCGGCGGAGGCGCGCCCAGCACGGGGCCCGCGAGTTCCTCAATGGAGCCCTGCAGGATTGCGCCACCCAGAGCGTCTGTCTGCTCGAGCTCCTTGAACAACAGCGCCAGGCCGCGCTTGTCGCCGCTGCGGCCCAGGAGCAGCGCCGCCGTCTGGCGCACCATGAAGTCGGGGCTCTTGGCCAAGTCCTTCAGCAGCGCCTGGGGCACGTCTCGGCCGCGCGTGTTGAAGGCGGTCAACAGCGCGTAATCGAGGTACGGCTGGCGGGGACCGAGTCTGCCGAGCTTTGAGCACGCTTCCCGCACGTGCTCCGCCTTGGCCTTCGAGATCAGGTCCACCAATTCCGCCGCGTCTTCCTGCGCGAACGGCGCCTTGGCGTTCAGGTCGCCAAGAAGCCGCTCGGCCAGCAGCTTGTCGGTCAGCGACAGCCGTGACAGACGCGTCACATCGAACTCAACGCTATGCAGGCGCGCGGCCACGACCAGAATGTGCGGGCCGGCGTTGTGTCGCCGGTGGCCGCGGGCGCGGCGGGCGGAGGCTGCGCGGGGCGCGCCTCCTTGGCGGCGGGGAACTTCGCCGAGTTGTCCACCCGGAGTTCCTCAAGCGGCGCGAGCTTGCCCTGACATACCTGTGTCAGAAGCGCGCGGACCTCGCCGTATTCCGGCCGCTGGTTCCAGCGCCTGTAGATCCGGTTGTAGTCCAGGCCCTCTTCAGCGAACACGAAGCCGTTCCCGCCCGCGGGCAGCGGCGCGGCGGTCACGTAAAGGCGTGCCACGACGGGCTCGTCGGGGAGCTTCAGGGCCGTGACCGGCAGCGACCACTGGTCCTGGACCTCGCCCTTCTCGTCGAAGGCTTCCCAGCAGCCGAGGCGTGAGTTCCCCACGTAGACATGCTCGCGCACAAAGCCGCGTGCCTTCCTTCCGGCGGGCGCCTTGCTGCGCAGTTCGTAGATGCGCGCCACGACCTGTTCGGCGGCCTCAACCTGGTTGAGCGCGTACAGCGCCTGCACGCGATGGGTCTCGAGCAGCCATTCCTCATCGCTGTTGCGGACGGCCGTGTCGAGCAGCCGGTTCCAGAACTCGAGCGCCTCGTCCGGCCGGCGCGCCCAGTACGCGGCAAGGCCGGCCAGGAAGCGCGCGTCGCGGTGCTTGGGTTTGATCGCGAGCGCCAGAGTGAACTTCTCGAAGGCGGCGGCGTACTGTCTCTTCTGGAAGAGCTCGCGCCCGGCCTTGATGTTCGCTTCCACCGGGTCGGGCGGCAACGTCGCGGCCGGCGGCCGCGGTGCGGGCTCGGGAATCGTCTCGCTGGCGACAGCGAAGAGACAGGGAAGCAGACAGCAGGTAAGAAGGAAGACAGTCGGCGTGCTTTTCATGGTCCGCTATCCAGCCGTGCTCTACGGTTCGCCGGCACCACGTGGTATCACCGCGCGCCTCCGGAAACAACTGTCTCTTTCTCGACCGTCAACTCGGCTCCTCCGAGCTTCAGCTTCGAATCGCCAAAGCCGTGGAAGATCCGCACCTGGCCAGACCCGTCCAGTGGCTTCCCGTCAAGGCTGCGCAGGGCGAACAGCGTTGGCGTCGCGTAGCCCACACCGTTGAAGCTGAGCGCGCAGAAGGCCACGAACGAACGCGATTCCACTGCGAACCCATACGGCGGCAGGAGCAAGTCGCCATACGCGCGCGACTGATGGCGGTAGTTCTCTCCGCTGCCGTTGGCGACCACCTCCAC
>JAPLOD010000763.1 GCA_026692735.1 Planctomycetota bacterium | reverse complement strand
ACTGCGAGCTAGCTCGCAGTGCCACGTTTGGCCGAGCCGGTGAGCGTGAAAGGCGTGTGCCCTGTGGCGATGAAGCGCGAAACCATGACATCCAGGGAACGGGTCGTCCGCACTCTGAAGCGCCAACCCGTTGACCGCATGCCCATAGACCTGGGCAGCCATACGTCCACGGGCATCTCGGCCTTCGCGTACTGGAACCTGCGCAAACACCTCGGGCTTTCAACGCATGGCATCTGGGTGCCGGACGCCGTGCAGGTCCTGGCCTATGTGGATGACGATATCAGGCAAAGGTTTCACCTCGACTGCATCATGCTCGAAGCGCCCTGGCCGCGGCCCGCGACATGGAGGCCCCGCGACGGCTATGCGTTCAGGATTCCCGCGCGCATGAAGCCGGCGAAGAACGAATCCGGCGACTGGATTGTCCGGCAGGGCAAGCAGGCCATGCGGATGCCGCCGGGCGGCTTCTTCTTTGATGGAGCGTGGCTGTCGTACTGGGGCAGCGGCAACGCGGATGCCGATCTTGCCGTCTATGCTCGCGAGGCCGAAAGGGTCTTCAAGGAAACCCCGTATGCCACCAACTTTCTCGGCAAAGGGCGGGGCGGGGGCTTCAGCGCGTTCTTCGGCGGCGTGGAACGGGCCGTGCAGATGCTGGAAGACCCGAAGAAGGTGCAGGAGGAAAACCGGCTGCTCTGCGAGGAATACATCCGGCGCGCCGGCAAGATCATTGATCTGATGGGCGGCTACATTCAGCTCCTGACGGTGACCGATGACATGGGCATGCAGCAGGGCCCCCTATGCAGCCCGGCGCTTGTGGAGCAGTGTGTCGCTCCGTATCTGAAGAAGTTCTGCGGCTTCGTCCACCGTCACAGCGATATCAAGGTGTTCATGCACAACTGCGGCTCGATCATGCCGCTGATTCCCATTCTCATTGACTGCGGCGTGGACGTCTTGAACCCCGTCCAGGTATCGGCCCACAACATGGACCCGCGCGAGCTTAAACGCAAGTTTGGCGACAAACTTGTGTTTTGGGGCGGCGGGTGTGATACGCAGAATGTCCTGGATAAGGGCTCACCGCAAGCCGTCGCCAGGAATGTCCGCGAACTGGCGCGCACGTTCAAGCGCGGCGGCGGCTACGTCTTCTCCCAGGTCCACAACATCCTGGGGAATGTGCCGCCCGAAAACATCGTCGCCCTGCTCGATACCGCCTACCAGGAGAGCTTCTACTCCAGCGTCACCACCCGGTAGTCTCTGCCGCGCACGGGCACCACCAGCATATCCCCGCTCAGCTTGGGCTCCCATTCGCCGGCCTGGCGAGCCTTGACGGCGGCAGGGTCCTCCAACGTCAGGTTCTCCTTGGCGAGATCGTCCAGTCCGTCGTGCGGCTTCTCGCCCGCCAGCAGTTCCCGGGTCTTCGTCGTCGAAGCGCCCAGCAGTCTCTCGCGCTCTTTCGGCGAATACTCGGCGGGCACGAAATCCGCGCCGGCAGGCGGACCGAACGCCGAATCCAACGACTTGGCCGTCGGCTGCTCGCGCAGGCCCAGAGCTTTCAGGTTCAGCTTGATCTTGACCGCGCGCTCTTGCCGGTTGCGGTTGCTGGCGATGAGCCGCACTGTGCCCGGCTGCCGGTAGAGGGACACGAGCGTGTCGCCGCCCTGCCCCTCGCACTGCAGGTACGCGCCGTTGTCCCAATAGGGATGGAACGTGGCCGCGCCGCTGCCCGCGCCCCAGGCCAGCAGGTCCTTCCAGTACTGCTTGTAGACCTGCGCGCCCTGGCCCTCATAGACCGTCGCTGTCTCGTAGTGCGCGAACTGGCTCTGCGCCTGCCGGGCCATGCGCCACTGCCAGCGCGGGTACTGGCTCCGCGATTTGTCCTCGAAGCCCCCCTCCGCGACGAACGGCATGTAGAACGACGACACGCCCCACAGGCGGCCGTTCTGCAGCACCTCGAACTGCGCCGGCGAGGTGCTGTCAATCCAATCGCTGCTGCGCACGCTGACGATCGGCCGGTTCTCGCCGTCGAGGTACGAATCGCAGAAGACCACGCCGGGGTACTGGAAAGAGTACGTCAGGTGCGCGATGAGCATGGGCTCCTTGCCGTGCGCGTGGAAGAGATTGCGCCAGCGCTTCATCAGCTCGCGGAACTGGAAGTTGGTCACGCCCGGTTGCATGGACCCGTCGGGCAGGCGCACCGCCATGCCGGCCTCGACGTTCTGCGCGGGGTGCTCGTAGCATTCGTCGAGGTAGATCGCGTCCCAGATATCGCGCCGCACCCACTCGTTCATCTCCCAGCAGAGATAGTTCACGAACGACGGCGTCAGCGCGCACGCGGAACCCTCGCCGCTCCGCCATTCCCAGTTGTCGTACGCGCCCGCGCGGCAACTCAACCAGGCCTTGGAGAGATACAGCGTGCGGCACCCCTTGGGCTTGCTGGCTTTCATCAGCGGCGCGCACCGTTCGGCGTACTCCCAGCTTGGGCCGCCCTGGGGCTTGGCGGGATCGGCTGCCGGGTACACGCACATCTCGCCCGCCTTCGGGTTCATCGGCCACGGGAAGAACGCGTCGTAGATGTCGCTCGCGCGCGCGTCCTGCTCCGGCGCCACGCGGTTGAACAGGCGGTACTTCTCCGGGAGCGGCCGCGCGGGGTGCGGCAGGATTGCGAATACAATCGGCTTGCCGGGCTGATACTCGACCGGCTCGGCAATCAGGTTCGCGACCAGCGACACGGCCGTGCCGGAGCGCACGATCTCGAGGGCGCTCACCGTCTTCGATTGCCACCAGCCCGCCGCGTTGTCGCAGAACCACCACAAGCCGCGGTTGCAGTCGTTGATGTCCACGTGCGGGTAGAAACCGTAGGCCTCGATCTTCTCGCGCCGCGGCAACCAGTACTGCTCCCAACTCAGCTTGGCGTTCTTCTTCCGTTCCGCCTGGTATTCCTGCCAGACCTTGTAGGGCGCGGGATCGGCGCGCGAGCAGAGCGCC
>JAPLOD010000762.1 GCA_026692735.1 Planctomycetota bacterium | reverse complement strand
GTAGGTCTGGTCCGGCTTGACGCCGCGCAATGCCGCCTGGAGTGCCGGGTAGGGAGAGTCCTTGCGGCGGAAGGCCAGGACGATGCCGGCGTCAAGGTCCGGCCGGTGGAACTGCCACGCGATCCAATGGTCGTGAGCCATAGACCAGGGCGTGAGCGGGTAGTAGTCGCCCGACCAGTACTTGCGGTTCTCCTTGATCTCGGCGATGCAGGCGCGCGCCTGGTCCATGGGGAAGGCCTTGTCGAGAAGGTCCCATTCGGCGCAGAAGCCGGCAGCGCCGATGCTGCGGCAATCGTAGGTCGCGGTGTCCCACCCGATGGTCGCGTGCAGCGGCAGGTAGAGACTCAAGCCGTACGTCTGCGACTGGTCCCATTCGGCGCGTCCCGGCGCGCACGCGGTATCGCTGCGCGTCTGCACGACCGAACGCATCACCATTTCCAGGTCAATGCGTCGCCCGCCGGAGGCGCAGTCGTCGAGGTACATGCGCGGGTACGCGACCCGCATTGCATCCCACATTTCGTAGAAGCCTTCGACGTAACGAATCTCGGTGATGCCCTGGCGGTCGGGCGGGTCGTTGCCGCGCCAGAACGGCAGCGGGTCCATGTTGAAATCGTTGCGATAGGTGTGGATGTGGAACTCAGCGATCTGCTTGATCAACAGGTCCGTCATCCAGCGCCGCGCCTTGGGGTCGCCGAGGTTGAACAGTCCGCCCTGGCCCGCGGGCTTCTTCGCCGGCAGCACAAACTCGGGGTGTTCGCGGGCGATCTGCGTGCCGTTGCCCACCCGCTCGGGCTCATACCAGACGAGGAACTTCAGGCCAAGCTCCTCGCACGCCTGCCCGACGGGCGCGAGTCCCCTCGGGAACTCCTTGGGCTTCGGGAACCAGTTGCCCACGCCGTTCGGGAAGTTGCCCTCGAACCAGCCGGCGTCGAACCAGTGGGTGTCGCAACCCAGGTCGCGGGCGGTCTTCGCGGCGGCGATCTGGCCTTCTTCGGTGCCCCAGGTCGGCCGCGCCCCGGACGCCCAGCGGTTGAACGTCTGCGCCGTGATCGCCAGGTCAATGGGCTTGCCGTCAAGCTTCGGGAGGTAGTGCGCGAGCAGCAGCCGGCGGAACAGATTGTGAGCATCAATACGGTCGCCTGACCAGCGCAGCAGCATGATGCGCGGCGCGCGGATCGCCTCGCCGGGGTGCAGCAGCAGGTGTGTCAGCTCCATGCCGGCCTGGAGGCGCGTCGGCCCGGCGGCGTCGCGGTTCACGCGTGCCGACCACTGGCCGGTCCAGCCGATGGCCACGAAGAAGCCGCCCGGCCCGCATTGCAGGTTGAGGAACGGGAAGGTGCCGTTCGACGGCCGGCCACCGACGGGTGCCAGCGCCACGTTCTGCCCCGGCTTGAGCTCGCGCTCCCCAGGCACGAAGCTGCGCTCGGAGCAGTCGTCGCCGGCGATCTGGTCGAGCACCAGGCTTTGGTCCTTTGCGGTTCCCAGCAGCATGTCCAACGCTGCGACCTGCGACAGAATGGCGGTATCCTGCGCGCCGGTGTTCTTGAAGCGCAGGACCCACTCCACCGCGGGGAAGTCCTTGAACGCGGTGGCGGTTGCAGTCACTTCCAGCCCCGTCTTCGGGTCGGTCCACTGGGTGACGTGCTCGACGCGGTCTGCGACGTCCTTGCTCTGCGTCTTGCGCGGCCACGAGGCGAGGAACTCGCTGGACGACTTGCCGTCATAGCTGAAGAGGAACGGCGGCTTATCTGACGGCCACAGGTCGCCGGCCTTGGGCACGGGGACGAGCTCGTCCAGCCAGATCGCGCGGCCGTCATTCATCACCAGTTGCGCGTCGGCCCAGTCGGCGTGGTCGTGCGCCGGCCCGTCGGCGGTCGCGTCGGCTTTGAGCACCAGTTCGCCCGCCGTGGCCGGGACGTCAATGCTGACCGGCAGGGGATCGTCGCCGCTGCGCAGCACCTTGGAGCGCCAGACTTCCTTGCCGGCGAGCCCGATGGAGAACTCGACGGTGCCGAACTCGCCGCGCGTGTCGTGGTTGTTGTCCACTCCCGCGAAGGCCTTGAAGGACTTGACCGAGCCGGGGTCGAAGCTGACGGCAAGCTCGCTGTTCGCGTGCGAGCCCAGGCCACGCTTGAAGTCCTGCTTGCCGATCCTCAGTGTTGTGCCGATGCACGACTGGTTGCGGCCGAGCTGCCCGTGGTCTTGGCGGCGAAGGGCGAGCGCGGGGCGCGTTGGCGCGGAGCGGGGCGCTCCGCCTGCTGGCGTGTCGCCGAAGACGGTCGCGGCCCAGCGGACGGTGTCGGGCTCGCCGGGTGACTCTGCGGCGCCAGCCGAGACACTCGTCGCCATCGCGAGTACAACGGCGGACAACAGGAGAGCGGCCAATAGGGAAAGACTCATGATGCCCTGTCCTCCTCTGTCATAGGATATGGACCGTCACACGATCTTCTCGCCGCTGATGCGGTTGCGGATCGTCCGGGTGTCAGTCTCCGGGATCGGCTCGACGATCTTCCCGTACAGGCTGGGCCGCCGCGCGGCAATGTGCGAACTGGCCAGGCTGTTCACGCGCTTTTCCTTGTACAGCTCGGCGATGATGAGGTCGTCTTCCGCTTCCGTAGTCTCGGCGATGACGATGCCTTCCGGGTCGAGGATCATGCTGCAGCCCACGCGGACTTCCGGGCCATCGCCGCCGACGCCGTTGGCGAAGACCAGGTAACAGTTGTTGTCGTAGGCGCGCGCGGGAAGCCACTTGGCGATCCAGGCGCGGCCCTTCAGTCCCAGGATGGCCTCGCGCATCGGCAGGGGGTCCTTGTGACGATTGCGCCACAGCTCCAGCGAAATGCGCCCCATGCCGGCCCGAGGGATGTCGAAGCCGCCGGTCTGGTGCGGGGCAAAGACCAGCTCCGCGCCCTTCAGGCACAACACGCGGCCGTTCTCGGGGAGGTTGTTGTCGTAGCAGATGAGGATGCCGCAGGTCCAGCCGAGAAGGTCGAACGTGTCGAGCCGGTCGCCCTGGCGGATCGCGGAGTTCTCGAAGGCGTGGACCTTGCGGTGCTGGAAGAGGCGGCCCTTCGGGCCGACGGCCACGTAGGTGTTGTACAGCCGGTTCCTCGCGTCTTTCTCGAGCAGCCCGAAAAGGATGTGGAGCTTGTGGCGTCGCGCCAGCCGGCGCATGAACGTCACGGCCTCACCGTCATCGGTACGCTCGGCAATCTTCAGCAGCGATGGCCGGCCGAGTTCCGTAAGGAAATGATAGCCGCAGAGGCACAGCTCGGGGAAGGCGACCACATCCGCGCCTTTGCCCGCGGCCTGCTCAACGAATCCGGCCATAACCTGCAGGTTGCGCGGCTTGTCGTTCTGCGCCATCTCGAACTGAACCGCCGCGACCTTGAGCGGGTTCTTCACGGTTGGTCCCCTTCTTTCGCGCTCCAGTGGTCTCCGACAGCTTAGAGCGTCTCGCGGCAGGTGTCGAGAGCGGCTGCGCGCTACCGGGCCGGCCCGACAAGAATGTCGGGCCTACTTGCCGGACGGGGGCACGACCAGCACGTCGCACTGCACCGGGCCGATGCTGGCCGTCGCGCCGCCATCAACGAAAAGGTACACCTGCAGAGCGCTCGCATTGGGTGCGATTCGCCCGGCGGCGCGCAGGACGCACCATTCGCTGCTGGGGGAGCCGGCACTGCCGGCTTCGTTCGCCGGGGAGACGTGCCACCGCACGCCATCTTTCACGCACAACGTCACGCTCTTCGGCCGGTCGCTCTTGACGCGGCAGGTCACCTCAATGCTGCCGCCTCTGAAACGCTCCCAGTCAGGAACGTCCTGGTACAACGCCACGGGGCCGCGCGACAGGTGACGGAGCACTACGCCCGAAGCGCTCGCCATGTCGCCGGCGTAGTCCGGCTTCACCTGCCCCTGGCCATCGCCGCCCAATGACCAGGCTTCCGGAAGAGCTGTCCCGCTCGACGGCCAGGCCGAGAAATCGCTGTTCTTGAGAGGCTTGAAAAGGGTCGCCAGGCGCAGCACGAAGAACTCGCCATAGCGCCACACAATGCGGTACCGCTGGGTGATCATGGCGTCGAGTTTCAGCCATCTGAGGACGGGCCCGGCGTTCAGCCCCATCTGCGACTGCCAGCCTATCTCGTGCAGCACGATCCACTGGGGGGGCTGGTTGAGGAAGTGCTCGCGGAATTCGTCGTACCAGCGTCCGCGCAGGAGTTGGTTCTGCTGGAAGATGAAGGGGCACTTGCGGTAGCTGTCGCGGCCCGTCAGCCCGTAGATCATCGTGACGTCCGGGAAGACGAACAGGCTGTCGCCGGGCGGAATGCGTTCCTTGATGAACGCCACCGTTCCGTCCATGCTCCTGCCGGTGGCGCTGCTGCATTTCCAGCCCCGGAACGCCTCCGTCTGGATCTCGTAGTCGCTGGTGAGGACCATGGGATTCCACGTCCACACGACGAGGTCCGCGGTGCGCTGCGCCGCACTTGCCACGTTGACAACGGCCATCAGCAGCACGGTGCCCCACAGCAGGGACCGTGCGAGTTTCCGCGCCGGGCTGGGCTGTTCCTGCGGCAACCCGCGGGCGAGAAGCACCAGGTTCAGGAACTGGAAACCCACCCAGACCAGGTTGCCGCGCACATCCATCGAGCCGGTCCAGGCCGTGAAACACGCGACCGCCACCAGCCCTGCGAGCAGCGTCAGACGCTCCCGCTGCCTGGCGATGAACTCTTTTCCTCCCAGTGCGGCGATGCCGGCGCCCAGACACAGGACCGCAAGGCTCGGCGTGTTCCAGGCGACATCCTGCAGCCGGGCGAAAGCCTTGAGGCGCTTGGCGGGAGCGTAGGCGAAGAAGTTCTGGTCAATGAGGTACGAAGGCTTGTGCAGCATCAAGAGCATCACGCCCACTGAGACAACGCCGCCCAGAACATAGGCGGCCACACTGCGCCGCTTTCCTGGTCCGGCAAGGAAGAGCGCCACGAAGAGCGCTCCGCCTGCGAGGCCGACGTTGGCTTTGGTCAGCAAACTCAGCCCGGTCAGGACTCCGCAGGCGAAGGCGACGCGAGGCAATGCGTGTTCGGTCCAGAACCTGGCGCGCAATTCCCAGAGGAGAATGCCGAGCAACAGCCAGATGCTGGCGTTTTGGTCGTACCAGGGGTGGCAGATCGGTCCGTAAAAGGAGAACAGCGTCAGGATCGCAATGAGGGCGGCCAGCACAGGTTTCAGACGGAGCCGCGCGATCACATACGAGATGGCCGTGGCCGCCAGACCCACCGCACACAGATGGACCATCACGGCGGTCTTGGTGAACCCGAACAGCAGGAAGGAGAGCGCGTGCAGGTACAGGTGCACGGGGCCGGCCGTATAGTAGAAATCAACGTACGGTTGCTGGCCAATGGCGACACGGTAGCCGGCGTCGAGGAACGCCGACATGTCGAAGAACTCAAAACGCTCGGTCCCCTTGACGACCAGGACGACCGCATTCAGCGTGAGGATGGCCGGAAGCAGGAGGACGTCGAGGACGCCGGCGCGAGGCGCCCTGCTGTCTTCCGTCGGCCATGGCACAGCCGCGGCCGTGGCGCCCGTTGAGCCCCTCTCCGCATCCCCGCTGCCCTCCGCCATGCGCCCGCTCTCCGGCGAGGCCGCACGCTTGACGCGCCTGGGCATCCGCGCGGCGTGCCTCACGGCACCAGTGTAGCACTTCCGTTGCTGCCGCAAGGTCCGTGGCGTCCGCGGGGGCTTCACGCTTGAACAACGGCTTGCGCCGCCTATGATGTGGCGTCGCACAGCAGCATTGGATGAGCCTGCGCGAGGGCCTCAACCGCGCGGGGGATCCACAGATCCCGGGGGCACGATATGCGCGTTCTGGTCACGGGCGGGGCGGGTTACATAGGTTCGGTGCTCTGTGAGCGTCTGCTGGACGCGGGCCATTCTGTGGCCGTCGTGGACAACCTGCACTACGGCCAATGTCCGTTGCTGCACCTTTGCGCCGATAAGAACTTCAGCTTCACGCTGGGCGACGCCCGCCAGGAATCGCTGCTGGCGGCTCTCGTGAAGGACGCGGATGCGATCATCCCGCTTGCGGCGCTGGTCGGCGCTCCGGCCTGCGACCGGGACCCCTGGCAGGCCCGCAGCGTCAACCTGGATGCCGTGAGGATGCTCATGCGCCTGCGGAACCCGCGGCAACTTGTCGTGTACCCGACGACCAACAGCGGGTACGGCACCAAGTCCGGGCAATCGTTCTGCACGGAAGACACGCCGTTGGAGCCGATCTCGCTGTACGG
>JAPLOD010000761.1 GCA_026692735.1 Planctomycetota bacterium | reverse complement strand
CGGCCGCCAGCGAAGCCGGCGGGGCTGGGCTGCGGGGGACTCGGCGTCCATAGCGTGGCGAGCGCCGGCTATCCAACGCCCAACTCCCGCAGCACCTGTTTGGTGCGCGGGAGCCGGCTCTGCCAGAGCCATGCGGGCTTGAGGAAGAAGCCGGGGAGGACGCTGGAGCGGATGACGCCGGCCTGCTCAGCAATAAGGCGGTATTTCCTGTCGCGGCCGAGCGAGTAGGCTTCGACCTTCTTGGAGAGCGGGTCAACGATCCAATACTCGCGCACGCCCGCGGCCTGGTAATCGAGGTACTTGTCGCGCCAGTCGCGGGCGGTGCTGTCCTCAGAAACGATCTCCACCACAAGGTCCGGCGCGCCTTCGGCATGATTGGGGCGCAGGATGTGCAGGCGCGGCTTGGCGACGAAGATGATGTCGGGGACGCGGCGGCGGAACTTGCCGTCCACGCGGAGGCGCACGAGGAACTCGGTGCCGCGCACGAGGCCCAGGTCCTTCTCCGCTGCATACTCATGCATGATGCTCATGAGGAAGAACGCGTAGTCTACGTGTTCGCCGCTGGCAGGCGACATGATGATGACCTCCCCATCCACCCATTCGGCCTTGGTCTTGTCATTGCACCAGGCGACGAATTCCTCTTCGGTCATCTTGCGGCCGGGGTGAGGAAGGATATCGTCGTTCAACTCGCGGGCCTTCGCACGTTCCAGGACAGGCATGGTTGCGCTCCTGCACGGCATCATACCACATCGCCCGTATTTTCGATTTTCGATTTGCGGTTTTCGATTAGCATTCGCAATATGTGCAGTCTCAGGATACGGCAGTGAACCCACGACCGGACGCCCACGATCAACCATGCTCCTGTACCGCATAGAAGTTGGCCTGCGTGACGACCTGCCCGACCCCGCCGCGGTGTCGCTGCTGGCTGAGATGAAGAGCCTGGGCGTGAGCGCGCCGGCCCGGGTGCGCACCGCGCGGCTGTACTGGGTCGAGGCGGAGTGTGACCAGGAAGCGGCGCGGCGGCTGGCGCGCGAGTTGTTCTCCGACCCGGTGGTTGAGAAGGCGGCTGTCAACGAACCGATCTACGACGACGTGGACGCGCGGCTGATCGAGGTCGTGCGCCGCCCCGGCGTGATGGACCCGGTCGTGGGCAGCATCCGCAAGGCCCTGGCCGACCGCAAGTTCACGGTGGGCCACATCGCCACGGGGCGCAAGTACCTGTTCCTGTACGGCCCGGGCGGCTCGATCGCGGACGAGGAACTGCTGCGCCTGGGCCGGAAGGTGCTGGCCAACGAGTGCATCGAGGAGATCCACATTGACAAGCCCGCGCCGGTGCACGCGCCGGCCGGCGAGGCCGTCTTCACGCTGGTCGCCGTGCCGGTGGCGGGGAAGGGCGCGGCGGAGCTGGTGGAGATCAGCAAGCGGCGCTGCCTGTCGCTCACCGCGGAGGAGATGGGAGCGATCCAGCGGCAGTACGGCGACCTGGGGCGCGACCCGACGGACGTGGAGCTGGAGACCATCGCGCAGACATGGTCCGAACACTGCGGACATAAGACCATGCGCGGCGCCGTGGACTTCACCGGGCCGAAGGGCGCCAGGCATTACGCCAACCTGCTGAAGGAGACGATCGTCCGCGCCACGGAGAGCATTCACCACCGGCGCTGCCTGTCCGTGTTCAAAGACAACGCCGGCGTGGTCGCCTTCGACGACAAGTGGGCGGTGACGTTCAAAGTCGAGACGCATAACCATCCCAGCGCGATAGAGCCCTACGGCGGCGCGGGCACCGGCATAGGCGGCGTGATCCGCGACACGATGGGCACCTGCCTGGGCGCGAAGCCGATCGCGAACACCGACGTATTCTGCTTCGGCATGCCGGACACGAAGCCCGAGCGCCTGCCGCCCGGCACGCTGCACCCGAAGCGCGTGATGACGGGCGTGGTGGCCGGCGTGCGCGACTACGGCAACCGCATGGGCATTCCCACGGTCAACGGCGCGGTGCACTTCGATCCGCGCTACGTCGGGAACCCCCTGGTGTACTGCGGCTCCGTGGGCCTGATTGCCCGCGACAAGATCGCCAAGAAAGCGCGCGCGGGCGACCTGGTGATCGTGATGGGCGGCCGGACGGGGCGCGACGGGATTCACGGCGCCACGTTCAGCAGCATCGAGCTGTCGGAGCATTCGGAGATGGTCTCGAGCGGCGCCGTGCAGATCGGCAACCCCATCGAAGAGAAGAAGCTCCTGGACGTGCTGCTGAAAGCCCGCGACGCGGGGCTGTACACCTGCGTGACGGACTGCGGCGCGGGCGGCCTGTCGTCGGCCGTCGGCGAGATGGGCGAAGACCTCGGCGCCACGGTGGACCTGGAGAAGGTCCCGCTGAAATACTCCGGCCTGACCTACACGGAGATCTGGATCAGCGAAGCACAGGAACGGATGGTAGTGGCGGTGCCGCCGGCCCAGTGGGCCGTGCTGGCGACGCTGTGCCAGTCGGAAGGCGTCGAAGCCACGGCGATCGGCACCTTCGGCACGTCCGCCGCGGCGGGGGTGGGCAAGCGGAGCCGGCCCGTTCTGCGGCTGCGGTACCGCGGCACGACGGTCGGCGAGCTGGACATGGAGTTCCTCCATCGCGGGCTGCCGGGCGCGAGGCGCAGCGCGGCGTGGTCTCCTCCCAAACCAACGGCGCCGGACATGTCCACGCTCGATGTGGTCCTGACCCTGCAGCAGGCGACCGGGCTTGATCTCAAGACCCTGGCCAAGGCGCGCCACCAGCCGTCGCTGGCGTACATTCCCTACCTGATCACCGGCGACCTGTTCTACCTCGAAGAGATGCACTTCTGGGCATCCTACGACTTTGGCGCCAGTGACTCCGACTACCGCGGCGCGGGGCTTGGTTATCTGCGAGACCAGATCCGCGGCAACGCCTGGGCCTTCCGCGAGGTCGTCGATGCAGCCGCCATGACCCCTGCGGAGATGCCTGAGAAGGCTGATATCGACAGCCGGATCGCCAACAACATAACCGCCTGGAACAACGCCTACATCGTCAACGGGCAACTGGCTGGGGCGTACCCCACGGTCCGCTACTACGGCACCTCAGGGATCGATTCGTCTTTGGATCCCGCGACCTGCTCGGCAGCCATGTCCAGTTGGCAGGCGGACTATCTGACCTGGTCGCTGGTCCATGCGTACCAGATGGGCTATCCGACCCTGGACCTGGTTCACTGG
>JAPLOD010000760.1 GCA_026692735.1 Planctomycetota bacterium | reverse complement strand
TCGAAGGCCGCGCGATGCACCCAGCTCTGCGCCACCAGTTGCAGCGCCAGCAGGCCCAGACTCAAGCTGCCCACCGCGCAGCGAAAGGAGCGCGCCGCCCACCACGGTGCCGCGGGTGGCACGGCGTCCGAAATGTCCGGCGGCAACAGCAGCGCCAACGCGCCGAAGGTCAGCCATATCGCATACGCGCACAGCGCGCGCAGTGCGGGGAACTCCGAAGAATGCAGGACCAGCACTCCCTGAAAGGAGTACAGCACGAGCAGCGCGGGGATGAGAAAGCGTTTCAGCCTGTGGAAGAGCGCATGGCGAGCGCCCGTTTCCAGCGCGTAGAGCTTCAGCAACGCCAGCACAAAACCGGCCGCCGCCACACCGAGACCCAGCTTGAAATGGCGCGTGAGACAACTGCTGGCGGTAAACGTCATGTCGAAGAGGAACAGGATCTCAATGAGCAGCAGCAAGGTGGCCTCGCGGCTGGCCGGCAGGCGCCGCAGTATAAAGCCGCACGCGAGGATGACCAAGCCTTCGTAGATGTTGATGACGCCCAGCAACACGAGCAACTCGGTGATGTCCGGGCGTGGTGTCAGCAGATGCGGCAGACTGATCAGGTAACAGCCCAGCAGCATGAGGAAGGCGCTGAGCAGGTAGAAAACGTTTTGCCGCAGGAACCAGTTTCCCGCCCGACGCATGCACTGCGGCCAGGCAACAGTGTCCCCTTCTGGCACACCCATGCTCGGCCCTCCAGGACAAGGGGCGTCGCGGCAGGTAAGCGCCCGAGCCGTGTACCACCTATGGCAACGGGTAAGCGCAAGACTTGTGCCAGTCATCTTGCTCGTTGTGCACGGCGAGGGAGTGACAAAAAGTGACGAGGAAGGCTGCGCAATTCTGCGGAGCGCTGTCGGGAATTGTCACACCTTCCGACGTTCCAGGGCGGCTATCGCCGGCCCGTGCTGGCGCTTGATGCTTTCCCCGCCAGCAGTGTGATGGCTTTCTCCAGCTCCGCCACGGCGGCGGCCCACTGGCCATTGGCTACTGGAAACTCAAGACTGAAAACTCAAAACCAAGAACGAACACCCGCGTGGCGTGAGAACAGACCCCCGATAGCCGTGTCGTCCGTGATTGGGTGCCACGCCATTCTTGGCGTGCAGTTGGGCAAGAGCCACGGCAAGGATGCCGTGGCACCCCTCGGCAAGAGCCACGGCGAGGCTGCGCTGGCGCCCGGCGTTTTGAGTTTTGAGTTCTGATTACTGACAACTGACAACTGGCTACTGGCTCGTGGCCCCCGGCTCCTTTCCTCGGACCACGCTTTTTGGCGGCGGCTCCAACCCGAGCGTTGCGGCCAAGCCGGCCATCATCTTGTCGGTAAGTTCCGCGACCTGTTCGCGCGAGAGGTCTTTGCCCACGGTGAAGGGGTCGCCGACGCTCACCGTGATCTTCCGCAGACGAGGCAGCCACGCACCGCGAGGCAAGGCGGCGAAGTTTCCCTTCAGGGTCACGGGCACCACCGGCGCGCCCGAGCGCTGCGCGAGGAACAGGGCGCCTTCTTTCGGAGGCTGCATGCGGCCATCAACGGAGACGTGACCTTCCGGGAAAATGCCGAGGCACGCTCCCTGGCTGAGCGACCGGGCGTTGGCCTTGAGCGCTGCGAGCGTGCTCGTGGCATCCACCGGGATGCAGCGCAGGAAGCGGAAGACCGGATGCGCAAAGGAACGGTAGTACGAGGCGTACATCGTGTACTGCACGATCCGGCGGGTGCAGCACCCCAGCAGAATGGGATCAATGAAACTGGCGTGGTTGGCAGCCAGGATCACCGGCCCGCTCTTCGGGATCTTCTCTGCGCCCTGCACCTCGTAGCGGAAGAGCGCCCTGACCCCTTGCCGGAGGAGGAAACGGGCCAGCCTGTAGCCGGCCTGGTGGATTCCGCGCGGCGGCTCCGTGATGCCTCTTGACGCCCAGATGGCGAGGTCCACCAACCAACTGAACACGATCGCCACCGGCAGAAGGGTGAACATGAGGCGCGGCGTCCAGTGCGCAAGCTGTTCCTTCTGCATGTCGGTCAACTTCCCTTCGCTGAGGATGGTGATCGTCACGAGAATGGTGGCGGCGAACGCCACGGCCTTAATGGCGAAGACCCGGCCGCGCACGGGACCTTCGGTAATGGCCAGGACGTCGGCATCAACGCGCCCAAGGAGTCCGCCGCCGCCGAGGCCCAGGAGGAACATGATGGGGTAGAGCCAGTAGGGTGCGCCGCCATCCGCCGCGGCGGCACAGAACACAACATACAGGCCGCAGGAAAGGAGCAGGAAGGACAACGGGTACGTCAAAATCGGGCTGATGCGATTGCAGACCTTGCCCGCGCCGATGGCGCCCGCGAACAGGCCGACGCCCGCAATGCCCATGGCCATGCCGGAGAACGTGACCAGGGCATTGCCCGACAGGTGGAAGACCGTGCGCGCGTGAAAATCCATCAGGATGTAGAAGGCGGAGCCCACCGTCCAGAAGACGGATTCGAAGAAGATCAGCCCGAGGATGCTGCCTCTGCGGCAGCAATAGCGCACACCGTCCCACAGGCCCGACAGGTAGGCTGCTGCGCCTTCCTTCACGGCCGGCGCCTCCGCCTCGCCCTCGGCGCGGGGGCGCTTATTGCCGGGGACGGCCACGGCGTCAGGCAGCCAGAGGAACAGGAGTGTGGCGATGACGTAGAACGCGGACCCGATCACAGTGGTGAGCGCGGGACCGAGGACGTCGGTGCGTGCGAGGATGCCGCCGGCCATGGCGGCCAGCAGCAGACTTACCAGCCCGCTGGTCGCCATCAGGCTGGCGCCGAGGGAGCGGTGCTTCTCCGGCACGACATCGGGTATCGCAGCCGCGCGGGCGGGCCCGAAGGGCACGGTGAGGATATTCAGGAGCACGACGAGGGCGAGGCACCAGGGCCACAGGTGGACCAGCGCGGTGCGCACCTGCGGATCGGGCGCGTGGAGGTTGAGGTCCACGACGCGCCAGAGCAAAGGCACGAAGAGCAGGACGATCACGGCCTTCAGGCCTTTGACCAGCGCGAGCAGGCGGCGGCGGTCGAGACTGTCCACCAGCGGTCCCGAGAAGCCGTAGAGGATCAGCAGCGGGATGGTCGCGAAGATCTGGATCTGGCCCTTGTAGTCTTCCGGAGCGTTGTCGGCGTAGATGATGTAGGCCGCGGCGATGAGTGCGGTGAAGTACAACCTGTCGGCGAACGTGCCGCACAGCGAGCCGATGAAGAGCTTATTGAAGGCCGCATACGAGAAGATGCTTTTCCCAGGCGGCGCTGCCGTCTCATCCCTGAGCGCGGGCGCCGCCGCGGGCAGAGCGAGAGCGGAGTCCGGCTTGGCTGGGGGTTTATCCATACGGGTGGCCGTGCTCGCAATGCGACGGGCAGGGAAGCGTGTCAGTATTCGGTTTCAGTGGGCTCAATCAACTCCAACGCCGTCTTCAGGCGGCGCCGCGCATCGTCGCTCAGATCCGCGAACTGCGCGCCGACGATATAGCGGTAGCCGCCCTGCTTCAACGTCTTGACCGAGACAACCTGGAAGGGGAAGCCTCGCTCGTCCGCCTCCATATCGCCGAGCAGAGAGCGGACGTCAACCCGGCCCGTATCGCCCACGTGGTACGTGGCATTTGTCAGGAAGGCCATCCCGCCTTCACTGATGTCCACGGTCTCGGCGTCCGCCAGCAACGTGGCTTTGGCCTTGAGCGGCAGCCGGAAGTGGCTGCGCTGGTTGAGCACCGTCCAACGCCTGCCGGAACGCACGGTCTCGTGCGCGGCGCGCAGTTTCTCCCACCGCCGAGCCTCGGGCAGGGAGGTCGGCAGCAATTCGATACGGCATTCGTTGGCCTGCTTCAGCACATGGGCGTCAATGAGTTCGTCGGGAACGATGGCGAACACCGGGAACGATCTCCAGCCTTTAGGGGCGCGCAAGGCGCGGGCTGCGGCCCGCGCTTCCGGCGTATAGCTGCACAACACGAGCACGCCCTGCGCTGGGTCGGTGAGGACCGTGGGCAGGAGGTCCCTGGAGGAAACAACCTCCACGGCGAGGTTGTGCCGCTCGGCCCTCTGCGCCGCGGCACGCTGCTCGTCCGTGGGCTGGTACAAGACGACCTTTCCCGCATCCACACTGACCGGCATCAAGGTCACAGCCTCGGCAAACGCCCAGCTTCCACGACCAGCTCTCCCACTAACAACGCCGATAGATAACTCCCCGGCGCGCAAAAACAAGTGCTGGAGAAGACGCAAGGGCAACGGGGTGTCTGGGATGGGGTTGGGCGCGGGTACCCGCTCACGAAAAAAGGCGGAGACCGAGTATTGTACCGGTCTCCGCCTTCGAAACGTCGCCCGGGATTGGTGGGCGAATTCTGCCCGCAGTTACTTCTTACGCGCCGTGGTGGAAGCACTCGCCGGCTTGGCGTCCGCCAACTGCTCCTTCTGCACCTTGACCGTGTCCGGCATGATCACAATCTCAACGCGGCGGTTCTTGGCGCGGTCCGAGGCGGTCTTCTCCGGATGCACCAGCGGCTGGGATGCGCCGTAGCCCGCGGTGTACATCTTGCCGGCCGGGATACCACCTGCCTTGATCATGAAATCGTAGACGGCGCGGGCGCGGGCGACCGACAGCGCCATGTTGTCCGGGTACTTGGCCTTGCTGTGGACCACAGGCGTGCTGTCCGTGTGCCCCTCAACGCGGATGCAGTTGTTGGGGAAGCTCGCTCTGATGGTCTTGCAGACGTTCAGCAGCGTTGCATGAGAGCTGCTCTTCAGCTCGGCCTTGCCCGGGTCGAAGAGGGCGGTGCCGGCGACCTTGATCCGGATCGCGTTGTCGGCATCTCTACCCCAGCCTGTCGTCTGGCCCTGCTCCAGCCCCTGCTTGGGCTTGAGCGCGACGATGTTGCTGTCCATCTGCTTCATCGTGGCGTCAAGGCTGTCAACTTTCTGGTTCAGCACGGCGATCTTAGCAGCGCTGTCGGCCGCAATGGCGCCGTTCTTCTCGGCCAACTGCTTGGTCTGATCGGCCAAGGCGGCGTTCGCCTTCTGCAGTTCCTCATTATCCGCGCGCGTCTGCGCGATGAGGGTTCCCTGGCGGTTGATTGTGTCGTCCTTCGCGGCGATGGCTACCTTCTCACGCCCTCCACAGCCAGCGACCAGGATCACAACCCCCGCCGCCAGCGCAAACTTGACGACCGTTGCATACCGGCTCATGACCCAACCTCCCCTTCACCCGGTGAGACGCTCAACCGCGCCGGCGTGTCTGCTGGCTGCGAGTTTTCGGCCCACCCCAATCCCTGGCGCGGACAGAAGGCTTCCCCAATGAAAGACACTTGCCGCGAACCTATTCCTTCATCGGCATGAACCGGCCGGCGGCTAAAGCGGGATTTTCAAGATTCTGGCCACAGGGATACCTTCGCGGCCTTTTGCTGCTTACGGCGCCCGCGCGTGACGATACTCTCATCGCTGGTTGCAGTCGCGTTGCCGTGGCGGGGGTATTCTGCCCCGTGACCGGGTGGGATGCCCGGCCCACGGCCCGTGCCCAAGCGGGCGTGGAGGTCCATACCGTGGAGCTTCAAAGGTTCGCGTTCTCGACCAATGCGTACAGCCGCCATCCGCTGAAGACAGCCCTGCACGGGATTGCGCGGGCGGGCTTCAAAGGCGTGGAGATTCTGGCGGACAAGCCGCACGTCTGGCTCGACAGCTTCAGCGCGCGCGACATCGCGGAGCTGCAGCAGGAGCTGAAAGCGCTTGGCCTCTTCGTCTCCAACATCAATGCGAACTGCGCCGTCGGATTCTGGTCGGATGCGCCGCCAGAGCCGTTCTTCGAGCCGTCCCTGGTCTCGCGCAACCGCGCCATGCGGGAATGGCGGATCGCGTATACCAAGAAGGCGCTGCGCCTCGGGAAATTGCTCGGCGCGCACAACGTGTCAATAACGTCGGGCAAGGCGCTGAGCGGCGTCCCGCCGGAGAGAGCCCAGACACTGCTCGAAGAGGGTCTGTCGCGGCTGCTGGAAGAGGCGGAACGGCTGGGCCAGCGGCTCTCGCTGGAGTATGAGCCGGCGCTGTTGATCGAGAAGACGGCGGAACTGAAGGCGCTGCTCGTGAAACTGAACTCGCCCTGCCTCGGCGCCAACCTGGACTTGGGCCACGTGGACGTGACCGGCGAAGACCCGTGCCACGCCATCCGCGCGCTGAAGGGCCGCATCTTCAACGTGCACCTGGCAGACATTCGGGCGCACAAGCACTACCATCGCATTCCCGGCGAGGGCGATCTGGACTTCCGCGCCATCTTCCGGCAACTGGACAGCGTCGGCTACACTGGGCCGCTGACGTGGGAGCTGGAGACCTGCGATGAGATGCCGGACGACGCCTGCCAGCGCACGTTCGGGTATCTGCGGACACTCTTCCGGAGAAAGGCGCCAGCTCAGTAGTAAGGATGTACCTTGTGCCACTGCCGCAGCAGGCGCAGCTTGCCCTTGATGAGCTGCGGTTCGAGGAGCTGGTACGGCACGCCATACGCGATGCGCCACATGTCGGAACAGAGGCGGCGCGCTGAGCAGGGAATGCGGTCCAGGTCGCCGAGCAACTGCTCGAGCGAATAACCCATGAGCGCGAGACGCTCGGGGCCGATCCAGCGCAGGTAGCGCCTGGCCCAGCGGCGGCGCAGCGGATTGCGCAAGACGGTCTTCCACTTGTCGAGCGGTTCGGTGGTGAGCTGCGTGTATTGTTTCGCGCCGGTGTAATCGCCCAGGCGGCCGTGCAGGTCCACCTTGGCGAAGGACTCCAGCAATTCCCCATCGTACGGCAGGTCCAGGTACGCGAGCAGGCCCTTGAGCGCCGTCGGGCCGTCGGCGACCAGGTCTTCGTACCGCAGAGCGTACGCACGGTCTTTGCACTGCCCGTACGCGGCAAGCAGGTTTTCGAGGCCGTCGAACAGGTCCACCTTGAACTCGTACAGGTTCCACTTTCCGCGGCCGAACGTTTCGATCACGGAAGCGACCACGGCCAGAGGATTGCGCCACAGGAACACGTGCTTGGCGTCGGGAAAGAGCGCGATGACCTCCTCGACAACGAGATGGTAGCGCGGCGTCTTGTCCAGGAAGTACCGCGCGGGCCGCCGGGCAGCCTTCTCGTAGAGACGCAGCGCAAGCTGGCGCAGTTCCTGGCGGTAATCGTCCTGGCCCTGCGGCAACCGAGCGCAGAAATCCTTCAGCGCGAGGGCCGCCGCGGCGTGGTTGTACTCAGCATACGCGCCGTGTTCTTTCAACGCGTACAGGAACGGCAACAGCAGCCACGGCTCGGTTGCGGTTGCAATCTCCTGGTGCGCTCCGAGAATGCGTTGCGCCAATGTTGAGCCGGCGCGCGGCAGGGAGAATAGGAAGATGGGCTGCATTGGCCCTTATCATTGTTCTTTTGGCAGAACTTCAAGCGCCGAAACACCGTAGACCGGCAGTGGCCGGCTTGGCTGTCGCGGCGCGCTTGCTTCCGGTGTATGGTGCTGTGGCGCCGTTGCTGATCGAAGCGCGGCAGGGCGGGGACGGGCCATGAGTGACAACGCGGATGTGGTGCTGGTGCTTCCCGTCCTGCAGCCGGCAGGGGCCGAACGCATCGTTGCGGAACTGGCGCGCCGCCTGCCGGCAGAGGGTTTCCGGACGGCGGTGGTGTGCCTCGAGGACGAGCGCGCACCTGTGGGCGCCGAACTGGCGGCGGCGGGGATTCCGGTGCAGGGGCTGCGCCTGTCGCGACGGCGCACGCTCGCCTGCGCGACGGCACTGGCCGCCGTGCTGCCCGAGCGCCGGCCGCTGATCGTCCACGCGCACCTGTTCCATGCGAACCTTGTGGCGCGCATGGCCTACGCGCGCATGAGCCCGCAGATGCGCGAGGGCATCCACGTGCTCAGCACGGTGCACGTGGCGGAACGGCGGTTCCGTCCGTGGCAGTTCGCGCTGGACCGCTTCACGGCGGCTCACGCGCGAGCGGAGATCTGTGTGTCGCGCGCCGTGGCCGCCTTCCAGCAGGAGCACACCGGCCTGCCGCGCGAGTTCTTCCGGGTGATAGAGAACGGCATTGACCTGAGCCGCTTTGGTCCCGCCGCGCCAAGGGCTGAGGGCGAGGCGCCGCTTGTCGTGTCCGTGGGCCGCCTGGATCCGCAGAAGGATTTCGCCACGCTGCTGCGCGCCTGGAAGACGGTTCAGGACGCTCACCCCGGCGCCGAGTTGGCTATCGCGGGTGACGGGCCCGAGGCGGCCGGCCTGCGGGCTCTGTGCACGACGCTGTCGCTGCAGCGCGTGAAGTTCCTGGGCTTGGTGCTGGATGTTCCGGCGCTCCTGCGCCGGGCGGCCCTGTACGCGCAGCCGTCGGCCTGGGAAGGCTTCGGCCTGACGGTGGCCGAGGCGATGGCGTGCGCGTTGCCAGTGGTCGTGACGGACGCCGACAGTCTGCCGGAACTGGTGACCCATCGCAAGACGGGGTTGGTTGTGCCCAAGGGACAGCCGGAAGAATTGGCTCGGGCAATGCTGGAGCTGTTGAAGAACCAGGCGCTTGCCGTCTCGCTTGGCGCCGCCGCGCGCGCGGAGGCGGTGCAGCGCTTCGCTGTGGAACGGATGGTGGCCGACTACGCGCGCGTGTACCGGGAGATCCTATGCGCCTCGTGACGTTGACACTGCATCCCACGATTGACCGCGTCCTGGAGATTAAGGCGCTGAAGCCAGGCGCGACGTTCGATGCGCGCCTGTTGATGACAGTGCCGGCCGGGAAAGGTGTGAACACGGCGCGGGTGCTGCGCTGCCTCTGCCAGGAACGGCAGCCGATCGTGGCGGCGGCGTGGATCGGGGAGGGCGAGAAGGAGTGGTTTGCCAGGCAGCTTGCGGTCTTGTCCGGCATTCGGGCGGCGCTGTGTCCGCGCCCCTGTTTCACGCGGTATGCCTCCACACTGCTCGAGCAGTCCGGGCGTGAAACGCACATCAAGGAGAGGATGCCTGCCGTGACACGGGCGGAGGAAACGGCACTACTGGCCTATTGGAGGACCGTTGTGCGGGGCGGCGACATCGTGGCCTTGTGCGGGTCCGCGCCTGCGCGGACGTCGGCGGAGACGTTACGCGAAGTTTACAGCGTGGCGCGCAGGAACGGGGCGCGCACGATCGTCGCGGACGGCAGCGGCGTGGCCTTGAGCGTGGCGGGGGCGGCGGGGCTGGACGGGCTGAAGGGCAACGCTGCGGAGATCGGCGCGTGGCTGGGGTTGCGGAGGCCGTTCAACGCCGCGCAGAGGGCTCATCGGGAGGCGCTTGTCGCAGCCTTTGCGCGCAAGGGCGCGCCACGCGCGATCATGATCACGCTTGGCGCCGGCGGCGCACTCCTGGCGGCCAACGGCTCACTCTGGCGCGCCACGCCGCCACAGATAGGCCGGGCAGCATCGCCCGCCGGGGTGGCGGGGCTGCAGTCGGCGACGGGCTGCGGCGACGCGGCCACGGCCGGCTGGGTGTGGGCGCTGAGAGACAAGTGTTCCGCGGAGGAGACGCTGCGACGGGCCGTGGCCTGCGGTACGGCCAAGCTGGCGTCGGCGGACCCGGGCCGCGTGGACAGACGCTACGTCTTGCGCTTGCGGGCCGCCATGACGGTGACGGGCATCCGGTTATGAGCAGTGCGCAGTCGCTCCCGATGCGTCC
>JAPLOD010000759.1 GCA_026692735.1 Planctomycetota bacterium | reverse complement strand
ACGACCTCTCGCGCGGCTGCCCTGCGCCAGCGGATGTCCATGCCGAGCGACAGAAAGTGGTTGAGGAAGTCATAGCGCCGCGCCACCCGCGAGAACATCTCGCGGACTTCCGGCGCGGTCTTGCCGCCGGCGTTGCGCGGGGAAGAGTCGTCGGGCACCACGGGCTCGCCACAGAGGAACGTCAGCCGTTGGCCGGATCGCCGGCCATCCTGTTTATAGGCGGGACGGCAATGGCATCCAACGGAGATTTGCGCGTGCGAGGCTTTGCGTTGTACGCCTCGCCGCCGCGGACTACGATACGAGCGAGGAGATGAGGCAGCGCGTGGACGCCACGACACCAGCGTGCTCGGACGAGATCCCGTATGTCACGCGGGAGCTTGAGCCGATCCGCGAGAAGGTTCTGAACGGCCGGCGCCTCTCGCGCGAAGACGGGCTGGTGCTGTTCCAGGCGCAGGACGTTCTGGGCCTCGGCTCGCTCGCCCGGTGGTACGCGCGCAGGAGACACGGTCCCTGTGTGTACTATGTGGTCAACGGGCACATCAACTACTCGAACTACTGCACGCTCGCCTGCGCATTCTGCTCCTTCTACCGGCGGAAGGGCAAGGACCCGCGGCCGGGCGGCTTTGAGCTCAGCGTGGACGAGGTGCTCCATCAGGCTGATGAGATTGCCCGCAGCGGCGCGACGGAGATTCATGGTGTGGGCGCGCTGCACCCGGAGTTCCCGTTTCGCTATTACGTGGACCTGCTGCGCGCAATCAGACAGCGGCATCCCAGAGTCGGCCTGAAGTTCTTCACGGCGGTCGAGATTTATCACATCGGCAAGGTCGGCGGGCTGTCGCCTCGCGAAGCCCTGCTCGCGCTGCAGGAAGCCGGGCTGGACACGCTGCCTGGCGGCGGCGCGGAGATTCTGGACGACGGTGTGCGTAGCGTGATCTGCGCGGGGAAGGAAACGAGCGCCGAATGGCTCGCGTTGCACCGCACGGCCCACCAGCTTGGGATACGGTCCAATGCGACGATGCTGTATGGCCACATCGAGACGCTTGCGCAGCGCGTGGACCATATGCTGCGCCTGCGCGAACTGCAGGACGATACCGGCGGCTTTCTGGCGTTCGTGCCGTTAAGCTATCATCCCGTGAACAACGTCCTTAAGGTCGAGCATGGGCCCGGCGCCATTGACGAACTGCGCACGCATGCCATCGCGCGCCTCATGCTCGATAACTTCGCCCATGTAAAAGCCTATTGGGTCACGTTGACCATACCGGTTGCGCAGATAGCGCTCGCGTACGGCGCCAGCGACTTCGATGGCACGGTCCTGCAGGAGAAAGTGCATCACATGGCGGGTGCGCGGTCGCCACAGGCGCTCTCCGTCGCGGACCTGCAGCGGCTGATTTGCGAGGCCGGCGGCGAGCCGGTGGAACGGGACCATCTGTACCGCCGCATCCGGCGCGGCGGCGGCGCTCTCGACTGGCGCGTCGCGTAGCTTGTGGCGCCGCCGGCTCGGCCCGCCGGCGAGACGCCGGCGCTACAAGGGGAAACTGCTTTTGCAATCCGTGTAACCGCCGGTATGCCGAAGGGAGCAACGGCAGGCTGGGAGCGGCCGAACCGCAAGGGGCGGTCCGCCGTACCCTTTTCGGAGAGAAGCGTGGATCAGGCACGCATTGAACGAGCTGTACGGGAGATTCTGGCCGCTATCGGGGAGGACCCCGAGCGGCCCGGTCTGCGGAATACGCCGGGCCGGATCGCCCGCATGTACGAGGAGGTGCTGGGCGGGTCGGGGTCGGACCCGGGCGAGCACCTGGCGACGACGTTCAAGGAGAAGCACAGGGAGATCGTCGTGCTGAAGGAGATCCCCTTCTTCTCGATGTGCGAACACCACCTGATGCCTTTTCATGGGAAGGCGCATGTGGCCTATCTGCCGAACGGAAGGCTTGTGGGGTTGAGCAAGCTGGCGCGGCTGGTGGACGGTTTCGCGCGGCGGCTGCAGATCCAGGAGCGGCTGACCTCCCAGATTGCCGATACGCTCATGGCGAAACTCAAGGCCCGGGGCGTGGCCGTGCTGCTGGAAGCAACGCACACCTGCATGACGATGCGCGGCGTCCAGAAACCCGGCAGCATCATGGTGACCAGCGCACTCCGCGGGCACTTCATCACCGACCACGCGGCACGCGATGAGGTCTGGGCGCACTTCTACCACAGGCACGAATTATGAGCTGCGGCTCGTGGCTCCTGGCTCTTGGCTCCTGGCTTGACGCTTGCGGTGCGTGGCTCTGCTGCGGCGTGCTTGCCGCACAGCAGGGCCTGACGCGCGAGGAGCAGACCAGGGTCGAGGCCTGGCTGGCGATCATCGGCGGCTTCCTGTTCCTCATGATCGTGGGGCTGCTGGGCTTGGCCATCGCCATCCGCTACATCGCAAAACGCTCGACGCAGCCCTGCCCGTGGTGTATGGAGTTTATTTCGAAGAAGGCGACGGTGTGCCCGCGCTGCGGGAAAAGCGTGACGCCGTCGAACTCGGAGAAGGCCTGAACGGCCGCGGTTGAGGAACAGCATCATCAGACCGACCCCGCCCCGTATTGTCATCACCGGACTGGGCTTTGTCGCACCCTCTCCGCTTGCCGAGGCCCTCTCCGGCCGGCGTGCGGCGCCTCCGCGTCCTGTCCCTGAGATCACGGCGTTCGAGGTGCCGGACGGCGCGCCGACGTGGGGCTTTGAGGTCCTCGATTTCTCCCTCGACAAGGAACTCCCCACCATCAAGAGCTTCGTTGACCGCACCAGCGGGCTGGCGCTGGTCGCCGCCAAGGCCGCGCTTGCCGATGCGGGGCTGCTGGACCGTGAGAAGCGTCCGGCCGGCGTTGAGATCGGCTGCAGCCACGGCACGACGCTGGGCTGCCTGGAAGCCATGGGCATCTTCTGGCACAAGGTCAAGACGTCCAACCCGAGGTTTGCGCAGCCAGTCCCCTTCACCCACGGGTATGCCAACAGCCCCTCCTCGCTGTTGTGCATCGAGTATGGGCTGCGGGGGCCTGCGGCCACCTTCTCGGGGGAAAGACTGGCGGGCGTTGAGGCGCTCATGTTCGCGTTCGACCAGATCGCGGCCGGCGCGGGGGAGGTGATCCTGGCGGGCGCGAGCGAAAGCCTGACGCCTGCGGGCTACAACCATCTGCTTGCCACCGGCCAACTCAGCCGCAGCGGCAACTGGGACGACGGGATCATCCCAGGCGAAGGGGCGGCGATGCTCGTCCTGGAAAGCGAAGACTCCGCGCGGAACAGGGGCGCCAGAATCCACGCGGAGGTGGAAGGCGTTGCCCTGTATCATTTCGATGCGAAAAGCGCGCCTGTGCGGAGGAACGTCGGCACCGACCCCCGCGAGACGGTGCTGTTCGTCTCGCCGCCGTCTTTGCGCGCCGGAGGCGCGGCGGGGCCGTTCTGGTCTGCCGACGCGCGGACGTTCTCCGGCGATCTTTGCACCGGAGACATGCTCTCCGCGTCGCCGGTGCTGGGCGCTGCGCTCGGCCTGTGCACACGCGCCTACAGTGCCGTGCGTGTGCTCGCACGTTGCGGCGAAACGCAATGCGCGACGCCCGGGCGATCCCGGCGCACGGCGGCCGCGCACGCACGCCGCGCATGCGTGGCAAAC
>JAPLOD010000758.1 GCA_026692735.1 Planctomycetota bacterium | reverse complement strand
GCTACCAACAGTGTCTGGGTGACGAAGAATTGGTTCAGCGCCGAGTCGAGGTGCCGCTCAGTCGAGTTCATGCTGCGAGAGCAACGGGTGCCACGGTACGCGGTTCGGTGCCTGATCCACCCTGAGGGAATCGGCAGCCCGGACGGCGGCAGGATGCAGCCATACCTGATAGACGAGAGACTGGACCCGGTGCACACCTTCGTCCGAACCCACTTCTGTCGGATCGGCACCGTGTTCCCCTTCGAGGTCTGGGAGCGGTCCGACATTGCGGCAGCCGCTTCGGACCCCAGACCGAGTCTGCGGCTGAGGGAGGAGTTCAACGGTTGGACCGGGCCCGAGCGGGTCAACAACATTGATACCGCCGGCACACTTCTGCAGTGTGGCGGGGAGCGAGGCCAGTACGCCTTTGAGCGGAAGATGGAGGCAGGCGGGGCCTACCTGGAAACCCGCCTAGTGAAACAAACAGTGGGTGACGCTCCCGTGCTGCAGCTTCAGCACAGCCTTTCCGCCGGATTACACGGCGGCCAGTTGGCAACGCTGGTTGCCGTCGTGCGTCTTTCGCTGGGCGCGCGCTGCCAACTCTTCATCCAGGACAGGACTGCCGCGGGGTGGCAACGCACGACTGCATTGTTGGGGCCGTCAACAACATGGACGACGGCGAGCGTGGAGGCCGCGGTGCGCGATGGCGTGGTACAGGCCAGCGCGGGCTTCTACTTCGAGCCGGCGAGCGAGGGCCAGAGCCTGGAGATCAAGAGCATGGAATTGCTCGTGGAGCCCTAACTCACGCTTGGCGGCGCGGGGCAGACGGCCAGAGACTGGCGCGTTTGTGGGCGAGCGGTCTGCTGCCGGAGTTCCTGCCACCGCGCGCCGCACAGGACTGGATCCGCGCGATGTTTCGTGGCACGCGGCCATCCAGCCCCGCAGCTTCGTGATGGCCTGAGTTGACGACCTTTGCCCGGGCACTCTGCCACGTGCCCTCAGCCTGATCCTCGAAGAACAGATTGGATTCGCCCCCATCGCTCACGTCCTGGCTGCTGGTCAGCGCCATCGCACGTCCACCCAGGGCTGTCGCATCGAAGTGAAAGCCCAGCATCAGGACTGACTGTTCAGTCGCGCAAAGCCTTGCGCAGCGAATCCGCAAGAAGCAACCTGCATCGCTCACGTGCCGACGCAGTTCATACTCACCCCGCTCGTCGGTGTGCGGGGTGAGTTCGGATTGCAGCGTCAGGTTGACGACGCGGGATGCTTTCTTCGGATCCGCTGTACGAAGCTCTGCACGACTGAGCGGTCTGAGCTGCGGTTAGGCTACCACTTCGATGCGATACCGCTTGGTGGACAGCCGATTGCGCTGACCTGCAACTTGGGGGTAAGTGATGGCAACGAGACCAACCTGTTCATCCAAGACGAAACCGAGGACGGCTGGCAGTGTACGCGGGCGGTAATCAGACCGGGCCGTCACGAAGCCATAGGGATGGACTCTGTGGTAAGGAACGGCGCGCGGCAGGGGTGGGCCGGCATTGACTTCTGCCCTACTGCCGAGGGACAGGATCTCATAGTGCGGGCTCTCCGGCTTGACGCCGAAGCCGTCGTCCCGCTACGGTGAACCGCCAACGCCGTCTCCACCTCCGCGCTTCGTCCGATCACAACCCACCTCCCGCCGGCCTTCCCCGGCACTGTCTGCACCTGAAACTTGGGACTTGAGACCTGAAACGTGTAACCTGTAACCTGAAACTTGAAACCTGAGTAACCGATCACCCGATCCACCGGCTCGCCGGCCTTCGCGTCAAGCAGGGCTTTGTAGAGGAACTCGGCCTGCGCGAGCCACTCCTTCTGCAGGTCCGGCGGTGCCTTGGCGGCTTCGAGCGTCTTCTGCAGGACGGCGGTCGGCTGGACGGTAGGCGGGTGGCCGAGTGGAAACCAGCGCACGGCGTGCTGGGATTCACTCAAGATCAGGACAAGAGCTGCGGTGACATGCGTGTCGGGAGCGGCGAATCAACTGTGTACATCCACTCCATCCAGGTGCTGGAGGTAACAGGCAAAGGCACCTTCACCCGCCCCGACGACCCCGCCGCGAAGGAAGCGAAGAAGAAGCAGGACGAGGTCTGGGCGGAGCGAGAGAAGGCGGGGGCGGGGCAGCCGGCCGAGGCACCGTAGTCCCTCATTCGCGCCAACATCCCGGAGGGTCACGATGACCAAGCTCGACATGTCGCTCAAGATCGCCCAAAAGGAACGCCCCGTTTGGTCAGATATCTCGTAGGGGGTATCCGGTGTCTGGTATCCTGTATCCTGCCGATGTGCTTACTTCTTCGGGCCTTCCGCCTGGGTGAGAAGATAGGCGATGCGTTCCTTGTTGGCCTCGACCAGCTCGGGATAATCGTTCTTCAGGGAGTTGAGCGTGGCGAGCGCGTCCGCCGGCCTTGAGCTCGTCACTGTGGTCTCGATGGTGCCGATGGACGCCTCGAACTTCAGGAGCCGGGCCCAGGCGGTGCGCTGCTCGAACAACGCCGCCCAAGCGGGCAGGTCCTCCTTCTTCACGCGCTTAAGAAGTTGCTGCGCCCCGTCGGGATTGCCCATGCCGAAGAAGTACGCGGCCTTGTCAGCGATGCCCGCGGGTTTGGTCTCATCGAAGGCCAGGGCTTTCAGAAAGACCGTCTCGGGCAGCAGGGCCAGGTCCACGGGCAGTTCCATGCCCTCCGATTTGATGAAGGCTTTCCCGCCCGCGACGCGCGCGACCGTGCCGGTCAGGTTCAGTTTCTCCACCCGCACGGGTTCTGTCGGCGGCTGCTTGGCGATGGTGGCGGTGGCCTGCTCGTAGAGCGCTTGCGCTTTCTCCAGCACGATTGACACCGGCGACGCCGGCGCCAGCGGTTGAAGCCCCGGCGCCGCGCCGGCCTTCGCCAGGCGCAACGCCTGCTCAAGCCGCGCACCGGGGTCGAGGTCCTTCTTCGCCAGCGCTTCCAAGACGCGGTCGCAGGCCTCGATAGCCGCGCGCTGCGCTTTGGCGACAACGGGCGGGAACACCGGCGGCGGGGTGGCCGCCGGCGCGGCGGCCCCTGCGGGAGGCAGGTCGCGGTACTCAAGGCTCAGCACGCGCAGCGTGCCGTTGCCCACGTAGAACCGAACCCGCCCTTTCAGCGGACGGGCCTCGCCGCCCAGTTGCATGGGCTGGCCATTGACTGTGGCGCTCACGTCGGTACCCCGGCATGTGAAGAGCAGTTCCTGCGGCTTGTTCCCCATGGCCGCAAGCTGCGGTTTGTCGAACTCGGCGCAAATGCCGCCGTCGGGGCCATTGCGTACCTTGATATCCATGTACTTCACGCCGACAACCTCAAAGCAGATGCGTATCTGCCCGTCGCCAAACTCTCTCACTGTGGGCACCGCCTGCTGCACGCCGGGCACGCTGACCAGCGCGCCGTTCTCCACACGCCAGGCGCCCTGTCCCTGGCCGTTCAGGCAGTCCGGCGTGCGCCCATCGAAGATCGGCTGCCACGGCATGACCCGCGCGGTATCCGGCCTCGAGACAGGAGCCGCCGCAGCGGCACTTCCTGCCCCGGGCACGTCGCTGTGCTCGATGCCCACCACCCGCAACGTGCTCCCGGCCCGCACATTGAACTGCAGGCTGCCTTGCAGGGGCTTGCCCGTGGCGTTCAGCGCGACGGGTTGGCCGTTGACCGTGGCGGTGACGTTCTCACCTCGACACGTGAAAACAAGCTCCTGCGGTTTGCCCGCCATCGCCGCCATCTGTGCGCCGTCCGGCCGCATCGCAAATCCGCCGTTCCCCTGGCGCGCCACGAAAAAGAAGCCGTCTGTCCCGGTGATCTCGAAGCGTACCCGGAGGTCGCCGTCACCGAACTGCTGTACCGTCTGCGCCGCATCGTTGACGCCCGGCACGCTCACGATGGCGCCGTTCTCGACGCGCCACGCGCCTCGTCCCTGCCCCTTCAGGCAGTCCAGCGTGCGGCCATCGAAGATGGCGTGCCATGCAGCGGGGGCCGCCGGTTGCGGAGTTGGCGGCACCGTCTGCGGTTTCTCGGCGGCGGCGACGGGCGGAGCGGTTTCCGTGATGGGTTGGTCGGCAGTGCTCCGCTGTGGCTCCGCCTCAACCTTAACCGGCTCGCTGGGAGGCCCCTTGACCGCCGTCGCCGGCTTGGCT
>JAPLOD010000757.1 GCA_026692735.1 Planctomycetota bacterium | reverse complement strand
GGACGGCATGATCCTGCTGCGCCTGATCCAGGCCCACCGCACCGTTGAAGCCATCGTGCAGAAAACCTGCCTGGGGCGCTTCACGACCAACAGCATGCTGGCGGAACTGTGGAGCGCGGGCCTCATCGAGCCGGCGGCGCCCACCGAGTACCTGAACATCGCGCGCGAGCATCTGCGCATGAGCCGCCTCGAGGAAGCGCAGCGCGTCGCGGAACTGGCCATCGAGCTGAACGCTCCCGAGGAGAAAGAGAAGGCGCGCACACTGCTGAGCGAGATCGAGAAGGCGCGGAAGCCTACGTCCACAGGCAGCGCTTCGGTCAAGGTCAGCGCGGACCCGAAAGTGCGCTCCGAGGTCATCCGCCGCGCCCCGGCCAACCTGATGCTCAAGAAGGAGCGCTCCTCCCTGCCGCTGGTGATCGTGGTGATCCTGGTGCTCGCGGGTATCGGCGTGGGCGTGTATTACCGGTTCAGGCCCAGCGCCCAGAGCGAATACACGATCAGCCGCCGGCAACTGGAGGAGACCAGCCTCAAGGCGCAGGAGCTGATTGCAGCCGAGAAGTACGAGGACGCGCTGCAACTGCTCCGCGAGTTCCGCACCTTCGACGCCGATGTTCAGAAGCTGGCCACGGAGCTGTTCGAGCGCCGCCAGGGCGACGTGGAGGCCGTGCTGCAACAGGCCATCGAGAAGTTTCGCAGGTTCAACGCGGGCGGCCAAGGCGGCACCTCCGACGAGCTCCAGGCTGCCGCGCTGGCCCTCCAGCGCCTCATCAACACCAGCATCCTCAACCCGAAGGTCATGGCCGAGCGGGACAAGGCCCGGCCCGAGCTGGAGGCGTACTTTGACAGCCAGCGCGCCGTACAGCTCGAAGGCAGGCTGAAGGAGGTCGAAGGCGCCGCGGACAAGGGCTGCGACGCGCAGCAGCAAGCCTATGAGGGGCTGCTGGCCGAGGACCCGCCGGAGTCCATCGCCGGCAGGGCGCGGGAGCAGCTCGACCGCCTCCAGCGGCAGCGCCTCGAAGCGGCGAGGCTGCTCAAGCGCGCGCAGGCCATGCAGGCGGCCGGCGACATGCAGAGCGCGAAGAACGACTATGAGGAGCTCAGGAAGATCCTGCCGGGATCAGCCGCTGCGAGCGAGGCCGAGCAGCAACTGGCCGCCACCGCAAGGGTGCTGGCCGCTGCGCAGACGGAGTACGAAAGGATCGAGGGGCTGGTGCAGCAGAACAAGACGGCCGAGGCGCGCGCCGCGTTGCTGGAGTTTCTCAAGGCCAAGCCTGTCTACCCCTTCTTCTTCCGGGCGTTATCGCGGTTACAGGCGCTGCAGCCCGTGGACGAAGCCGCGCCCTCCGCCGCCCTCAAGGCCGCCGTCGCGTTCTATGACCGGCAGCCGCCGGACGCGGCCGAAGCGCGCAAGCGGATCGTCGAGGTGGTCGAGCAGTACCCGCACACCAGAACGGCCCTCACCGCCGCGCTGCGCGTGGATGTCACGAGCCGGCCGGACGGCGCCACCATCAGCGTCAACGGCAAGCCCAGCGGCACGACGCCGGCCAAAGTGGACGTGCCGGCTCTGGGCCTGGTATGCATCGCGTTCGCCAAAGAAGGCTTCCGCACCGAGGAGCTGGTCTGGAGCAACTTCCGGGAAGAGCGCGTCGCGGTGACGCTGGAGCGCCTGTCCGCCACCACGGCGCGGCTGCCCGTGGCGGCTCGCGGCGGCCTGCTGGTTGAAGCGGAGCAGTTGATCCTGGCCGGCCCCTCGCCCCTGCCAGGAAAGCCGCCGGAACTGGTTTTCTGCGCGCGCCAGGGGCTGAAAGTGCGCAAACGCACCAAGCTGCAGGATGCCGTGCCCAAAGCCGGCAAGGCGCCGCCCGCGCTTCCGCCGTTCGCGTCGTTCAGCGGCGAGATCTTCATGCCGGCGCCGGGCAGCTTCCTGCTGCGCGTGAACCCGCTCAGCGGCATGGTGCAGCCGTTCACGCTTGGCGCGCCCGCCACCAGCGGACCCGTGTTCTTCGAGGACAGAGACGAGCTGGGCGGAACGGGGAAAGGCCAGCTCATAGGCGTGGCGACGCAACTGGGCTATGAATGCTACCAGCTTGACAACGGCAAGGTCCGCAAGCGGATCCCGCTCCCCGCCGCCGATCAAACGGCCGTGCTGGGCGCCGCGTTCGATGGCGAACCGCAAGGCGTCGGCGCGGGCGTGGTCGTGCTGCGGCAGAACGGCACGCTGGAACTGCTCTCCATGGAGAAGAAGGGCGCAGCAGTGTGGAGCGTGCCGCTGGCCGGGGAGCCCGTGCTGGCGCCGTTCGTGGCGCGGGACCGCAGCACCGGGCAGGGCAGAGCCATCGTCGTCGGCGTGAAGACCGCCGCGCCCGAGAAAGAAGGGCCGGCCGGTCAGCCGCCGCCTCCTGGCGCGCTGGTGCTCGTGTCGCCGGACGACGGCGCGGTACTGTGGCGCGCGTCCCTGCCGGCGCTCCCGGTTGCCATGGCGGCGGACGAGGAACGGCTTTACGTCTCCACCGACAACACCGGCTTGATAGTGTTTGAGCTGAAATAGCGTTGGTCACTTGTCCTTTGTCATTGGTCACTTGTTGACCCGATGACCCGGGTGTTGTAGCGCGATCCTCTGGATCGCGTCTCGACCCGGAGGGTCGAGTTACAGGCCCGATTCATCCGCTGATCGGAGACGCCATGAGAACCGCACGGCTCATCCTCCTCATCGTGCTGGGCAACACCGCGTGGGGCGCGAACCTGGCTCCCGGTCTCCAGGACTGGAAGCCGGGAGGCCCCGGAGAGGCAACCTTCCGTAAGCAGGCCGATGACCGCGCGACGCTGGGCGTGCGCGGCGGCGGCGAGGACAGTGTAGCCTGGCTTACCGCGGACCTGAAGCTCGATCCCGGCGCCGCATACATCTTCCGCTTCAGCACGATGGCGCAGGGGAGCGGCACCATCATCAGCGGTCTGGAGGGAGTCAACCGCGATTTCGCTCCGCCGGCAACGTGGACCACCCAGGGCTTCGCATTCCGAGTGCCCGATGGCGGCGGACCGACGGCGCTGCGGCTGGGGCAATGGCATCTGAAAGGCGAGGCCCTTTTCAATGGCGTGGAGCTGTATCCCGTGCAGGTCACGCACCGGCGCTGGGGCGACCTCGTGCTGGGCGAAGGCGAACGCATTGACGGCGGCGTCTACACGGACACGCACGTGCTGCACTGGCAGGGCTCGACAATCCACCGCACGCTCTACAAGCAGAACGCCGGCTTCAACTCAAACCGCTGGTGCTTCGGTCCCGGCTCGGAGATCATCTACCGCCACGCGCTGCCGGAGCCGATGCGCAGCGGCGAAGTACGGCTTAACGTGAACTATCACACCGGCGGCACGCTGACCGTCAGCGCCAGCAAAGACGGCCAGAACTGGACGAAGACGGCCGAGGGCCCGAAGGTCGGTGGCATCGAAGCGAAGCTGCCGGCTGAACTGTTCCCGGCAAAGGAGATCTACATCCGTCTGCAGGCGGAAGGGAAGAACGCGAACCTGCAAGTGGACAGCTACGCATTCCGCGCGCAGCTTGAGAAGGCAGAGGTGGAACGGGCCGGCAAGACCATACTGCTGGAGGAGCGGCAGATTGCGAAAGGTCTGCGCGTGCAGGCTGAGGCCGCTGTTACGGGCGACCTGCGCTTGCACTGGTGGAACACGGAAGAGACCGCGCGTGAGTTCGAGGTGGAAGCAGGCTGCCGGACTGCAGCAGCGGCCGGGCGTTCCACGTGTTCCGTGACGATCCCGCCGAAAGGCGAGGGGTTCTGCATCGTGAGGTTCGCAACGCAGCCAGGTCTGCCTGGCGGGATCGCCGA
>JAPLOD010000756.1 GCA_026692735.1 Planctomycetota bacterium | reverse complement strand
GAGGAGCTCAGGCTGCCCCCGGAACAGCTTGTCCCTGTCATCCGCAGGAAGATGGCCGCGGCGCTGGGCGTTCCCGAAGACCAAGTCCAGGCCGACATCGCCGGCGCGCTCGCCGCGGGGCAGCTCCCCGGCACGGTCTCGATCCCGGTCCAGGAACGCAAGATGCGGCTGCTCGAGCGGTTCCTGCTGCTGGACGTCATAGACAGCAAATGGAAGAACCATCTGCACGACATGGACGCGCTGCGCGAGGGCATTTACCTGCGCAGCTACGGCCAGAAAGACCCCAAGCTGGAGTACAAGCGGGAAGGCTTCGCGCTGTTCGAGGAGATGTTCAACTCGATGAAAGAGCAGGCCAGCGACATGGTCCTCAAGATGCAGGTCAGCGAGGAGGTCGAGAAGCAGGAAGTGGAAAGCGTCTGGAAAGAGGACCAGGCCCAGACAATCAAAGAAGAGGCCAGCAGCGCCTTCTCGGGCGCGCCCGCCGCAGCCGCGACGGGCGGTTCCGCGGAGATGGAGGCGCAGAGCGAGCACGGCGGCGCGCAGGTCAAGCCCGTGGAGCCTATCCGCAGGACGGCGCGCGAGCCTGGTCCCAACGAACCGTGCCCGTGCGGCTCCGGCAAGAAATACAAGAGATGCCACGGCCGTCCCGGCGGCGGCGGCATAGACGCCATTGAAGGGGGTAAGCCCACCTCGCGCCCGCGGGAACACAAGGGCGAAGTGAAAATGGGCGGGTGAGGTCATTGCCGATTTACGATTGCCGATTGCGGCGCCACGGGAGAGGGGGCGTTCAATGATCCTTTTCAAGACCGTGCAGGGGCCGTTGGTGCAGCGCGGGAACCAGCACTTCCGCCTGACGGGCGTGGAGTGGGACGCGCTGTTCAGGGAAAGCCAACTCGTGCGCATGGTGGAGCAGAAGATCAGAGACGCGGCGCCGCTGCAGGCCGACGCACTATCGCTGGCGCGGGATCTGCTGCCGCCCATCGGCCGCCAGGAGGTCTGGGCCGCCGGGGTGACGTACTACCGCAGCCGGGAAGCGCGCATGGAGGAAGCCAAGGCCTCCGGCGGGGGGGACTTCTACGCGCGCGTCTACGAGGCGGACCGGCCGGAGCTGTTCTTCAAGGCGACGCCGCACCGGGTGGTGGGGCACGGGCAGAACGTGCGCATCAGGAAGGACGCGAAATGGAGCGTGCCGGAGCCGGAACTGACCGTGGCGGTGGACGCGGGCGGGCGGATCATCGGCTACACCATCGGCAACGACATGTGTTCGCGCGACATCGAGGGCGATAACCCGCTGTACCTGCCGCAGGCCAAGATCTACGACCAGAGCTGCGCGCTGGGGCCGGGCATCCTGCTGGAAGAGGGCCCGCTGCCGGCGACGACGGCCATCACACTCGAGATCAAGCGGGAGGACCGGCCGGTCTTCACCGGCTCGGCGACGCTCGCGCAGCTCAAACGCACGCCGGCGTCGCTGGTGGAGTATCTGTTCCGCGAGTGCAGCTTTCCGCACGGGTGTTTCCTGATGACAGGGACCTGCATCGTGCCGCCGGACTCTTTCACGCTGCAGCCGGGGGATGAGATCAGCATCCAGATCAGCGGTATCGGCGTCCTGACGAACACGGTGCTGCAGACCGCGTAACGCACGCCGGAGCGTCACAGACAGCAGACAGGAGCCCGTTGTATGAACCTGCATGGGAAGAACATCATCGGCGGCGAAGTTTCCGCAGAGGGTTCGGGCACCTTTGCGGCCGTCAACCCCGCGACAGGCCGGACGCTGGAGCCGCTGTTCCACGACGCGACGGATACGGAAGTCAGCCGCGCGCTGGAAGCGGCCGAGAAGGCGTTCGAGGAATACCGGCGCATGCCGCCGGCGCGGATCGCCGAGTTTCTCGAGGCCAGCGGCGCGGAGATCATGGCGCTGGGCGACGAGCTGCTGCAGCGCGCCAACGCGGAAACGGCCCTGCCCGAGGCGCGGCTGGCGGGCGAGCGGGCGCGGACCGCGAACCAGTTCTCCATGTTCGCGCAGCTCGTCCGCGAAGGCTCATGGGTTGACGCGCGGATCGAACGCGCGCGGCCGGAACGGAAGCCGATGCCCAAGCCCGACCTGCGCCCCGGTCGTGGCGAAGGCGCATCCGGCGCACGCGGGGACGTGCGAGCTGACAATGAGGGCCGTGCAGGCGGCGGTCCGCAAGTGCGGCATGCCGGCGGGCGTCATGGCCATGGTGCAGGGGGCGAGCAACGCCGTGGGGCTGGCGCTGGTGCGCCATCCGCTCACGCGAGCCGTGGGGTTCACCGGCTCGCTGCAGGGCGGGCGCGCGCTGTGCGACGCGGCCGCCAGCCGGCCGGAACCGATCCCGGTCTATGCCGAGATGGGCAGCACGAACCCGGTGTTCATTCTTCCGGACGCGCTGGCCAAGAGAGGCGCGGAGATCGCCGAGGGGCTGGCGCAGTCGGTGACGCTGGGCGTAGGGCAGTTCTGCACGTGCCCGGGTCTCGTGTTCGGGGTGCAGGGGAGCGAGTTCGAGACGTTCCTGGAGAAGGTGGCGCAGAAGATCGCGCAAGTGCCGCCGGGCACCATGCTCCACGCCGGCATAGGCGGCCGTTACCGCGCGGGGGTTGCAGAGCGGGAGGCGATACCGGGCGTGCGGATGGCCGGCAAGAGCAGCGCCGCGGTTGACGTGAAGAAGACGCAGGCCGCCGCCGTGGTGTTTGCGACGGACGCGGCAACGTTCCTGGCGCAGCCGAAGCTGCGCGAGGAGCTCTTCGGCCCTGCGACCATCGCCGTGCGCTGCGTGTCTCTGGCCCAGATGGAGGAGGTTGCGCGCCGCCTCGACGGGCAGCTCACAGCGTCCATCCATTGCACCGCGGACGATCTGCGGCAGGGGCGCGCGCTGGCCGAGCTGCTGGCGCGGAAAGCGGGCCGGCTGATCTACAACGGTTTCCCCACGGGCGTTGAGGTGTGCGCGGCGATGCAGCACGGCGGACCGTACCCGGCGAGCAGCCAGGCGCACTTCACATCAGTGGGCACGGCGGCGATACTGCGCTTTGCACGGCCGGTGAGCTACCAGGCTTTCCCACAGGAACTGCTGCCGCCCGAACTGCAGGACAAGAACGTGCGGAATATCTGGCGGCTGGTGGATGGGGAGTGGACGAAGGCGGACTGCTGACGCGGATGGCCCACCGCGAAGACCGCCGGGTCGGATGATCGAGCGACACCATGAGTGGAGGAAGCGTGCACACGACAGAGCCGGCGCGAGCGCCGGACTTCAACGCAGAAGGCCGGGAGATCGAAGTGAGACTCCTGCGCGCTCTGGCCATGGGCGGGAAGCGTTCGGTGGAGATCCAGCTTCTGCTGGACAGCCAGCGCGCGGACCAGTCCGGCTACCAAGCGTTGGCCCTGATGCTGGCCGACCTGTCGGTTCCGGAAGGGCGGGCGCAAGCCACGTTCGAGGGGCTGCGCGCGCATCAGCACCGGATGAGCCAGACGCTGGGCCGGGCCGTGGGCATAAAGACGGCGGCGATGGATTACCTGGAGCACATCGAGCGCGCGCTGAACCTGAAGGACGAAGAGCACGCCCTGACCTATACGCAGCTCGCGCAGATGGCGTTCCAGGACCAGCTTT
>JAPLOD010000755.1 GCA_026692735.1 Planctomycetota bacterium | reverse complement strand
CCTGGCTGTGGCTGGAAGAGAAACCGGCGGCGTTGACCCTGGGCGGCGGCGGCGTGGTGCTGGCCGGCGTGCTCCTGGTGAACACGTGGGGGCGCACGGCCGGCGCGCCGGCCGCCAGGCCGGCCGTGGTCGAGCGTGCCGCCACGGGCATTGCCGCTGAAGAGGCGCTGCGGTGATCACGGCGGCGAGACCGGACCAGCCGCTCGCGGGGGCGTGTCTCTACGCAGCAACTGGAACAGGTTTGAGTAATCGTCTGTGAAGCGCAGCCAGTCGGCCGGGTCCGGCGGCGGCGCGGCGCGCTCAATGACCTCGGGCGCGTTCAGCAGCGCCTGGTCGCGCGTGACGAGCACCCAGCGGCTGCTGTCGTACCGGGAACCGCGGCGGTGGTAGTCCTCGATCAGCACCGCCTGCCTGCCGCTGTCGTGCGCCAAGCCGAAGATGAGCGGCGCGATCTCCAGGTAATGGCTTGAGACGTTGACGGCGAGCACGCCGTTGGGTCTGAGATGGCAGTCGTAGAGCGCGAAGGCCTCGCGCGTCAGCAGATGCAGCGGCGCGGCGCCGCCGTTGAACGCGTCGAGCACCAGCAGGTCGAACTGCTGGGGCTGGCCGCGGGCCTGTTCCTGTTCCATGGAATGGGAGCCGTGCGTGATCCTGCCGTGGACCAGACTGTGCAGCGGCCCGTCGTCGCTATGGTGTTCCTCCACCTGCAGCACGCCGTAGAAGTTTCGCGTGGCGACCAGCGTGTGAGACCGCGCGCTCCTGGCTTCCGCGATGAACCCCAGTCCCACCGCCGCGGCCACGCCGAGAACCAGGCCCCACGCGTACAGCGGCTTGAGCGGCCGCTTGGTGTGCGTGTCGCGGACCAGCGCCAGCAAGGTGAGAATGCAGAGCGCTTCGGCGCCGCACTGGTATTCCCAGAGCCCGGTGAACACAGCCGGCGCTATCAGCGAGCAGGCGATGCCGCCAAACGCTCCGCCCGCGGCCAGCAAGAGGTAGTACCTGGTGAGGTGCCGAGTCCCGGGCTTCAGCCGCGCCAGTTCGCCGTGACAGAGCATGCAGCCCGCGAAGAGGACCGCGCAGTAGACGAGGACCTGCACGGCCAGCGGTATCTTCATGCTGAACGACGGCGCGGCGAGGGCGCCGGCCACCGCGAGCGGCAGCGCCGCTTGCCACAACGTCCGCCAATACCACCGCGGGTTATCGAAGCAGATCACGAACGTCAGGAGATAGAGGCAGAGCGGCAGAATCCAGAGGAACGGCACGATGGCGACGTCCTGCGACAACTGACTGGTGGTGGACAGAAGCATGACCGAACCGCACGCCGAGAGCGCCAGGCACATCGCGCCATCCGCCGGTGTCAGCGCAGGGCGGCCCTCCCGGTCGCCATCCACGGCCGCCGCGGCGGCGCCGGCCGATAGCGCCGGTGCGCTCCGCCACAACTGCAGCGCGCACCATCCGCAGGACAGCGTGAAGAGCGCGTAGCCTATGGACCAGGCGCCGGCTTGGGTCTTCAGCGGGAGGGCCGGTTCGACCAGGAAGGGGTAACTGAGCAGCGCCAGCAGCGACGCCGCATTCGACAGCGCGTAGAGCCTGTAGGGAGAGGCGCCCGGTGCGGGACAGGAGTGTCCAGCCCACTGCAAGCGGCTGTACCAGGCTTGCAGAAGAGGCCCCGTGGCGGACAGCAGCAGGAACGGCAGCCCCACCGTCGTGGCCAGAAGCGCGAGAATCCGCCACGCCGGCGCTTCCGGGCTGGTCGGTTTCCAGGAGGCGTCCGGTATCGCCGGCAGGAGGATCAGGCTGGCCAGCAGCAGGAGCACATGCACCACGGCCTGCGCACGCGGCTTCAGGCACGAGACGCTGGCGTGAGCGTACGCGTAACCGCAGAGGAGCAGCGCCTGGAAGAAGAGCATGCAGGTGGTCC
>JAPLOD010000754.1 GCA_026692735.1 Planctomycetota bacterium | reverse complement strand
TCTCGGCGCGCGCACCGAACGTCAGCACGTGCGCCTTGCCGGGGACGACGCCCTTGACCTCCTGCGACACCCAGCACAGCCCTTCGCCCAGCCGCAGGCAGACGGAAGCCGGGTCGCCCGGCTGCAGATGGTGCCGCCGCGTCGCCTCCCAGGACTGCTTGGCCCACTCGTCCGGCCAGCCGCGCCGCCAGGCATCCTGTTCGAACGTTCCGTTCCTGACCAGGTTCGCCGTGTTCAGCCGCACGAACAGGTACGCCTCTTTCTCGTCGGCGTAGTAGTAGCTCTGATCAAGCTGCACCTCGAATGGCGGGCGCCCGGCCCACGGGAAGTTGGCCGACAGCCACGCCCGTTCCGCGCGCGGCTCTTCGTCCCGCCCCTGGTAGTTCACCTGATAGGGAGGCTCCGGTTTCGGCTTTGGCTTTTCTCCGGCCTCAGCGGCGGCGGCGAGGAAGACCAGGAAAGGAAGTGCGGCCTTGCGGATCATGTCCTCCTCCTTGCCGGTGTGCCACTGCGGGCTTGTCCCGCAGTGCCGGCGTGCGCGACGTGCTAGGCGCTACTTCTTCTTCGCCTCCGGAGGCGCGTTACCATCGAGCGTGACCAACGTCGCCGGGTCGCCGAAGACGCAGTCGTAGCCGCCCGTCTTCGCGTTGTGGACAAGCAGGTGCAGCAGGCGCAGTTCGTAACCCGTGGCGCTCTCCTTGGAGCTGTGCACGGTGCCATGGTAGATCATCTTCCCGCCTTCCGCCTTGTATCGCTCTGCCAGGGCCTGCGCCGCTTTGTCGAAGGGCGCCGCGATCCCGCCGGCGAAACCGTACACGCTGTACCAGGGCTTGTCCTGGTCGGCGTAGTATCTCAGCACCGCTGCGTCGGTCTTCTCGCCCCAGTTGTGGAACCAGTTGTTCACGTAGAGCTCTTTCATGTCCCCCTTGGCGTCGGCGTCCACCCACAGGATGAACGCTGTCAGCGTCTGTTCCGGTTCGAGCCGCCAGCCGTAGAACTCTGCGGGCATGCGGTCCACGGCGTGGACGCCGACGACCTTCACCTTCGGTTTCGAGGTCCAGTCTACTTTCAGGCCTGTGTAGGTGGTGCCGAAGCGCCAGTTACAGCATGGCGTCGGCTCGCGCGAGATAACCAGCCACAGCTTCCCCGTGCCTTCTTCGCGCAGCCGCAGGGCGAAATCTTCCCGCCAGTAATAGGAACACCAGTTGTGCGTCCAGTGGAACTCCTCCGCGACGCCGGCCAGCTCCCGCAGTGCGTAATTCCGCTCTTCGCCGCCGCACGCGGCACACGCGGCCAGCAGCAGCGATGCGCAGAGCGCTGTGGCAGGCTTCTCTCGCATTCTCCTCTCCTTCGTCGCCGGGAGGCTTACTGTGCCGGTATAATCTCATACACCCGCGCGCGGAACGGCACCGCGAATCTGTCCTCGAAAGAGTTGCCCTCGATCTTCAGCTCCACGTTCTCGAAGAGGACTTTGACCTGGACCTTGCCCGCCCCCGGCACGGTGAACTTCACGGTCCACGCGCCGGGATCGAGCGACAGGTTGTCGAGAGAACCGTCCACCAGCACGCGTTCCTTGCCGTCGCCTCCCACCACGGCCGTCTTGCCCCAGAACACCTGTCCGCCGTCCACGGCAAAGCCGAGGCCGTCCAGACGCTGCCCCTCGAGGCCGACATCCCTGGCTGGCACGCGCAGCGTTACCCACTGGCCCGCGGCGGGAACATCGCCCATGCGCTTCATGCTCGGCTGGCCGTCAACCGCCTTGCACGCGCGGCCACCGAGGACCTCAAAGTAGCACGCGCCGCGTTCGGATGCGGAGTTGATCGGCTGCGGCGGCTGCTCGACCACCATCCACGCCGCCCACGGCTCCGGCGGTTTGTGGTCGGCCGGGTAGTCGGCTTCGTCCACGAAGCGCTTCAGGTCCGCCTTGCCCCAGTACGCGCGGTGTTCCCACGTGTTGTCCACGGCGGTGCGGCTGCGAAACTGCAGCGCGATCATCCGTGGCGCCTCGCCCTCGATGCAGAGCTCCTGCACGATCGTGTCGCCCGCGGCGATGTCGCAGGGCTTCGTGTTCTGCGCCCAGTGCTGGGCGAACTTCGCCGAGCGCGGTTCGGTGTGCGCAGGCTGTCCGGAAGGCGTCTTGCGCTCGGCGGACCATTGCCACAGGCCCTGTCGCAGGAACGGCTCGCCGCGAACGACAAAGAGGTACCGTTTGCCGTCCAGCTCCTTCTCCCATGTGAAGAGAGCCGGAATGCTGGCTTGCGTCGGCGCCTTGCATTCGCGCGCGCAGAAGACCGGCGCCAGCGCGCGGCACTCGGCGTTCATGCCGCGCAGGTAGTTGTTGCATTCGGGCAAGCCCGTCATCATGCGTGACGGGATCAGCCCGAGACCGGCCGCGCCGCGCATGACAGTCAGGTACGAACGGTAGCGCAGCACCTCGAACGGCACGAAGTAGTAGTGTTCGAAACCGACCAGCATGGCGCAGCGCTTGCCTTGCATCGCCGGGTAGTAGTCCACCTTGAGATTTGGCACGTAGCCGGCGAAGCTGGCCTCCATCCCGGCGATATCGTACGCGGGGAAATAGTACGCGGCCACGTCGGCGCGCCGGCTGCCGGGATGCGAAACCATGTCGTAGCCGCTGACGACCAGCTTGCCGGGATGGTCGGCCTTGAACTTCTCGATGGCCGCCATGACGTCCGCGGGCTTCAGGTCCAGCATCCCGTTCAAGTCCCACTCGCCGCACCCGAACTGCTCCACCATCCCGTACTTCTTCTTCTCGTCCTTGGACAGGTTGAGCGGGTTGATGCCCAGCACGGCAATCTGGTCCCTGTCAATGTTGATGCCTTCCGCGGGCCGGAACGTGTCGCCGTACTCCCCGAAGTACACGGGGAAGAACGGCTGCCCGTCAACCCGTATGAAGTGCTCAGCGTTGATCTCGATCGCGCTCTGCAGTTGGAGCTTCTTCTGTCCCTGCGCCGACCACTTCAGCTCGGAGGGATCGAAGTGGGTGATGCGGCCGAAGCACTGCCCTTCCGCCTTGGCCAACTCCTTGCCGTCGTTGCCCGTCAGGCGCACGGTGACGGCGTAGTCGCGAGTGGCCTCCTTCCACGGCCTGATCTTGCACTGCGACAGGTCGGGGACCAGCGTGACGCAACGCTCCAGATTGAGGTGCTGGAGACTGCTGTTCTTGCCGGTGACCTCCGGCGCCAGAACGGGCAGCTTGCCCGCGGGGTCGGCGATGAC
>JAPLOD010000753.1 GCA_026692735.1 Planctomycetota bacterium | reverse complement strand
GTGCCGGCGCCGCCCGAAGCCGAGAAGCCCGCAGCCAAGGCGGCAAAGGGACGGCGTGGCGAGCCGGTGCAGGTGGAGTCGAAGACGCTGGACGATTTCAAGCCGCAAGTGTCGTATCCGGCGATCCCGGAGGGCGCCGGCGATGAGGAAGAGCGCGGGCGGGAGGCCGGCCGGACCGCCCTGCGGCGGGGGCCGGGGCGGATGGCTCCGGGGATCAAAGGCGTGGCGAAGGGTCCGCGCCGGGGCGTGGCGCTCCTGCGGGGCGAGGACGACAGGCACCGCGGTTTTCGGCGGCCGAAGCAGCGCGCGCTGGCGCCGAAGCTGGCGCCGAAGCGCGAAGGGCCAGCGGAAGTGACATCGCCGGCGACGATCAAGGCGCTGTGCGAGGCGCTGGGCATCAAGGCGGCGGCGCTGATCGCGAAATTTTTCCAGCAGGGGAAGACGGTGACGATCAACACCATCCTGCCGGACGCCGACGCGGAGATCTATGCGCTGGAGTTCGACCCGCTGAAGCACGGCATCATCATCAAGAAGGCGCGGGACGTCGAAGAGGAACTGCTCAAGAAGGCGGACGTCGCCGACAAGCCGCAGGACCTGAAGCCGCGCGCGCCCGTCGTCACGATCATGGGGCACGTGGACCACGGCAAGACCTCGCTGCTGGACTACATCCGGCACACCAAGGTCGCGGCCGGCGAGGCGGGCGGCATCACCCAGCACATCGGCGCGTACAAGGTCCATCACGCCAAAGGCGAGATCACGTTCCTGGATACGCCGGGGCATCGCGCGTTCACGGAGATGCGCGCGCGCGGCGCGAACGTCACGGACGTGGCGGTGCTGGTGGTGGCGGCGAGCGACGGGGTGATGCCGCAGACCGAAGAAGCGATCAGCCATGCGCGGCAGGCGCAGAAGAAGATCGTCGTCGCGCTGAACAAGGTGGACCTGCCCGAGGCGAACGCCGAGCGCGTGAAGGGGCAGCTTGCCGCGAAGGAGCTGTTCGTGGAAGGTTACGGCGGCGACGTGGGCTGCGTGGAGGTCTCGGCCAAGACCGGCAAGGGCGTGGACGAACTTTTGGACCGCATCCTGCTGGAAGCGGAAATCCTGGAGCTGAAGGCCAACCCGCAGAAGCCGGCCGGGGGGACCGTCGTCGAAGCGCACAAGGACCAGGGACGCGGCATCGTGTGCACGCTGCTGGTCCAAGAAGGCACGCTGCGCCAGGGCGACGTCGTCATCTGCGGCCATGCCTACGGCACGGTGCGCCAGATCATGTCCGATACCGGCAAACTGCTTGAGGAAGCGGGACCGAGCACGCCGGTGCTGGTGACGGGGCTGAACGACGTGCCTCTGCCGGGCGAACGCTGCCATGTGCTGGAGTCCATCAAGGAGGCCGCGGAGATCGCGGAGCAGCGCGCCATGCGCATGCGCCAGGAAGGACTGGTGAAGCGCATTCACGTCACGTTGGAGACGCTCAGCGACATGCTGGCGCAGGGCGCGGTGGCGTCGCTGAGACTGGTGCTCAAGGTGGACGTCCAGGGCTCGCTGGCGCCGCTGCGCAACGCCATCGGGGAGCTGTCGCGCGCCGATGCGCGGATTGACATCCTGCATGACGGCGTGGGCGCGATCAACGAGACGGACGTGCTGCTGGCGGATGCGTCGGACGCCATCGTGATCGGCTTCGGCATCACGGCCGACCCCGGGGCGCGGCGGCTGGCGGAAGAGCGGAGCGTGGACATCCGGATTTACAGCATCATCTACGACGTCCTGGACGAAGTGCGCAGGGCGCTGGAGGGCATGCTGAAGCCGATCGAGCGCGAGGCGATCCAGGGGCACGTGGCGGTGCGGCAGACATTCCGGATCTCGAAAGTGGGCACGATCGCCGGGTGCTTCGTCACGGACGGGAGCATCATGCGCAATGGCAACGTGCGGCTGATGCGCGAGGGCAAGACGGTGTGGACGGGGAAGATCGCCAGCCTGAAGCGCGGGAAGGACGACGCCAAGGAAGTGCGTTCGGGCTTCGAGTGCGGCGTGAAGCTGGAAGGCCACGACGACGTGAAGCCTGGCGATGCGCTCGAGAGTTTTGTCACGGAGCAGGTAAAGCGGACGCTGGAGGGGTAGTAGTTACCCGGCGGAAACCATGGCGCGAAAAAGCTCGATTCTGGCGTCGTCCAAGACGGAGTCCACTCTCTTGGTGCTCTTTATTCCAAGTGTGGACCGCGATGGCAAGCTGTGCAAACAGGAGACATGGAAGAACTCTGCCCTGATCCTTCTGGGCGAGTTATTCGGCGGGGCTACCGCCTTTGCGAGAGGCGAGGGCGTATGGCGGGACGACGAGCGAGGGCAAAAGCTCGTCTTTGACCAACCGTACATCATTCACTGTTATACGAACGATCGTGACCTTCGCCAAAAGGCGAGTGATCTGCGTGCGTTCCTTGTTAGAATGGGCAAAGCAACCAATCAGGGAGCGGTGGGCCTCGTCATTGACAGGGATTATTGCGAAATTCGCATGTCCGGGGAGAACTCCAATGAATAGGCAGCGACGAGAGATCATCGGCCTCCTTGGCGCCAAGTTTGTTGGGCGCGTTCCCGATACCGGCGGCGGCGCGTTTGGCGTAGCCCGGCTTGCCCACATAGTACAGACGCAATTCTCTCGTCAAGCCCGACTCACGGCAGCGCCGAAGGCCAGCGTGCCCATAAAGCCGACGACAGCCACAAAGTTGCACTATCTTGCAAGGTGTGCGAGCACTCCGCGCCACAAAGTCAGTGCAACGCAAGTCGCCGCGGCACTGCTTGAACAAGCAGTGAATGAACGATGTGGATAGCCGTCGTTCGCATTGATCTCCTCGTCCCTGGCTCGCGGTCGCTGAAAGACCGCCGGCAGGCGGTGCGGAGCTTGAAGGAGCGCCTGCGGGGTCGCTACGACGTGGCCTGCGCGGAAGTCGGGGACGTGGAAAGCTGGAACCGCGCGTCGCTGGGCATCGCGGCCGTGGCCAACGAGAGACTCCTGCTGCAGGAGATGGCGGACGACATCGCGCGCTATGCGCAGAACGATCCGCGGGTGCAGGTGACGGGCGTGGACCGGGACTTTTTGAATTACGGGCACGAGGTGACGCACGATGGTCGGTTTGATAATGTGCCTGGTGTCGATGTCCGCCGGCGAGGCAGCGGCCACGCAACCCACTACTGGGGCCGCGGAGGCAAACAACGCGGGAGGCAATGCCGTCATGGAGCCGTTCTGGAAGTCGCGGACGATGCACGCGCTGCAGGACGCGCGCGGGCTGATCCAATCGCGGATTGCCGGCCGCATGAAGACGCGCACGACGCCGCAGTTGACGATCGAACTGGACGAGACCATCGAGCGGTCGTTCTCCGTGCTGGAGAAGATCAGACAGGCGCGCGCTTCGGACCCGGACGGCGGGAAGGGCGGGGGGGAGGCGCAGGCGGATTCGTCGGCCGCCGAGGACGAGTGACCATCGAAAGGGGAACGGCATGGGGCAGCTACGGAGACTTGGCCGTGCGATTTTGGCTTCAACGGTTGTGTTGGGGATGATGGCCGGCGCGGCAGCCGGCTGCAGGAAGCCGGAGATGCCGTCGCTCACCGGCCCCGGCAAGCTTCGCGACATCACGCAGGTGCGCAAAGGCATGTCGGCCAACGAGGTGCGCCGCGTCATGGGCTCGAACTACAAGACCGTCTACGAAGAAGGCATCCAGGGCATGGACGGGGGCAACTATATCTGGGATTACCCTGAAGGGCGCGTCTATATGGGCATGGACGGTGTGACGCGTGTGGTGCCGTACCAGCAGTAGGCCGCGGCTTCGGATTGCGGATGGTGACATGTCGGAGAAGAAGCCGAAAGTTGTCAACAAGCGCGAGCGTGTGTCGTGCCTGCGCTGCGGCCGGATGTTCCCATCGCCGGACAAGCGACACGTGCGCCTGTGCCGGGATTGCAGGGCAAGAAGGTGAGGGTCAACCTTCCTTGATCTTGCGTTTCTCGGGATCGTAGGTGGTGCGCTTGCCGGAGTCCATGGACCGTACCGCCATGAGGCCCGCCACGGCGTGCTGGAAACCGGCCTCGAGCGGCGCGTTTGGCGTGCCCCGCTCCCTGACGCACTTCAGCCAATCCAGGAAATGGTCCGGGCGTTCGATCTCCTTCACCGACTGCTTGCCTTTGATCGAACCTCTGTTTTTGGTGCCGCCTTCGGCAGTGAGGACCGGGGCGCTCCAGTTGACCATGTCGAGCACGCCCGCATCGCCGAAGATCTTGAACGTGCTGCCGCTGCCGTTCCCGAAGTTCGTGGAATAGTGGACGAGGAATCCCTCCGGGTATTCCCATACCGCCTCGACCTGATCGGTGCAGTCGAATCCGTAGTCGTCCTTCCAGGTGTAGGTTCCGCCCATGCAGACACAACTCCGGGGGCACGTGGCGCCGGTGATGTAGTGCACCAGATCGAGGAAATGGCAGCCGAGGTTGGTCACCGGACCATCGGTGTAGTCGCGATAGCCGTACCAGGCGGAGTAGCGCGCCGGCGTGAACGGCCGCTCCGGGCGATGGCCCTGGAACTCCTTCCAGTCAACGTCGGCCTCCTTGATGTCCTTGAGGTAGCCGTACCAATAGGGCCGTTCTCCGTTGCGGCACTGCTCGATCCTCGCCACCTTGCCGAGGACGCCACTGGCGTACAGTTCGCGGCAGCCCGTGAATGTGGACATGCTGCGGAGCTGCGTGCCGTTCTGCACGACGATCTTCGCCGCCTTGGCGGCATCCACGGCTTTGAGCAGCTCGTCCATGGTCATGGCGAGGGGCTTCTCGATGTAGACGTCCTTCGCCGCGGCGGCGATATCGGTGAGCTGGCGGGCATGGTGATGATCCGGCGAAGCCACTGTCACCGCGTCAAGCTCCGGCATAGCCAGCAGGTCGCGATGCGAGACGAACTGTTTGGCCTCCCGCCCGTACCATTCCTTTGTCTTGGCGACGGCCTCCTCCCGGGCCAGACGATGCGGATCGCTGACCGCGACGATCTCGAGGTTCATGGTCTTGGCGTGGGCGTTGACGCCGGGCATGTGGACGTCCCGGCCGCGACTGCCGCAGCCAATGATGCCGATGCGCAACCGCTCGTTGGCGCCCATGACTCTGCCGTAGCTGAAAGCGGTCAGGGCCAGCGCCGAAGCCTTGAGGAATCGCCTGCGTGGTAGATCCGAGTTCATGGAGGCTGCTCCTTTCCATCTCCGGGCGAACGCCGCGTTCACACGCGCAGGACTCGCCGGGACCGACAAGATGTATACGCCTTTTCCACCAGTCTGGCAATGCGCAGTGCGCCGGCGGCGTTGTTGAGGGCGGGCGGCTGGGCGCGGAGGATGCACGCGGCGAAGTATTCGCACTCCGCGGCATAGGGATTCACGTGGCTGAAGCGGAGGGGGCTGAAGCGGCGCACCACATCCTTGTTCTGTGCGGCGTCGTACGCGGAGTCGCCGAGGCCGAAGATGCCTTCCATGCGCCCGCCCGTGCTCTGGCCGATGGTGCCCTCGGCCAGGACCGCGCCTTGCGAACCGTAGACCTCCAGGCGCGTGCGGCTGGCTTCGTCGGGAATGCAGTAGAAGCAGTCAACGGTGGCGTGGGCGCCCGAGCGGAACTCCAGAAGCGTCGTCGAGGCGTCCTCGGACTTGTAGCTGTGGACGCGATTGCCGGTGAGCGCGGCGACGCGCCGGATCGGACCGGCGAAGTACGCGAGGAGGTCGTAGAGGTGGGTGGCCATGTCAATCAGCGCGCCGCCGCCGCCGGTCCGCGGATCCTGGCGCCACGCGCCCTTGAGCGGCGGATACCAGCACGAGAGCTGCGCGCGCAGGTACACGAGCCGGCCGAGGCGGCCGGCATCAATGAGCTGTTTGATCCGGACGTGCGCGCCGTGGAACTTCATCATGTAGCCTTCCTGCAGGAAGACCTTGTGCCGGCGGCAGGCGGCCACGGCGGCGCGGGCCTGCTGGAGGTTGAGGGCCAGCGGTTTTTCGCAGAGGACGTGCTTGCCGGCTTCGGCGGCCATGCGGATCTGGCGTGCGTGGAGGTGGAGCGGCGTGGCGATGTAGACGGCCTGGACCTCGGGGTCGGCGAGCAGGTCGCGCTCGCGCGTGTATGCTCGCGGCACCCCGAAGGCCGCCGCGACGCGTTCGACGTTGGCCGTGTCCATGACCGCGACGAGCCGGCAGTTGCGAGCCCGCAACATGCCGGGGATGGTCTTGCGGAACGCGATGCCACCGGCACCGATAACGCCAAACTGGACGCGTTGTGGCTTCATGGAGCGCGACCCTTCTTCCGAAAGCGCGAGGCTGCGCATGTCAGGCGAACGCCCGGATCACCTTCACGAGCGCGCCGGCGATCTCCAGCATGTTCTGTTCGCTGTACACGGGGAAGGCGAAGCACGTGAACGTGTGCGCCTCATGCCACCGGGCGTTGGGCACCTCCACGCGCGTGTAGTCGGCGCTGGCCGGCGTGGTGTAGTCCTTGGAGCTGAAGGGGAAGCCGGAGTCGCCGAAGCCCCTGTGTTCCTGGAAGGCCTTCTCGGTGTGGCACTGCGGCCAGAACACTTTCCACACGGGCGCGCCTTCCGCGGCGGCGGCCGTGACGAACTGCTTGATGTCGCAGCGCATGTTCTCGATATCCAGAGAGAAGGCGCAGACATACCAGCCGTTCTGCCGCTCCGGCGTGTCAACCGGCATGTACTTCATCGGCTTGAGCGGTCCGAGGGCGTCGAGCAGGATGCGGCCATTGCGCCTGCGCGCGGGCATATTCCAGGAATCCATGCGCGCGAGTTCCGCGAGGCCGATGGCCGACTGCATCTCGGTCATGCGGTAGTTCCAGCCGACGCGGTTGTGGATGTAGGGGAGTTTCTGTTCGAGCGCGAGGAGGTTCATGCGCTCCTTCACATCGTAGCCGTGATCGCGGAAGCTGCGGGCCTGCCAGGCGAGTTCCTCATCGTCGGTCGTGACCATCCCGCCTTCGCCGCCCGTGGTGAACGTCTTGTTCTGGCAGAAACTGCACCCGGCGATGCGGCTCAGCGTACCGGTCTTGCGGCCCTTGTAGACGCCGCCGAAGGCTTCGGCGTTGTCTTCGATCACGAGGAGATTGTGCTTCTTCGCGAAGGCCGCGATGGCGTCCATGTCGCAGACGTTGCCGTACAAGTGGACGGGCATGATGGCCCGGGTGCGTGTGGTGACGAGCTTCTCAGCCGACGCAACGCTGAGGCAATGGTCGTCGAGGTTGACATCGGCGAAGCGTGGGATGGCGCCGGCCTGCACCACCGCGAAACTGGTGGCGATGAACGTGTAGCTCGGCACGATGACCTCATCGCCGGGCCCGATGCCCAGCACGGAGAGCGCCACGTGCAGGGCCGCGGTGCCGGTGGCGACGCTGATGGCGTACTTGCTGCCCTGCCACTCGGCGAACTTCCGCTCGAACTCCATGCCGCGCGGACCGGTCCAGTAGTTGACCTTGCCGGAGCGGAGAACCTGCTCGACCGACCGGATGGCCTCCTCGCTGAAGGACGGCCAGTGCGGCAAGGGCGCGGTGACCGCCTTGGGGCCGCCGTGGATGGCGAGTTTCTGCGCTGCGATGCTGGCGATGGTATCCATGTTCGATCCTCTTCTGAAAGACCGGCTTCATACACTGCTGACCCGCAACGAGAAGAGAGCCACTCTAGCGGGCAGGTGAGAAAAATACCAGAACTTGTGCTGTTCGTGGTAGCGGGAACGGAGGGGTTGCTGCTATAGTGACGGTTGCTGGCCCGGACTATTCACGGTGCGAGCGAAACCGAACGCAGGCGGCACGGGTGCATGGGCGGGACGCCCATGCTACAGCCGGCGAGACGCCGACGGTACGAATGGTTAGTCACGAGCGCCAGCGGCAAACGGAAACCACGCCATGAAACAGTACAACGTCGGCATTGTCGGCTACGGATGGGCCGCCGAAGCCCACATTCCGGCAATCAACGCCGGCCGGGCCGCGCAGGTGACGAGCATCTGCTCCTCGCGCCGGTTGGACGAGAAGGAGCTGCCCGCACGACACGGCTGCCCGTTGCGCGTCTACAACGACCTCGGCGCGATGCTCGCGGATAAGGACCTGCACGCCGTCTCGATCTGTTCGTACCACAAGCAGCACGCGGACCACGTCCTGGCGGCGGCGCGCGCGGGCAAGCACATCATCGTGGAGAAGCCGCTGGCGCTGAACCTGAAGGACCTGCGGGCGATTGAGGAGGCGGTGAAGTCCGCGGGGGTGAGGTTCTGCATCTGTTTCGAGTTGCGGTTCTCGGCGCAGTTCGTGGAGATCAAGTCCATCCTTGACCGCGGCCTGCTGGGACGACTGCATTACGGCGAGGTGGACTACTACCACGGCGTCGGACCGTGGTACCGCGAGTTCCAGTGGTGCACGACGAAGCAGGACTGCGGCAGCAGCCTCCTGGAGGCGGGCTGCCACGCGCTCGACGCGCTGCTGCTGTGCATGGGGGGCGAGGTAGAGGAGGTCTTCACGTACGGTTCGAAGTCCGCGCACCCCACCTACGCGCCGTACGAGTACGCGCCGAGCACCGTCACAGTGCTGAAGTTCAGGAACGGCGCGACGGGCAAGTGCGCGTCCGTCATTGATTGCTGGCAGCCGTATTACTTCCACACGCACCTGGTGGGCAGCGAAGGCAGTCTGTTGGACACGAGATACCATTCGAACCTCGTGGACGGCGCCGACCGCCAGCGCTGGACTGAGCTTGCGGTGAAGCCGGTAGATTCCGGCGACGTGCACGACCATCCATACCAGACGCAGTTCGACGCTTTCTTCGCGGCACTGGCGCAGGGCAAGGACATGCCGCTGACCGGCCTGTGCGATGCGGTGCGGACGCACGAGGTCGTCTTTGCCGCGATGCTCTCGGAAGAGCAGCGGCGCCCGGTGAAGCTGGCGGAAGTCCGCGCCACCCGATAGGGAGGTTCAACGCATGAACGCCGTGTGGAGTGGTTCAAGAGGCTGGCGGCTGCTGCTGCTGGCCGCAGGACTGTGCGCCGCGCTGCGCGCCACGGGGGGCGAGACGCTGGCCGGGGCCGGGGCAGTGAAGATCACGCCGCCGCCGGGCACGCCGATGGCCGGCTATTACCACGAGCGGCCGGCCACCGGCGTCCACGACGAGTTGTACGCGAAGGCCATCGTGCTGGAGAGCGACGGCGTGACGGCCGCGCTGGTGTCACTGGACCTCCTGAGCACCACGCGCTGGGTGGTGGAGGAGGCTCGGCAGCAGATCGAGCGCGCGTGCGGCATTCCGGGCGCGCATGTCATGATCAGCGCCACGCACGCGCACACCGGCCCGGTGCTCAGCGGGCGTGATGAGCGCGACTGGTTCTTCGGGAGCGACAACAAGCTGGCGCGCGAGTTCACCGACGGGCTGCCGGCGAAGATCGCTGAAGCCGTGAAGCAGGCCCACGCAGCGCGCCAGTCGGTGACGGTGCTGGCCGGCGAGGGCCGCGAGGACTCGATTGCCTTCAACCGCCGCTACCGGATGAAAGACGGAACGGTGGGCTGGAACCCG
>JAPLOD010000752.1 GCA_026692735.1 Planctomycetota bacterium | reverse complement strand
CTGCGCACGTACAGGAGATGGAACCGGTCAGCTCCGGCTACCGCGGCCTGCAGGTAATGGTCTCTGAACGCCAGTTCCGGCTGGATGTTGATCTCCCATACCTTGTCAACCTTGTTCTCCTTGGCCTTCTGCCGCGTGATCCGCGCGCCCAATGGCCGGGGCTACCAGTACGAGATGCTCATCCCCTGGGCGCTGATCCGGAAAGACCCCAGCCAGCGTCCTGGCGCGATGCGCGACCTGCGGCTGGGTGTGGCGGTCTACGATGACGACGGCGCCGGCATCAAGGGTGCCCTCGAACTCGGCGCCGGCACCACGACTTCATCGTACAATCCGAAATGGCTCTGCAACCTGACACTGGTTGACGTCTCCGATGAGAAGATAGAGCATTACCGCAAGGTTATCAGCCTGGTGCCGGGAAGCGACGAAGCGGCACGGTTCCTCGATCTGATCCTGCTCAGCAAGCGTGGCGAGAAGGCGGATGCGGAACGGGCGGCGGAACTGGAGAGCTTCATCCGCGCCAATCCCGCCTGCCGCAACACGCTGCGCGCCGTCGGCCTGCTGCGCTCGACCTACCAGCGCCGGGGCGAGGCCGACCCGCAGGCGCGGCTCGAGAAGTTCCTGCGCGAGGCCAACATGCCGGCGCAGTTGCAGCAGGCCGTGGCCGGTGCAGCCTTCAGGATATGGGTGCTCCCCGATGCCAAACGGCCGCCGCAGATGATCATGGTACAGTTCTGCCCCACCGGCGACTGGAACAGGGCCGTGCGCGCATACTGGGGCTCCATCGCCGGGACGCCGTGCGGGCCGTGGGGGCGTGACGGCGCGCGCGAAATGCTGCCCATGGGGCCGCTGCCCAAGCCTGGGGAGTGGGCGCAGCTTTCCATCTCGCCGTTCGACCTTGGGCTGGAGAGCGCCGACGTCAAGGAGATAGCACTGACCACCTTCGGCGGCGTGGTGCACTTCGACCGCGCCAGTGTCATCGCGGCCGGCAAGGAAGTCGTCCTGATTGATGACGCCTGGCCGCCCAAAGCGCAGGTGCGGCAGTCAGCCATGAAGTTCGTGGACAACCCCCGGCATGATGGCGCCAAGAGCTGGACGTTCGAGAACCAGCAGGCATGCGACGGACTGCAGAACGCGCAGATCGTGCTGGGGGATGGCGCGCCGCTCCTCAGCTTCGCTGCCATCTCCGTCCCGGCCGCCCCGGCCGCGCCGCCCGCGAGCCAGCAGGAGTTGTTCCGCAAGGTCGCGCATCTCATCCCGGACACTCCCGAAGGCTTCGGGTTCCTGCAGCGCGCGCTGGACTTGCATACGGGGGACGGCCCCGTCAAGACGGGGAAGTGCATCGAGGAGCTGAAGGCGTTCCTGAAGGCCAACCCCGACACTCCCAGCGCCATGGCCATTGTGAAGATGCTGTACAGTCTGTTCACGAATGCGGGCGAGAAGGACCCGCGCGGGGCGTGCGATCAACTGCTGCAGGAGTACAAGCTGCCGCGCGATGTGAAGCGCGTGTTCTACACCGAGTACGCGCCGGCGTGGACCGAGTGGTTCGTGCTGGGGGCCTTCGCCGCGCAGGGCGAGCGGCGCGGCCTGGACACGGTGCTTGGCCCGGAACGCGCGGTGGACATGGCGTGGAAGGCCGTCAACGCCAGTGGCAGCGAGGTGGGCTGGAAGAAGATCTCGAACCGGCTCGGCGCGGACAAGAAGCCGAACTGGGACCCTGTCGTGGACCTGCGCCGGCACCTTGCCGTCACGCGGACGGTCGAGCAGAGAGGCCCGTACTTCGGCTTCGCCTACACGAAGTTCAACGTGCCCACCAAGCGCCGCGCCCTGTTGCTTTTCGGCGCCCAGGACATGATCTCCGTCTGGCTGAACGGCAAGCGCGTCGTCAGCGAGCTGGAGACGCAGGCGCAGAAAGACAAGGAAGTGATCGAGGTGCAGTTGCGCAGCGGCGAGAATGAGCTGCTGCTCAAGGTCGGCGTGCCGCGGGACCAGCGCCTGGGCTTTGTCTTCCGGCTCGCGGATCCGGATGGCAAGCCGTTCGCGGACGTGCAGAACGAGTAGGCGGGGCGCTCCAGCCCCGCTGGGCGCGACGGGACTGAGAGTCCCCGGCTACTTCATCCCCACGTACAAGTGCACGACACCGAAGGTCAGCGCTGTGGCCCGCACGCTCCGCAGTCCCGCCGCGGCCATGCGCGCGCGTATCTCCTCGGGCCCTGCGAACGCCTGCACTGATTGCGGCAGGTAACGGTACGCATCGCCCGCGGCGGCCGAGAGCAGCCGTCCCAGCAGCGGTACGATGTGCCGGATGTAGAACATGTACAGCGGTCCGAACAGCCAGCCGGCCGGACGCGTGAACTCCAGCACCAGCACCTTGCCGCCGGGCCGGACTACGCGCACCATCTCTTTCAGCCCGCCGTCCAGATCGGCGACGTTGCGCAGACCGAACGCCACGCTCGCCACCGCGACCGAATTGTCGCGCAACGGCAGCGCCAGCGCATCGGCGAGGCAGAAGGCTATGCCGGTCTCCGCCGTCGAGGCCGAGCCGTCTTCCGCGGGAAGAAGGGGCGAAGGGATGTTCATGGCGGCTGCTTTCGCGCGGCCGAGGGCGAGCATCTCCGGGGCGAAATCCAGCGCGATGACGGGCAAATGGGGCGCGGCCCGGTAGAAGGCCAGCGCCAGGTCGCCCGT
>JAPLOD010000751.1 GCA_026692735.1 Planctomycetota bacterium | reverse complement strand
ACCGACGACAACATGCTGCTGGAGTTCCAGGCGCCGCGTTCGCTGTACCGCGTGCGGAGACACTTCCCGGCGTCTTCGTTCACGCCTTGTCCCGAGCTGTTCATGGACTTCTCCCGGATGCCCGTGGACGAACGCGCGGTCTTCACCCGGGAACTGGACCTGGCTGTCAACGCGCGTCAGCATGCCCGGCATCCCGGCGGCCCCCAGTCGGATGCACACCTGCGCGCGGCGTTCGCTCTGGCGCCCTACCAGGGCAGCGCCATCGAATGGCGCAATAGCCGGGACGTGGACGAGACTGAGCGGCTGCTGCGGGGTGAAACCGCCCCGACGCCGCGCGATCCGGCCCGCGCCGCCCAACTGCTCGCGCAAGCGGCGGCACGTTCCAAGTACGTGCACTGGTCCCGCGAGGCCCTCGATACCGCTCTGGCCGCGAACGCCCGGCGCCTGATGGATGCGGGTGACGCCGACGGGGCCGTGGCTGAGATTGACAAGATCGCCGCACCGGACCACCGGGATACAGTGGCGCTGCTGCGTGCGCGGGCCTTGCTCCTGCGCAAGGAGTACGACAAGGCGCTTGCCCAGGCCGTCGAGGCGGCTCGGCTCGGAGCCGCCTCCGTGGAATGCACGCGGCTGGGCGCCGAGATTCTCTCGCGCGCCGGCCGGAAGGCCGAAGCCCTCACGACGCTCGACGGCCTGCTGAGCCAGCCGCGCGCCCGCTCTGACCCCGCCACCGCGCCGCTCTGGCACGCCCGTGCCGGGTTGCTGCTGGAGCAGCAGGAGCCCGACAACGCTCTGGATGCCGCTCAACTCGCGGTTGACCTGGCGCCCGATGCGCCCGAGCATCTGCGCCTGCACGCAAAGATCCTGGCCAGGCTGGGCAAACTGACGCAGGCGGTGCGCGCCTTGTGCCGCAGAGCGGAACTCGAACCGGACAGCGTGGACGCCATGGCCGACCTTGCCGAGGCCTGGTACGCAGCCGCGGAGGAGGCGCGCCAGGCCGACCCCGCGCTGGCCATGGAAAGGCTGATCGCCATGCGTCGAGTCAGCCGCGAGCTGACCGTGCTGCACGCGGACAACCCGCAGGGCTGGGAGTGGCTGTGCCGCAGCTTCCTTGCCCTGGAGAAGCTGCCCTCAGCAAAGAACGACGCTTCCAGCGCGGTGCTGTGCCGGCAGGAAGCGGGCAAGGCCTGCCAGAAGCTGCTGGCGCTGCGTCAGGGCGACCGCTCAAAGATTCCTGCGGACCTGGCTGCTGCGCTCGCCCCATGACGTCTGCCGCGCAGCGTCTCGAGAAAGGAACTCCCCATGCCACGACGACGACCGAGCCACCAGCGCCTTTTCCCCGGCGAGCTGCTGCTGCTCAAGCGCTTCAACACGCCCACGGTCTATAACGGGTGGGAACAGATCACACGGCACAACATCGCGAAGGTGGGTTTCAACGTCGAGGAAGTCCACGACTTCATGCCGGAGCTCGGACCGATTGCCGGCTACGCCGTGACGCAGGTGATTGAGCCGGGCAACCCCAGGCACGCCAAGAACACGTCGGCGTGGGACGAGTATTGGCGTTACATCTCCCGGCAGCCCGGCCCGAAGATCGTCATCGTGCAGGATCTCGACAAGCCCGCCACCATCGGCGCGGCGTGGGGTGAGGTGAACGCCAGCATTCACCGCTCCCTCGGCTGCGTGGGCGTCATCGTGGACGGCGCCGTCCGCGACCGCAACGAGATGGCGGCCGTGGGCTTCAAAGCTCTGGCGCGGCGGCTGTGCGTGGGCCACGCCTGCGCCACGCCCGTGCGCTGGGGCTGCCCCGTCAAGGTCTTCGGGCGCGTGATCCAGCCGGGCCAGTTGATCCACGCGGACCAGCACGGTTTTATGGCGATTCCGCCGGAAGATGAAGCCCGCCTGTTGGATGCGGTGGCGTTTATGGACGCCAACGAATGCAACACGCTCATTGCCGCCGGGCGCAACTTCGCGGGCCTGCCGCCGGAAGAAGCGGCCGAGAAGATCGTTGCGTCCGCCAAGGCCTTCGGCGCCGCCACGCTGAAGAAGTTCGGACCACGCCGGAAGCGGTGACTGCGGCACTGCGTTCTGAAACGGTCTCTTACCCGTTCCACGCCGAGCCCGGCCCCTTGTACGGCCGCGTGAAGGGCAGGCCGAAGGGTTCATCGAACGGCCGGAACGGGACCATGGCCGCGATCCCGTCGAGGCGCTTGAGAATGTACGGCGGCAGCGGGCCCTTCTCCACCGCCTGCACGTTCTGGTCCACTTCGGCTTCGGAGCGCGCGCCCATCAGCGTGCAGGACACGTCCGGGTTCGAAAGGACAAAGCGCAGCCCCATCTCGGCAAGGGGAATGCCGGTTTCATCGAGCAACGCATAGAGCGCCTGGTACTGCTTGCGGCGCGGCAGGCTCATCCACCCTGCGCCGTGCGCGACCTGGTCGTCGTAGCGCCGCGCCAGCGCGCCCTGCTGCAGCGGGGAACCGATGACGAGGCCCACCTTGTGTTCAACGGCGGCGGGGATGATCTCATGCTCCGCCTCGCGCCACAGCAGGCTGTAGTTGAAGGCGGTCAGCACCACGTCGAAACGGCCCGTGCGGATCAGGCGCGCAAGATTGTAGGCCGTCGTGCCGCCCAAGCCCGTGCAGCGGATAACGCCTTCCTTCTTCAGTTCGTCGAGCAGTTCCAGGACGGGGCCGGTCAGCTTCTCGTTGTCCGTCCACCAGTCGTATTCGTTCGGCCGGTCGGGTTCATGGATCATCAGGATGTCAATCTGTTTGCGGCCGAGCGCCTCGAGGCTCATCTCCACCGAGCGCCGCAAACAGTCCTTGTTCTGCGGCTGGAACGGCTTGGGCCGGCCGCCGAGTTTGGTCGAGAGGATCAGGGGTTGGTCCACCTCCTTCAGGATTCCGCCCAGCACTTCCTCGCTGTTCAGGTAGCCCGGCGCCGTGTCAACGTAGTTGACGCCCAGTTTCAGCGCCCGCAGCGTCGCGGCGCGCGCCTGCTTGAAGTCGCCGCCCATTGAGGAAAGGAACAGTCCGCCCAGCGCCAGTTCGCTGACGCGCAGGCCCGTCTTGCCCAAAGGTCTCGTCTTCATCGGTGTCTCCCGGCCGGATTCCGGGGACATGTTCGACGTTGAACGTGTCCCCGGAATCCTGCACTGTAGCCATTTCCCGGGAATTTGCCACGCAACATGGCCGGCGTGATTGGCGCCGCGCCGCAGGCAAGCCCCGTGAGACGAAGCGCGTTGTAACCGCGCCTCAGCGTTCGTATAATCCGGCCTGTGGAGGACGACGCGAAAGAAAGCGCATGCACATATTGCTCGCCTACGCCTGGACACTCTGCGTTCTAGTGTCGTTCATAGGCTGGGGATTCGCGGTTAACCGGCTGTTGTACCGCCAGAGCGACGTGCACTGGGGCCTGCAGGCCACCTGGGGCATCGCCCTGACAACCGCCGTCGGCGGGCTGCTCAACTTCGGCGGCCTCGTCTCCGTCAGGATCGTGCTCCTCTATGTCTTCGTGGGCGTGGCTTTCTTCGTGCGCGGGAAGATGCGCGGCGCCAGGCCCGACTCCGCCATGGTCGCCAGGCTGAAAGCACTGTTCGCTCCCGATCGCTGGACCGCGGCCCTGTGGCTGCTCCTGCTGCCATGCCTGGCCGCGGACGTGGCGGTCTGGACGTGGTACGCCGATCCGAACTTCGCCGACGATCTGCAGTCCTATTTCGTCTTTGCCGAGCGGATGCTGCAGGCCGGGTCGTCCGGCCCCGATCCCTTCAGCGGAATCCTGCACCTCTCGTCGCTGGGCGGGCAGTCATTCCTGGCAACGCTGCTGCTGTCCGTGGTGTCGTTCAGGTACTTGAACCTCCTCGACGCGGGCCTGGGACTGGTGATCACGCTGGGCCTGATCCACCACGCCCGCGGCAGAGCCGGCGTGCCGGCGCGCCAGGCCATCCTGCTGATGCTCTTCGTGACGCTGGCCCCTCTGCCGCACGTGAACGTGTCGGCACTGCGTCTGGGAGCCGCAATGTTGCTGAGTCTGGTCCTGACCATGGAGCTGCTCTGCGACAGCGCCAGTGACCGCCTCAGGCACAGTGTGCTCCTGGCTCTGGTGTTCTCCTGCCTCTGCTGCCTGAAGACCACGTTCGTGCCTGTCACGGTGTGCGCCTTTCTTGGATTCCACTGCCTGCGCCTCAGCCAGCGTGGCGAATGGCGCAACGCCCTGCGGGAGATCGCCGGTGTCGCAGCGCTGAGCACGCTCTTGCTGCTGCCCTGGATGATCGCCATGTACCGTTCCGGCGGCACTCTTCTCTTCCCGCTTCTGGGACGCGGCAATCATGGCTCGGTGTTCAACCCCTCCTTCTGGTCCCCCTTCGGCGACGGCGACCTGGCTCAAACCCTGTTGGCCAGCCAGAGCGACTATCTTCTGGTCATCCTCGAGGTGGCCGGCCTGGCCTGGCTGCTGAGCCGCCCCTGGCGGACACCGCAGAACTGGCCGGCCCTGGCGCTGCTGCCGGCGACGGTCGTCGCGTCGCTGGCCCTGGCCTCGGCGGCCTCCCGCGTTGCTGCAGTGCGGTTCAGTTTCCCCATGGACATCGCAGCGTTGAGCATGCTCGTGTGCTTTGCGTTCAGGAAAAGCGAAGGAGGCACAGGCATACCGGGCGGCCGCGCCCACCCGGTCCTGGGCGTCGCGCTGCTGCTCCTGGTCGCCGCGGCGTCCGGGTTCAGCCGTCCCTGGCCCCCAAAACCGTGGCAGCGCTTAAGCAAGGCGCTGCCACAACTGGCATCGTCCGCCGAGGAGGACGCCCGCGACGTCAAACGCTGGCGGTTCACCGCCGGCGCGCAGGAATCTGTCCCGCCGGGCGCGCGAATCCTGGTGAGGGCGGCGTGGCCCTCCCTCATGGATTTCAGCCGCAACCCCGTGTATGTAGCCGACCGTCCCGGCATGTTCAGTCCGCCGCCCGGAATGCCGCTGGGAGAGGGTCCGGAGGCGCTTGCTGAGTACCTGACCGCGAACGGCGTCTCGTACGTGATCTACTCCTATCGCGACGAGGCCAATCACGGGCCCGAGGTCACGACGCCACGTATCTTGCGCCCGGAACACATGGTCCAGCGGCCGGAGGCGCTGGCCACCGTCGCGTTTCACAAGGATCTCAAGGGACTGCCCCGCTGCCGCAAGAAGATCCACGATGACGGCTACTTCATGGTCGTGGATCTGGGTCAGCCCTTGAGGAAGTGATGCCCCCGTCCGACCGCGGCCAGCCGTGGATCCCGTATTCTCCGTTTTGAGTTTTGAAACCCCGCGCGCTGCCGGGATAATCCCTGCTCATGCCGACACCCGATCCCTTCGAGCTGCGCAAGCTCTACAGATACCTGCGCCTTGCCGATGTCTGCGACGCCCTCGACGGCATCGGCTACTTCGACCTCTGCCTCATGTCCCCGGAGATCCGCCCGCTGTGGGCGGGGATGAAGTTCTGGGGCGTGGCCCTGACCGTCCGCTGCGTGCCCGCTCAGCGCCCCATGTGGAAGCTCACCACGACGCCGGAGATCGTGGACGCGCACGGCATCTGGTTCAGGGAAGTCGGCAACAAGGGCACCGGCGGGCTCATCCAGCCCGGCCACGTCATCGTCACGAACACGGGCGGTGCGCGCGAGGTCGGCTTCTGGGGTTCCGCCAACAGCCTCGGCGCCGTCGCCGACGGGGCCGTCGGCATCATCACCGACGGCTGCTGCCGCGACACTGCGGAACTCGCCCTGCAGAAGACGCCCATCTGCGCGCGGGCGCGCGGCAGGACGATCATCCCGGGCCGGATTGAGGTTGCCGACATCAACGTGCCCATCGGCTGCGGGGGCGCGCAAGTGCGTCCGGGCGACATTGTCGGCTGCGACGACGACGGCGTTGTGGTCGTGCCTTTGGAGAAGGCCGCCGAGGTGGCGGTGCACGCGCGCGCCGTGCTTCTGGCCGACATGCGCGCCCGCCGCAAGTTCTATGAGCGGCTCGCGATGCCGTTCGACGCAACGGTGGATTGCGCAACCGTCGAGACGTACTACAAGCAGTTTGAGTGATCCGCCGGCGGCCGGCCATTGGCCCCAACTTCGGCTGGCGCAGTCCGGAGGAGCACGCTAGTCTTAGGGAGCAAAGGTCCGTTGGAGGGGGGGTCTCGTGCGCACGTTCCTCGTAACCTGTACATTGCCGGCCATAGTCCTGCTGTCCGGATGCACGACCAGCAGATACGCCACGCTCTCGCATGACCGACTGGTTGACGCCACCGTGCGCGCCATCGCCACCGAGGGCTACGTCAAGGACTCGGACATCAAGCGCACTGATATCC
>JAPLOD010000750.1 GCA_026692735.1 Planctomycetota bacterium | reverse complement strand
ACGCCGCGCTGCTGGCGCACCTGTACGCGTATCTGACCGCTACGGGCACGAAGCTGGTGACGGCCATGGATGCTCCCGCCGAACGCGCTCACGCCGCGCTGCTGCTGGCGCTCAGCTTTGAGCTGACCGGCATGCAGCAGACGCCCGAGAAAGCCGCGGCCTGGGACCAGGCGCGGCGCTTGCAGGAGGAGTCCGTGCGGAACGGTGCGCCGGGAACACAGCCGCGGCTGTTCAACTACCTGGAGCGGCGCTTCGGCAGGGAGAAACAGTAACACGTCGCCTGATTCCTGAACTGCCGGCAACCGCAGCGAGAGCGTTTCTGCACCACGCGCGTCTCTCGCAACCGATACGCTACTCCCTTGACTGGCTTCACCGTGCCACTAAGCTGCACAGGAAGTCCCTCCTCCGCGGACCACGCCGTGATCGCGGCCAGTTGCGGCACGGAGGGAGTCCACGGTTGATGGAGGCGGTCCCGAGGTCAGGAACGTGGCAACTGAGCCAGTACCAACGTCCTCACCTGTCCCGCCGCCCGGGTCCGCAGCAACGTCGGCAGCCCCCACGTACGAATCGTTGCTCCGCGACCTGAACCACCGGGTGTGGGAAGTGCGCCGCGATGCCTGCGAGGAGCTTGGCGCCCTCGGCGACCAGCGCGCCGCGGCGCACCTGACACGCCTGCTCAGCGATGGCGTAGGCGCGGTGCGCTTTGCGGCCGCCGAGGCGCTCGGCAAGCTGGGCGACAAGTCGGCCGTGCCCGCGCTGCTGGCGTTGCTGGACAACCCGGTCTTCGGCGCCTACGGTCCGGTGATCGAAGCGCTGGCGAGCCTGCGCGCTCAGCAGGCGATACCGTATTTCATCCGCTTCCTACGCGACCATGATCCGCGCGTGCGCGGCCTGGCCGCCAACGCGCTGATGGTGATGACCCGGCAGTTCATCAGCTTCAAGGCCAAGGGCTCTGAGGCGGAGCGCGCCGCCGCCATCGCCCAGTGGGAAGCGTGGTGGGAGAAGAACAAGCACACGATCACCAAGGCGTGATTGGGCGTCGAATTCCTCAGGAAGCACTCAAGTCCTGCCCCGGCAAAGACGAAACCGCATATATCAGGCGATGCGCAGGCTTCTGGAGCCTGCCAGGAAGTGAACAGGCTGATGTGCCTGGGCCTGTTTTGATCCGGGGGGGTCACATGTTCACCACATCTTCACGAATTCTTTGTCTGGCCTCGGCGGTCGTGGCCATGGGGGCGCTGCTGACATGCAGCGGTTGCGGCAAGACCGCGGCAGCCGACGCGCAGACGCCGCCGCCACAGACGTTGAGCGAGCCGGTCCGGCCGGTGGAATCCACGCCAGCCCAGGCGCCTGCCATCCCGGTCACGGCCACCGGCGATGATCTGGCGGCGCAGAAGAACGGCGAAAGCCGCGAACTGCCCGTGTTCATCGAACCGGCACGTTCGCCGGCGCCAATGGCCGCGGCCGTACCCGCTCCTGCTGCGGACGCGAAAGCGGGCGCCGGGCGCTACCACGTTCTGGCCAAGGGCGAGACGCTGTACGGGCTGTCCCGCAAGTACAACGTCAACGTGAAGCAGATCGTGGCGGCGAACCAGTTCAAGGATCCGAACAAGCTGCCGGTGGGGACGAAGGTCTACATCCCGAACTAAGACGTGAAGGAATAAGGGCGCAAGGTTGCTTGGCTATTGGCTGGGGCCGCTGGCATGCGGCACACCCAGCCAATAGCCATTTTCGTTTTCACACCGCCTGGTGGTACCGTGCGGGATTCGCGGGCGGCTCGGGGACCGGGTGCAGGGCCCGGTGCAGCGAGGCAATGGCCAGCAAAGCGGCCAGGACCACAGCGCCGGCCAGCAGTGCCCGCCCCATGTCTCGCGCGCTGCATTTCAGGTCGGGCCAGCAGGCCACCAGCACGCCACTGGTCAGCATCAGCATGGACAGCGCGGGCCACGCCGGCCACGGCTCCAGCGCCAGAAACGAAGCGGCAGAGTAGCCCGCCACCGCGCCCAGAACGACCGAGAGCATGTGGAACTGCAGGTTGCGCCCCGCTTCCACCGTGGCGCTCAGGATGAGCAGATCGGTGAACGCCGGGCTCAACCCCAGGTGCCCGACGACCGGCGGCCAGGGCAGGCGCAGCAGGCGCAACGGGTTCGTGGCGGCGGCGGATTCGGGCACATGGAAGGTGCTGAGCCACACGTCGCCGGCGACGGCGCAGAGCAGCAACATCACGAGCTGGCTTGAGGATCGGATGCCGCGGCCCAGCCACGTCCCCAGCAGAAGCGCACTGAAGAACGACACCTCGAACCGCAGCCACTGCAAGCATGGTCCGGCCAGCAGCATCAGCCGGCCCGCACCCACGCCGCCGTCAGAGGCGCAGCGGGCGCTGTCCGCAGCCAGTTCGCCATCCGGCGCGGCCGCCGGCATGCCCCACAGTTCAGCCCACGGCAGCAGCCCCAGAGCGCTTGCGGCGGCGAGCAACCCGAGACCCAGCAGGGCCCGGCCGCTGGGACGCGCGCCCTGGAGGATCAGCGCCACCAGCGCGCCCAGCACGAACACACTCATCCGCGGCAACACTCGCAGTTCTTTGTCCGTCCAGGCCGCTGCGGCTTCAAGCCTGGGAGACCACAACGCGTACAGGAGCGCGGCAAGGCTGATGCAGATCACCAGGCGGCCGACGAACTCCGGCGCACGCGCCGGCGGCAGCGGGAGCGCGGGCGCCTGCTCGGCCAAAGGGCTGGGATTGGCCGGCCTATGCGTCATGGGCTGGGCTTCTTTTCCGGGGCCGCGCCGTCGGGCGGAGGGCTCACAGGCTGGGGCGGCCTCTGCGGGGGCACAGCGGCATCGGGGGCTTTGGGCGGGGCTTCCAGCTTGGCGTACTCCGCTTCGCCGAACTTCTCCCACCACGTGCGTAAGCCTTTCGCGTCTTTCAGCGTCACACCCGTGATGGCGTTCAAGGCATGCAGCGCCTGCCGCTGCACGGCCGGGGCGGTGTCCGCATCAACGCAGACCCGCACCAAGGCCGGCACGGCTCTGCGCGGCCGCATGCGCGACAAGGCCAGCATGGCGTTCAGGCGGATCGGCGGCTGAGGGTCCTTTTCGGCAAGCTCGACCAGCTTGTCCGTGGCGCTCTGGTAGATGGGGGCGTACCAGCACTGCTTGGCGGCCAGCGCGCGGATATCGTCGTCGGGATCGGAGAGCGCGTCCACGAAGAGTTTCTCGGACCTGGCCCAGAAGTTCGGCATGATCGAGAGCTGGCCGTAGGCTTTCTTGCGCAACTGGCTATCGGCATCGCCGGCGGCGATTTTCTGCAGCACGGGCGCGCTCTCCTCGAGGAACTCCAGGCCCATGGCTTCGATCGCCACGGTGCGCAATTCGGGCCGAGCCTTGTCGTTGTTCAACAGCGGCATCAACGGCTTAGCGGCCTCCGGTGCCTTGATCCTCGACAGCGCGACCACCGCATAGAACGCCAGTTGCGGGTTGCCTTTGGGGGGCGGGGCCGCGGATTTCTCCTCAGCCTTCGGTTCCGGGGCGAGATTGGCGTTGAGCAGTTCCGTGAGCACCGGGACAGCGCGCTTGCCCAGCTTCGCCAGCTTGAGGGCCGAATCCTGGGCGACGGTGCTGTCGCGGCTCAGGTTCTTGAGCAGGTCGCGTATGACTTCGTCGTAGCCCCCGCCCTGGTTCAGCTCATTCTGGGGATACTCGACGGCCAGAGCGCGCGCGGGGCAGAACGCGGCCAGCAGCGAGAAAACGACGAGCCAGCGGCCAGCGCACCGAATGCGCCGCAGTCCACCACACCTCAGGCCACATCGCGAGCGCTTCATCCCAAACTCATCCCGCCGTCTATCACGATCGTCTGACCGGTGATGTACGCTGCCTGCGGCGAACACAAGAAGGCCGCGAGGGCAGCCACTTCCGCCGGCGTGCCATAGCGCCCGAGCGGAATCCCCTGGCAGGCCTGCTCGCGCCGTTCCCTATCGTGGCCCGCGGTCAACGCGGTGTCAACAAACCCTGGCGCTATCACGTTCACCGTCGTGCGCCAGCGCGCAGCTTCCAGCGCCAGGGTCTTGCACAGTCCCTGCAAGGCGCCCTTGGCGGCGGCATACGCGGCGCCGTTGCCCAGTCCGAGCACACCGGCCAGGCTGCCGATGAAGACGACGCGGCCGCATTCGCTCTTGCGCAGATGGCGCGCCAGCGCCTTGGACAGCGCCGCGCCGGCAATGGCGTGCACGGCCAGCAGCGCGTCCCACTCTTCCGGCTTCGTGAAGGCGATCGGTTTCTCGACGATGTGGCCGGCGGCATGGATGAGCACCGTCGGGGGGCCGAGTGCCGCGGCGACCTGCTCAACCAGCGCTTCAGCCGCGCCGGGAACGGCCAGGTCGGCCTGGAAAGCCGCCGCGCGGACCGCGCCGCTGTGCGCCAACTGCGCCGCGAGCGCCTCCGCGGCGGCGCCGTTCTTCTGGTACTGCAGAGCCACGTCGTGCGGCTGCAGCGCGGCAGCGCCGCCGGCGCCATTGGCAAGAGCCAGTGCGCACGCGCGCCCGATCCCTCCGGACGCGCCCGTGATCAGAGCGACAGGACGCGGCATATGTGCTTCCCGATTGTGCGTTCTGGAATGGCAAAAACCAATCGCAAATCGCAAATCGGAACTCTAAAATGCCCTCATGATGCTTCTGGAGCCGCCGCGGACGCAGTGGGACCTGAAGTGGCGGATGTGTGGCGTCTTGGTGCGCGTGCACCCGTTCTTCTGGCTCATGGCCCTGCTGCTGAGCTACCAGGAGAACCAGCCCTTTCCCGTGACGCTCACCTACATTGTCTGCATTTTTGTCTCGATCCTGGTCCATGAGTTCGGCCATGCCTTTTGCGGCCAGTATTACGGCTGCAAAGCGGACAGCGTGGTTTTGTACCATTTCGGCGGGCTCTGCATCCATCGGCACAGTCTGCCGCCGCGGTGGCCGAGCATCTTCATGCTGCTATGGGGCGCGGGGGCGGGTTTCGTCCTGGGCGGCCTGGCGTTCGGGTTGCAGTGGGCCATGGCCCACGGCTACCTCGGCATCCGCGGCAACGCGTACCTGGACCGCGCGCTCGCCTGTCTCGTCTGGGTCAACCTGGTGTGGGGCTGCGTGAACTTCTTCCCCATTCTGCCCCTCGACGGCGGGCAAGTCTTGCGGGAGGTGGTGCAGTGGAGAGCGCCGCGGCGCGGCGATCGTTTCGTGGTCACGGTCTCGCTGTATGTCGCGCTCGTCGCGTCCGGACTGGGGATCGGCCTGTACATCTACGATCCCACCTGGGGGTTGTACCCGGCGGCGTTCTTCGGCGTGCTGGCATATTCAAGCTGGCACATCCGCAAGCAGTTGGGCGAGTACGGCAACCTCAGTGAGGAGGAGGAACCGCGCAAGCCGTGGGAACAGGACCCGGACTCCTGGAAGAGATTGTGAAGGCGGCGCGGCACGTTCAGCAGTTGCCATTTCGCAGCCCGGGACATATGAGAGAGGAACCGGCGGAGGACCACACACAATGGCCGCTATTGACCGCCTTCTTGCCCGCGTGAAAGAAGCGGGCGGCTCAGACCTGCACCTCGCGGAAGGCCAGCCGCCCTGGCTGCGCAAGCACGGCCACCTGGCCGCGCTGCCCAACGAACCGGCGCTGGCCCACGACGGCCTGGCCGCACTGCTGAGGGAGATCGCCCCGCCGCAGCGCTGGGAGAGGATCGAGCGCACGGGAGACGGCACGTTCGCCTACGCGCCGGACGGGCATACGCGCTTCCGAGTGAACTGTTACCGGCAGGCGTCCGGGTGGGGAGCGGTGTGCCGGTTCATCCCGGGCGAGGCGCCGCCGCTGCAGGACCTGGGCCTGGCGCCGGCCATGAAGGACCTCGCCCAGCTCCACGCCGGCCTGGTCCTGCTGGCGGGGCCGACGGGCTCGGGCGTGTCAACCACCGTGGCCGCGCTGTGCCAGGAGATCAACCTCAATCAGAGCCGCCGCATCCTGACCCTCGAAGATCCGATCGAATACGTGCTCGTGCCGCGCCGCTCGAGCGTGGTCCAGCGCGACATCGGGCTGCACGCGCGCAGTCTGGCGGCGGCCCTGCGCGAGGCCGGGCGGGAGGGGTTCGACGTCATCTATGCCGGTGAGTTCCACGACAGCGAGGTCATCTCGCTGGCGTTGACCACGGCGGAGACGGGCGCTCTGGTGTTCGGCACGCTGCGCAGCAGTTCCGTCGTACGCGCGCTGGACCATATTGTCTCCGCGTTTGAAGCGGAGCAGCAGCACTGGGTCCGCGCGATGCTCGCCAACACCCTGCGAGCCGTGTCCGCGCAGGTGCTCGCAACAAAGGCGGACGGCAGCGGGCGGTGCGCCGCCAACGAAGTGTTGATCGGCACGCCGGGCGTGGCCTCGGCGATCCGCGAAGGGTACATCTCGAAGCTCAGCACCATGATCCAGTCCGGCGGCATGGACGGCATGGTGATGCTGGATGATGCGCTGATGAAGAAAGTGGAAGCGAAGGCCATTACGCCGGCGGAGGCCGCCGCCAAGGCCCGCGACAGGACGCGCTTCGACGCCCTTGCCAGGGAAGCCGAGAAACCCGCGGCCCCTGGGGCGCCGGCCGCACCACCCAAGCCGCCGCCGCCCCCGCCTTTGACCGGGAAGACGCAGTTCGTCACGGGGCCACCCAGGCCGGGGCCGGGACGGGGAGCGAGGTAGGGCGACGAAACGCCGGAACCCGGAATCCGGAATCCGAATGCCAAAGGGACTCCCGACCGGCTAGCCTCAGCGGCGCAGCAGCGGCCACACGACGCGCCACGCGGCGGTGAGACCGGCGAGGGAACGGTCGCGGCGGGCCTTCAGCGCGCGCAGTGTCCGGATGCTGGCTGGGCCGCGGAGCGCGTAGCGTGCCACCCGGCCCACGCGCACGCTGCCCTTCTCGTCGAGAAACGTGCCGACTTCGGCGGGCAGTTCGTCGCCCACAGCGTCGCTGACCACGCGCAGCGCGCACACGGCGGCCTTCGTGCCGGCGCGTTCGGCCATGGCGAACGATTCCATGTCCGCGGCCAGCGCCTGCCGTGCCAGCCCGAGAGCGCGTTTGTCCGCGCCTCTCGTCACCGGCTCTCGCACCGAGACAATGGCTCCGGTGTGGCAGCGAAGTCCCGCGCGGGCCAGCGCCTCCCGCAGCGAATCCGGTTCAGGCGCCGCCGGGTCAACGGTGTAACGCTGGCTAGCACGATATCCCCGACCGCGGTCAGGTCCGTCAGTCCGCCGCAGAACCCAGTGGAACAGATCAGCCGCGGCGGCTCCGGCGCATCGAGGAGCTTCGCAGCCGCACGGGTGGCGGCATCCCAGCCGACGCCGCAGCAGACCAGCAGTGCTGCGGCGCGGTCGCGCTTTGGGATTGCGGCGCGGACCGCGGCAAGCTCTTCTTCCAGGGCTGCGACGATGGCCAGTTCGGCGTGAGGCATGTCGCGCGTTGTAGGATGCGCGGGGGCAAAGCGCAACTGCAGGCGGCTTGGATCGCGGATTGTGCAGCGGATGGCCAGCCTCAAGTCTCACACTCTGCCGTTGCTGCGGTACCATGCGACGGCGCGGGCGAGGGCTTCTTCGGGCGGCGTCTGCGGCAACGACAGCTCGCGGACCGCCTTGCTGCAGTCCACCCACATTTTCTTCTTCGCCATGCGGACGCCTTCGAGTGAGACAGAAGGGGTCTTGCCGCGCAGCAGCGCGAGCTTGGTATCGGCCCACGCGGCCAGGTAGGCAACCGCGTACGGCAGGCGTATGGTGGGCGCCGGAAGGCCGGCGATCTTGCCGAGAGCCTGCATGATCTCAAGGAGCGTCATGTTCCTGCAGCCGAGGATGTAGCGTTCGGCGACCCGGCCGCGCTCGGCAGCCAGCAGATGTCCTTGCGCGCAGTCCCGTACGTCAATCAGGTTCAGCCCCGTGTCAACCACCGCCGGCATTTTGCGCCGCAGGAAACGCAGGACCATCTCGCCGGTCGGCGTGGGTCTGGCGTCGTATTCGCCGACGGGCGTGGTCGGGTTGACGATGACGGCCGGCAGGCCCTTTCCGGCCAGTTCCAGCACAGCCTGCTCGGCCTGGAACTTGGTGCGCTTGTACGTCCCGACCATCATCGCGATGGAGACGGGCGTGTCTTCGGTACCCAGACCGTTCTCGACGAAACCGATGCAGCCTACCGTTGAGGTATAGACGATGCGCTTCACGCCCGCGTTGCCGGCGGCCTCCAGCAGGTTGCGCGTGCCCTCGACGTTGCTCTTGTAGAGCTCCTCGGGATCGGAGACATCAAAGCGGTAGTCCGCCGCGACATGGAAGACCGTCTCGCAGCCCTTGACGGCAGTATCGAGGGACGCCTTGTCGCGCAGGTCGCCCACCGTCTTCTCGAGTTCGGGCATGTCGGCGAGCTGGGCCAGGTTGCTGGTCTTGCGCACGAGAATGCGCACGCGCTCGCCGCGCTGCCGCAAGGCTCGCGCGACGTGATTGCCGACGAAGCCGCTCGCTCCGGTAACTAGAAACATGTGTGCCTCATTTATACGATTGTGGGCAGCGGGGCAAGCACAGCCGGGGCGCCGTCACTTGACCGGGAGCGCCTCGGGGAGTAGACACTTATCTTCGGGTTTCCGGATTGCGTTAGGGCAGGCGGATGAGCCATGGATGCCATGGTCCTTTCGGAAAAGGTACTCGTGCTGAACCGCTCTTGGGTGGCGGTCAACGTCGCGACCGTGCGGCGCGCGCTGACGCTGGTGTTCCAGGACGTCGCACGTATCGTTGCTCCCCAGGACTACTCCACCTACGATTTCGCCGGCTGGGTCGAAGCCAGCCAGGCCGCTCAGGAAGAAGCCCGCCGCATCCGTTCGGCGACGTTCTCCATCTGTGTGCCCGAGGTGATCGTGTTGACCGTTTTTAACGGGCGCTTCAGCAAGGAAGTGCGGTTCTCGCGGCGCAATATTTTCGAGCGCGACAACAACACGTGCCAGTACTGCGGCAGGAAGCGCGATCGCCATGAGCTGACGCTGGACCACGTCATCCCGCGCAGCCGCGGCGGGACGAGCACCTGGAGCAATATCGTTCTGGCCTGTATCAAGTGCAATATGCGCAAGGGCGACCGGCTGCCGCAGGAACTGAACATGAAGCTGCAGCGCCGGCCGATCAAGCCCCAGTGGGCCACGCGCGTCGGCGTCAAGCTGGGCCGCTCCTTCAAGCCGTCGTGGGAGCGGTTCCTGGAGGACGCGTACTGGGACGTCGAGCTGCGCGAGTAGCGGGGGCCGGTCACTTCAGCCCTGTTGCCCGGCCTGCAATCCGAAATCCGCCATTGCCTGCCCCCGGCCAGTTGGTGTATGTGTAGTGCTCTCTTGACGCAGCCACGTGAGAAGGAGAAGCAGCCATGCCCTACCGTCTGTCCGCTTTTGCCGACGAAATCTCGACCGACATCCAGGTGCAGATGGACCACCTGCTCGACAACGGCGTCAAGTTCTGTGCGATGCGCGGCGCCAACGGGAAGAACGTGATGGAGTTCGAGGACTTCCAGGTCGCCATCATGAAGCCGCAGTTCATCAACCGCGGCATCCGTTTCTCCTGTATCGGTTCACCCATCGGGAAGATCAAGATCACGGACCCGCTTGAGCCGGAGGTGGAGCGGCTGAAGAAAGCTATCAAGCTGGCGAAGGGCTTCGAGACCAAGGTCATCCGCGTGTTCTCATTCTACATCCCGGCGGGCGAAGAGCCGGGCAAGCACAGGACCGAGGTGCTCCAGCGCATGAAGACGCTCGCCGACGTCGCCAAGGCCGAAGGCGCGAACCTGCTGGTGGAGAACGAGAAGGGCCTGTACGGCGACGTCGCCGACCGGCACCTCGAAGTGCTGGAACACATCGCCGCTCCCCACGTACGCGGGTGCTTCGATTTCTCCAACTTCGTCCAGTGCGACGAGGACCCGCTGGCCGCCTGGGGCAAACTGAAGAAGCACATCGTGGACATTCACGTCAAGGACTGCCGCAGGGCCGACAGGAAAGAATGCCCGGCGGGCCAGGGCGATGGCAAGGTGCGCGAGATACTCAAGGACGCCTTCTCATCGGGCTGGGCGGGCTACCTGACGCTGGAACCGCATCTGAGCGCCAGCGGCCAGTTCCAGGGCTTCACGGGCGGGGCGCTGTTCAAGACGGCGGTGGACGCGCTGAAGGGCGTGCTGGCGGAGGTTGGGGCCAAGTAGATTCCCGATTCCTGATCTGCAGCAGAGGGGGACAGCATGGACACGATGTCGGCGATACGGACGCGGCGGAGCATCCGGAAGTACACGAAGGAGCCCGTGCCGGCTGAGGTGGTCAAAGAACTGCTCACGGCGGCCATGTACGCTCCCTCGGCGGGCGACGCGCAACCGTGGCAGTTCGTGGTGGTGAACCGCCGCGACTTGCTGGACAAGGTGGAGACGGTCCACCCGCACGCGGCGATGGCGCGCGAGGCGCCGCTGGCCATTCTGGTCTGCGGCGACCTGAAACTCGAGAAGTACCCCGGCAACTGGATCGCGGACTGTTCCGCGGCCACGCAGAACCTCCTGCTGGCCGCGCATGAAAAAGGGCTGGGCACCGTGTGGTGCGGCGTCTACCCAAACGCTGACCGCATTCCGGCCTTCCGCAAGTTCCTCAACCTCCCGGAACACGTCGTGCCGCTGGCGCTCGTCGTCGTTGGACATCCGGCGGAGAAGAAGCCGACGCCGGTGCGGTTCAAGAAAGAGCGCGTGCACGAGAACACGTGGTGAGCGCTCGGGTCTGCCGGCCTGGCCGCGCAAAACGCTCCGCGAGCGCCATTTTGCTGACGATACACATACTCCAGCCAGCATGAGGCCGGCGGCGAACGTTGCGCGCCGGCCTGCCGGCATGAGTTCTGGCCTGGGAACAGACCAAATGCCCGGACGGAGAAGGCCATTCCACCAGCACGCGGCAGGCCCCGCAGGTTCAGCATTGCGGCTGGGCTTCATGGCGTTCTGCGTCGCGGGGCTGGCCGGGCTGCTGTCGTGCCGCAGCTCGCACAAGAGCACCGAGACGACCGTCCGGGAACTGCCCACGCGCGAAGCCGTCGCGAAGGCAACAGGCGCGACGGATATCCGCGTGGCCGTGCTCAAGGACGCTCCCGCCGTGCACATCGCCGGCGGCAAGGCCCGGCGCATCCTGAACGCGGCGGGGCGAGTCGTGCAGCAGCCGTCCGATGACGCCGCACTCGATATCCGGCCGGCAGCAGGCGGGCTGAGCCTGAACGGCGCGGCCGCCGGCGGCGAGTCGTCGTTGCGGATCGAAAGCGCGAGTGCCGACGAACCGCTGTCGGTCAACGGGCAGCAGGTGGCGCGCGTGCTGCGAATCTACTGCGCGCCCAGGTCCGGCGCGTTGAACGTGATCGCGCACCTGGACCTGGATGAGTACCTGCTGGGCGTGCTGGCCGGCGAAGTGCCATTCGAGCGCTGGCACCCGGAAGCCCTGAAGGCCCAGGCCATCACCAGCCGCAGCTACGCGTTCAACCAGATGAGGAGAAGCAGTTCCGAGGCGTACGACGTGGAAAGCACGGTCATGAGTCAGGTCTTCAAGGCCGGCTACCGCAACAACCCGGTGCTGAAAGCCGCGGTGAGCGCCACGCGCGGCCTGGTGCTCACCGATAACGGCGCACCGTTCTCCGCCTATTTCCATTCCACCTGCGGCGGCCACACGGAATCCGGCGCGCATGTGTTCCCGGAACAGCCGGCTCTCAGGCCGCTCTCGGGCGTGCCCTGCAGCTTCTGCACGCAAAGCCCGGCGTATCGGTGGAAACTCACGCTGAGCAAGGCGGACCTGGAGCGGAGACTGAAAGCGGCATCGCCTTCCTCGCCAGCCGGTCCGATACTCAGGGTCGAGTTCCTGGACGCAGCCGGCACGCCGGTGGGGGCGCAGGTGCGCGCGGTGCAGGTGCGCATCCATTCCAGCGGCGGGCCCTGGACGATGCCGGGGAACCAGTTCCGGCTGGCAATCGGGGCTCGCGACCTGAAGTCGCTGCTCTTTGAGCAGGTCACGGACACGGGCGCGGCGCTGGAGATCGCCGGCGCCGGCTTCGGCCACGGCGTCGGGTTGTGCCAATGGGGTTCGCAGGGCATGGCGCAGGCGGGGTACTCATACGCGCAGATACTGGGCAAGTACTACCCGGGCGCGGAACTCACGAGAATGTACTGAGAGACCGTCTCGGAACGCAGCAGCGGCGTTTGTTTGCACCCGCGTGCCGCGGCAGTAGAAACTATGGCCAGAGGGAGGCGGCCGTGGCGACGAATTTTTCGGACCTTGGTTTCGCCGCGGAGGGCGGCGCGGAACTCGAGGCGCTTGCGCGGAAATGCTTGCAGAACGGCCGCGCCAGGCGCTGCACGCAGGGAGCATATCTCGAGTGGGCGGTCGGCAACGGCATTGAGCTCTGGGCGCAGGTCAATGCGCAGGACGAACTCATCGGCCTCAATCCGCATTTCGCCGGCAAGACGCGCGCGCGCATCGGCCTGACGCACCGGATCAGCCGCAGCGGCTTTCCGATGGAGGGTGGGTTCCGCGCGTGGGCGCGGCCGGATGCTGCAGACCCGACGCGCGGCGCGTGCCCGTTCGTGTTCGACGCGCCCGAGTTTCTGCTGCACGAGGACCTGTCGTTGCCCGTGGTCTGCTCCGCGCAGTTGACGGCCTTCGCGCAGCAGTGCGTGCTCTTCGCCGACGAAACGGAGTTTCGGCAGCGGGCCGCGCGAAGCACGCTCAGCCTGACGCCGGAATCGCTGCTTCCCCTCGGCCTCTTCGGGAAGGACGGGCAGCCTCTGGCCGAGCCGCTCGCATCGGCCATGGTGTGCGGCTTCGTGCTGGACGCCATCGAGCTGACCAACCCATCCACGAAGGGACAGTTCTGGTGGCTGAAGGTGCGGAATGCGGCCGGCGAGGTTGACGTGGTGGCCGACGTTGGATTGCTGCCACACGGTGCCAGGCCGCATAGCCTGCTTCAGTGCACGGCGTGGCTGTCGGGCAAGGTGGCCGGCGCCGACCGCAGCAGGTGAGACAGTGTACGGGTGCGGTACCGCGTGACGAGCGAGTGACACGCCAGGGATCGTCTCGTTGCGTTTTGTGTGGCACGTCTTACGTTCTCCACATGGATTTCAGCGCCAGAGGCACCGCCACCGAGCCGCTCTGCCCGCTCTGCAACGCCGCATCCGGCGAAGTCCGCTATGACTACGGGGAGATCAAGATCATCCGCTGCCACGGCTGCGGCCTGTGGCGGGCCTGCCCGCGGCTGTCACCCGAGCAACTGGCGGCGTATTACGAGCAGCACCACTATTCCGAGAAACTGCAGGCGGCCGGCGCCTACGAGGAGTGGCGCGACCGCAACGCGGACGTGTGGCGCGCCAACGCAGCGCTGGTGAAC
>JAPLOD010000749.1 GCA_026692735.1 Planctomycetota bacterium | reverse complement strand
GTTGGCTCACGACTGGCTGGAGCGGATGCGGGAAGGGTTTGGTTGAGCGCGGCGCGGTTTGGAACCACAGATGAACACAGATGAACACAGATGAACACAGATGAACGCAGATAGGAAAAGGGTTCAGGGTTTAGGGTTCAGGGTTTAGGGTTCAGGGTTCAGGGTTCAGGGTTTGGGGTTTGTGGTTCGTGGTTTGTGGTTGGGTGTGCCTGCGGCACCCCGAAAAACGCTGAAGCATCTTTCGGGGCCACCCGGCACAGACAGAAAGCCAAAATGCGAAACAAGTACGGCAAAGTGCGGGATAGACGGAGAACAGCTTCCAGCCGCCGGTCTTCCTGCGGCGTCGCTCGCCAGCCTTTTCCGCGCCGCATGGTGTAGACAATGGTGTATGGCCATGGACTGCGCAACCTGCGGCGAGCGCCTCGCCGATTTCCTGTTAGACGAACTGCCCGAGTCCGAGGCGGTGCTGGTGCAGGAGCATCTCAGCCTCTGCGCCACCTGCATGCGCACCTACAAGGAATTGAAGGGCACCGGCAAGGCTTTGGAGGCCGTGCCTTCCATGCGGCCCGTGGAGGGCTCCCCGGAGTTCGAACGGGACGTGCGCGCCCAGGCGGCCGCCGAACTCCAGCAGATCCTCGCCCGCCTGCCCGCTGACAAACGCTTGAAGCTGGAAGCCCGGCGCGCCGCGCGGATGAGCCGCGTAGCCGAGAAGCCGCCCCCGCCCCGCCCGCTCTTCCCCGCCCGGCTGCTCCTGGCGGTGGCGGCCGGCTGCGGACTGCTGGCGCTCATTCTCGCCTATCCCGATTCGAGCGCGTCGAACGCGCCGCGCGCGCCGCTGGGCTCGTTGAGCTTGACGGTCGGCAAGGTGGAACAGTTCTACCAGCGGGCCAATGAGCCTCACACGCCGGTGAAGGAAGGCAAGCCCTTCCTCGCAGGCGCTGGAGCACGGCGAGGTCGGCATCCAGCGTCCCGCCAAGGCCCCCGTGGCCAACACCGCCACGGGTGAAGCCGCGCCGACGTGGGAGGTGCGCACCGAAGCCGGCACCGTCCTCCTCGATCTCGGCGCTCACGCCTACCTCACCGCCACCAAGACCGGCAAAGGCTTCACCGGCGAACTGCTCGTCCTGGCCGGCAGCGCGGAGGTCCTGAGTCGCTCCGGCAGCCCGTTGGGCACGATCCCCGAGAGCTACCGCGCAGTGTTCTCCGCCGACAACGACGTCTGCCGCAGCGAGCCGCAGGACGCCTTTCGCGTCCCGGCCTGGCGCCTGGACCTCGTCTCCGAGGGCGAGCTGGCCAGGCTTCTGGGCGCCAAGGTGAGGGTCCTCGGACGAAAGGACGGCGCTCTGGAGGCGGAGCTGACCTATCGCGGCCAGAATCAGCAGCGCGCCCTCGCGGACTGGATCTGCGAACTGATGCCGGCAGGGCCCGCGTCCGCCCCGAGGGACCGGTCCAGCGGCTTCGCGCTCCCGGCCGGCACCCGCCTGCGGCATACCGTGCCGTTCGGGGCGCCGCTGGCCATCGAGCTCAAACTGGCGCGCGAATCCCAGGGGGAAACGAGCTTCGCCTTCGGCGTCCTGGAAAGCGCGGATGGCGGCGTGGCGGTGGATGTCGCTCGCGAGGCGGCGCTCCAGATCCGCGATAAAGGCCGCACCGTCCGTGGCGCCGCTCTCCCCGCGCGCGCCCCTTCGGGCAAACTGGAGGGCCTGCGCCTCGAGATCACGCGCGAGGACGGCGGCCTGACA
>JAPLOD010000748.1 GCA_026692735.1 Planctomycetota bacterium | reverse complement strand
GGTCATCCGGCCCGCGTTCGCCGAAAGGGGGCGAGAAGGCGCCGGCGATCTGCAGCTTCGGCCAGCGGCTTTTCAACACGTCGGCGAGCTTCTCCGGGACGCCGGCGGCCCCGCCGTACAGATAGACACTCAGCCCGCGCTCCGCCGCGCCCTCGCACAGCTTCAGCATCAGTGTCGGTCCGTACACGCGGCCGGGAATGCGCCGCCCACCCAGGATGCGGTGCGCCCACACCAGCGGCGTGCCGTCGGGGACGGCGAGCAGCGCGCCGTTGAGCGTCTCGCGGAATGCCGCATCGCGCCGCGCCAGCGACACCGTGTGCACGTTCGCCGCGCAGACGTAGGCGTGCGCGTGAGGTTCCCGTTCCGCCTTGTCCAGGATGACCGCCACCGCTTCGTCGTAGGTCACCGACGCGATACGCGTCCCCAGGATGGGGAGATGGGCAATCGCCTCCATGGCACGTATCATATCACGTGGCGGGCGGGAGGCTACAGACTACAGGTGACGGGTGAAAGGGTTGACAGAGGAATGGTGTTACGTAGGCTAAGAACCCCGCAGCACGGCTCGTCGTAGTCGTGTGTGGCTCTCGTCGCGGGCGGTGTACGGCAATGGCCGGAGGACGTATGCGATTCGTTGCCACGGTCTTGTTGACGAGCCTGGCCTTGCTGAGCGGGCCGGCCCGCTGCGAACTCTACCAACCCCCCGATCCTGAGCCAAGCCCCGAGGAGGTGTTGATCCTCGAGCTGATGAACCGCTTCCGCGCCGAGCCGCCGGCCGAAGCCGACAGACTGGGCTTCAAGGACGACGCCGGGACCGAGATGCGGGCGATGAAGCCGCGGCCGCCGCTCGTTATGAACCTGAACCTCCTCGATGCCGCGCGCAAGCACAGCTACTACATGATCCTCAACAACCTGACGCACGTGGAGGAGAAGGGCAAGCCCGGTTTCTACGCCGAAGGCTTCGGCGAGCGGGCCGGCAAATCCGGGTACAGGGGCTTCGCCGGCGGCGAAAACTGCTTCCGCGATCCCGGCGATCCCGCTGGCAGCCACGCCGGCTTCGCGCACAGCAAAGGACACCGCGACAACATGGCCGGCGGCCACCGCGAGGTCGGCCCGGGCGGCGTGCCGCACGATGGCCGCATCGCGGTCACGCATGTCTTCGGCAGCCGCGGCGTGCCGCGCATGGCCGGCGGCGTCGTGTACCAGGACGGCAACGCCAACAAGTTCTACGATATCGGCGAAGGCATCGGCGGGGTGAAGATCAGCGCCAGCGACGGCACAGGCACCACGACCTGGAGGAGCGGCGGCTACGCGCTTGATCTCAGGTCCGCCAAAGCAGTGACGCTCGTCGCCGAGTTCCTGGGCCAGAAGTTCACGAAGACCTTCGACGCCGGCGGCGACAACATCAAGTTCGACGTGATCGTGCCCGAAGCGCTCGTCAAAGAATGCGCGGACAAGCTGTTCGCCGCCGTGGATGCCGCCGGCGCGCCGGAATCGCCCAAGTGTTTCCGCGCGGTCCTGAGCCTGTACATGGAGGCCAGGGGGCTGCGCCTGGATGCCGAGCGCCAGAAGCGGTTCAACGAGCTCACCGCGAAAGTCGGGCCGGAACTGGAAGCCAGTCTGAAGGCTGTCCGCCAGGCGCTGGACGATTTCGACCCGGCAACGTTCACGAAGGCGCTCAATGAAAGCCGCAAGCCGTACAGCGGCACGCCTGTCGAAGCCTGGTTCCGCGACGCCAGTGTGATCGCCAACGTGAAGTACAGGGTGGCCGTCTTCGAGAAGCAGAACGCCATCCAGAAGGCGACGCCGCAGCAGAAGCGCA
>JAPLOD010000747.1 GCA_026692735.1 Planctomycetota bacterium | reverse complement strand
AGGTCCTCAACGTCCCCGATTCGGCCCAGGTGCGCGTCAACGGCGCCCCGGCCAGCGACGAGGACGTGATCGGCGACGGCTCCACGATCGAGTTCGTGAAAGTCGCCGGCGAGAAGGGCTGTGTCGCGCGGCCGTAGTGGCCGCCGGCTCTTCCGCCTTCCCCGAGCGGCGCGCCCTGCTGGAGAAGTCTGGTGGGGCGCGCCGTACGGCCCCGGCAGGTGGGGACCAGCCTGAATGCCAGCCATTCCCTCTATGGATCGCCTACCCGTTGGACAAGGAGAACAAGATCATGTTGATGTTGAGCAAAGCCACTGAAGTCCCCCGCGCCGGTCCTGGGATTGCGGGCTTTGCGCGCCTCTTTGACGCGCACCTCGAAAACGCCGAAACCGCGCAGCTCCAGGCGGCCTTCCGTGGCCAGGGCTTCGATCATGGCGTCGAGCGTCATCTGCACGGTCTGCTTGGCCACAACGTCATCAACGCCGACCTGCTGCGCGATCTTGAGTGACATGTCGAGCTTGGTCATCTTTCGGTGTATATATGTCCTGGTTGCCGCGTGAACACCAGTACGGCGCCGTGGACCGCCCCAACGGCAGGTCCGAGACAGCCGCCTCCGGCGTCCGTACAGATGAATATCTCAGGGGCGGCAAGGGCGGCCTCCCGCCGCTCAAGGCCATCCTCGCGAAGTACAAGCCCCAGGTGGCCTTCATTCTTCTCGGTGCGAATGACGCCTCCGCCGACCGCAAGCCCGAGGACGCCGCCAAAGACATGGGCGCCATCCTCGACGCCATCCTCGCCAATGGCACGATTCCCGTGCTCCAGACGGTGGCGCCCCGCAGCGATGCTCGCGCCCTTGAGTTCTCCCGGAAGTACAACGAACTCTTCCTCGCGCTCGCCCGGGAGAGGAAGATCCCGATCATAGACCTCTACGGCGAATTCGTAACGCGCGCGCCGAACGGCGCCTGGAAGACCGCGCTCCTGTCGGACGGCGTGCACTTTACGCACGGGGTCGCCGGAGGCCCGCCTACCGAGGAGAACCTCGCCAAGTGCGGGTATCTGCTGCGTTGCTGGCTCTGCGTCCAGAAGCTGAAGGGCATCAAGAAGGACGTCACTGATAAGGCCAGATAGAGGGCCATGCCATGTCGGCGCCGCCTTTGCTCAAACCCATTTGTCAGCTTTCTGTGCTCATTGTCTTCTGTGCGGCGAATGCCGCCGCCGGCGGACTCACAGAGGAAGTCCTCCAGTTGTCGGGTGTGGGAGCCGGGGTATGTGTGTGGCTGGAGCCTGGCGAGTGCCAGAGTCTCGCTGAACTTGCCCGCGGCCGGACGTTTCTGGTCCACGGAATCTGTTCCGAAACCAAGAGTGCCGCGGCGGCCCGCCAGCGTCTGGCCGGCGAAGGCCTCGCCGGGATCGCCAGCGTTGAGGCCCTCCCGCTCAACCCTCTGCCCCACGCCAACAACCTGGTCAACCTGCTTGTGGCCGAGGACCTCGCGGCGCTTCTCAAGAAGGGCTTGACGCTGGCGGAAATCCTGCGCGCGCTCTGCCCCAACGGCGTCGCCTGCCTGGGCGTGCCGCCGGAGCAGAACAAGGACCTTGAAGCACGGCTAGCCGAGGCCGCCATCAAGGATTTCCGCTTCGAGCGGAAGTCGCGCCTCTGGCTGGTGTTCAAGAAGCCGCGACCCGCAGGCATGGACGACTGGACGCACTGGAACCACGCGCCCGACGGCAGCCTGGTGTCCCGCGACCAACTCATCGAACGGCCCAACCAGATGCAGTGGATTGCGGGGCCGCATTGGGGAAACCATCGCGGCCTCTACATTCCCGGCGCCGGCTCCGCCTCCGGCGTGCTCTCGGTCAACGGGCGGAACTACTACCTGATCGGCTCGCAGTTCATGGCGCGCGACGCCTTCAACGGCGTGCCCTTGTGGCATCAGGTCATCAAAGGTCTCGACCACAGGCTTGTCGTCGCCTCAGGGAACGAGGTGTATTTGTGCCGCACGGGCGAACTCGTGGCCCTCGCCGGCGCGACCGGCAAAGATGTCAGGTCGTACGGCAAGACCGAGGGCTGCCACGCGCTTATCCTCATGGACGGCCTGCTGCTCTCCTTTGAGCCGAAGAGCCTGCGCGCCTTCGAGGCCGCGACGGGGAAGGAGCTGTGGGCCAGTCCCGACGGCGGCTCGGCCGGTGCCCCCGTGGCCGCCGGCGGCAAGGTGTTCTTCATGCGAGGCGGGCTGGCGTGCATCGGTCTGGCCGACGGGAAGCTGCTGTGGAAGAGGGACGTCCGGGGTCTGGGCGACATCGCCTTCGCCTTCAGCGACAAACTGCTTCTGTGCGCGGACGGTTTCAGGTACACGGCGCTCTCTAGCGAGGACGGCGCCGAGGCGTGGTCGTACACCGCCAAGAAGCCGGTGGGCAGATCGCCGGAGTCGTATTTTGCCTCCGGCCTGGTCTGGGTGCAAAGCCCCGACGACCGCGATGCCAGGAAGACAGACGGCTTCCACAATCCCAAGGGCGGCGAGGCCTACAAGTGGGATGGCCTCGACCCCGCCACGGGCGCAGTCCGCCGGTCCCTGCTGGCGCCCGTGACTCTAGGCTTCCGCTGCCACGCCCTCTTCGCCACCGACCGGTTCCTCGTCGCCAACCGTCCGATCTACTTCACCGACTGGAAAGACGGCAGCGTCACCCGCTTCGAAGCCACGCGCATGGCCTGCGGCGGCACCTGCGGCTTGGGGCAGGGGATGTTCTTCGGGCTGTATACGGACAGCAACCAGTGCATGTGCATCCGCCATGCGCTGTCGGGGATCAGCGCCTACGCCTCCGACGGCAAGACCATTGACGGGGCGGTGAAGACGGAAGAGGACGGCCGCCTGGAGAAAGGGCCGGCCGCGTCGCTGGAAGCTCCGGCCGCGCCGCCTGCGGACCAGTGGCCGATGTACCGCTGCGATCTCCGCCGCACCGGCTGCGTCCCCGGCAGCCTTCCGGCCAAACTAACGGTAGCGTGGAAGAAGACACTGCTGGCAGACTGGAAGAACACGCCCCACGGCGAGGTCCTCCATAACGACTGGCTCTTGAACAAGGTCTCCGGCGACCCCGTGACCCAACCGGTCATCGCCGAAGGCAAGGTCTTCGTGTCGCTGACGCACGCGCAGCAGGTCGTCGCTCTGCACGACAAGACCGGAGAGACCGCCTGGACCTTCCACGCGCCCTCGCGGCTGGACGCGCCGCCGACGATATATCGTGGCCTGTGTCTCATTGGCTGCCATGACGGGTGGGTCTACTGCCTGCGGTCGGACGACGGGCAAATGGTCTGGCGTTTCCGCGCCGCACCCGCGGAACGGCGGATGGTGGCCTACGGCCAGATTGAGTCCGCCTGGCCGGTGGTGGACGGCGTGTTGCTCGTCGGGGACCTCGGGTACGTCGTCGCGGGCAGGACGACCGAGACCGACGGCGGCCTGTATGTTCACGCCCTCGACCTGAAGACCGGCAAACCGGTCTGGTCTGAGCGCCGCGTCAAGCCCGACGACGGACCCATCGGCGGCTGGAACCTGAGGGGGCTTTCCAGCACCTACTTCGGGCCCTCGGACCTTCTGTGCAGCGACGGCAAGACCGTCGCCATCTCCGGCCACAGCCGCGGCCACTTCGACTGCAAAAGCGGAGGCACTTCGGACCGTTCCTTCGGCGGCCACCACTTCGGCTGGATGCAGTCGCGGTATTCCGCGGACAATCAGCACATGGACTACCCGCCGCGGGTGTACTACGGATCGCAGACCGTTTATCCGGCGACGGCCAGGGACGTCGAAACCAAGAAGAGCAGCCGCTGTATCGTCATGTCGGGCCGGCCAGGCTGGAAGACGGAACTGCCGGACGGGCCGCACATCGTCGAGGCCCTCGCTGCCGTGGGCAACGTCGGGAGCGAGAAGAGCGCACCCAGCGTGGCATGCCCCATCGTGCGGGTGCGCACAGTGGATACCCCGCCGAAGGTTGACGGCGAGATAGACGACCTCTACCGGGACAATGCGGTCCCTCTGAATTTCTCTTTCCTGGACGGCGGCAAGGGGAAGCCCAAGGAAGCGACGACCTGCTACATACTGAGCGACGCAGAGAACCTCTACCTGGCGTTCCGTTGCGAGAAGGCGGACCCCGACAAGGTGATCTGCACCAAGACCAGGCGCGACGACGACGTGTGGCAGGACGAGTGCGTCGAGTTCTTCATTGACCCGCAGAACACCCGCGAGAAGAAGTACTTCCACATCATCGTCAACCCCGCGGGCATCACGCAGGAAGCCCGCGTGAGCGACACCTCGTGGAACCCCGAGCTGACGGTCAAGTGCGGGAAGGAGAAGGGAAAGGCCTGGATAGCGGAGGTGAAGATTCCGTTCAAGGAACTGGAGCTGAAAGGCGGGAAGCCCAGCCATGTCTGGTCCCTGAACCTGAACCGCAGCGCGCGCAACCCGACGGATGCGCAGGCGGTCGAGGACACGGCGTGGTCGCGGACGTACAGCAACTCGTCGCACGTCCCTGAGATGTTCGGCTACATGTGGCTGGATGCCCTTGAGGGAGGGCGGGATGAGGCGGCGTTCGCAGCCTGGTCAAAGAGCATCGCGGGTCCCGCGGAGTCGGCCAGGACGCCCGACGCCGCCGCGAAGGCCGACGGGTGCAGCGCGGTCCTGGCGGCCCTTTCGCGCGGCGGTCCGGATGCTGCGGGCGGCGAGCTGTGGGTGCTCTCGGCCAGGGACGGAACGAAACTGGGCACGCATGGATTGCCCGCCGCCCCGGCTTTCGAGGGCCTTGCGGTCGCGGGCGGCAAAGTCTGCGTCGTCCTCCAAGACGGCACCATCGTGTGCTTGAAATAGGTGGGGTCAGCGCTCGTCTATCAGTGTCGCGCGCAGCGCGATTCCAACGGCGACCGCAAGACGTCTGTTGGCAGAAGACGCATGAGCTGGAACAGCCTGACGACTCAATGCCAGACTGCCTTGTGACGCGCACCTCGAAGACGCCGAAGTCGCGCAGTTCCAGGCGGCCTTCCGTGGCAACGCGGAGCGAGAACCGAAGTAAAAGGAAAAAAGGCCTCCCCCTTGACTACCCCAACCACCACGCTATTCCTGACCTCATGCCAAAACCGGATTTCCTATCAGTGAATCCCGCCGGCATTGGCGCTCGCTGCACGGCGGCCTTGTGGTGTGGCTTCCTGCTGCTCGCCATCGCGCTTCATCCCGCGGCACCGGGCGCGGAAGCGCCGGACTCGCCCGCGAAGAAGGCCGACGGTCCGGCCTCGCCCGCCGACGCCGCCGCGGCGCTCACGACGTGCCGGCAGTACCTCATCGAGCAGGCCAAGGCGCCCGAACACCTGACGGTGTCCTTCGAGATCCGCGCCGGGACGCAGGTGCCCGCCAAGCTCCTCGCTGCCGACGAGAAGGGCTTCCGCGTCAACGCGCAGGGGCTCGAGGTGAGCCTCACTTGGCAGGCGCTCGGTCCCGAGGGAACGTGGAAGCTCTGCCGCGATCTGGTGAAGGCCGCGCCCGCCGACGTGCACGAGAAGCACCTGCTCCTGGCGCTCGCGCTGGGCCGCGCGGGGGAGAGGGACTTCGAGAAGAGCCTGACGGAGCTCTTCGAGAAGGACCGCAAGGCGGCGCAGCGCATCGAGGCCGCGCGCAAGGCGGCGCGGCCGGCGGAGACGAAGGAGGCCGACGTGAGCAAGCCCGCGAGCCGCACGCCGCCGGTGGCAGTGGCCGCCGGCGAAGACCGCCCCGAACTCTCGCAGCACGGAATCACCTGGACGTTCGACCGGCCCGCGAAGACCGGCAAGTTCGTCAACGGCGATGGGTGGGTCATCGGCCCGGTGACCGTCGTGTCGGTCACGCCCGCGTGCGGCAAGCCGCCCGCGGACGAACAGACGAACCTGACGAAGAACCGCTGGGGCGACACGGGCCTGCGCGTGGACGAGCGGATGCGGAACGGCTCGGTGGTGAACCCCGGCCACGAGACGGCGCAGGGCTACGATTCGCGGATTATCAACTACGAGCCGAAGCTGAGCGCCAAGTTCCCGCTGGCGCTCCAACCCAACCAGTCCCTCGTCTCAACGATCAGCCACACGCAGATGCCCAACGAGGCCTTCCCCACGGGCTGGTTCGAGAAGTCCAACAGCGCGCTGCGCACCGCCGCCGTCCTGACCTGCCTCGCCGCCCCGCCGCCGGCGGATGCCTTCCGCCCGTCGTACACCGGCAGCGAGAAGCCCATCTATCGCGCAGCGCAGCTCAAACGCGAACGCCTGTTGCGGCTAAAGCCCGTCCCCGAGACGCCGGAATTCGGGCTGTACGCTCGGTACTTCGAGCGCGTCTGGCTCGACCACCAGTTGGACTGGCTGGAGCCGTACGTCGCGCCGACGGAGAACGCCCCGCCTTACGGGCGCGAATGGGCGCGGATGACGGGCATCGCCGGCCTGATGCTGCACCTCGACGCGCCGGCCGAACAGAGAGAGAAGCTGCTCGTCGGACTGGTGCAACTCGGCATTGACCTGAATGGCCGCGCGCGCACGGGTGGCTCGTGGAGCGCGGGCGGGGGGATCTTGAGCGGGCGCAAGTGGCCCATCGTCTTCGCGGGGTTGATGCTCGACGACAAGGCGATGCAGGCGCTGCCGGAGACGGTGTTGTGCCAGGAGGACACTTCGACCTACTACGGCAAGGGCTGGACGGGCGCGACGGCACTGTACCAGTTGGTCACGCACCACGGGCCGCGGCAGCCGTACGAGGAGAAGCCGCCGGCGCAGTGGGACGAGTTCGACAACCGGGGCGAGGACTACCGGCGCAGCAGCACGACGGTCGGCTGGGTTCCCGAGGCGCTTGCGGCGCGGCTGACGTGCGGGATGGAGGCGTGGAACCACGACGCCTTCTTCGATTACTGCGACCGCTGGATGACCGAAGACGATACGCAGTTCTCGAAGCAGGCGGGCCGGAAGCCCGACCAGCGGAGGACGTTCGACCGTTTCGTGGACAACATGTGGCACGCGTATCGCAAGATGTGTCCCGAGCAGAAAGGCGGGGCGCAGAACCTGAAGTGGTCGTGGGAGAAGGGGAAGGGCGGCATGGCGGCGAACCCAAAGCCGGAAGGGGGCGGGGGAGAGCCGGCGAAGAGGTGAAACAAGGCACCCGGTCAGGCCGTTTACGTCTCTCGCGCTATGCTCTGAGGCGTGATACTGTTCGCTTGCTCGCGCCCGCCCCTGTCTGGAGGCACCACGGATGAGCCTGCTCCTCCTGCTCGTGATCGCCATTCTCGTCGCCACGGGCATGGGCACCGCCCTGCTCGGCAGCATCAAGGTCACTCTGGCGCGCCAGCTCCAGATTGACGAGGCGCGCATCGGCGGGCTCCTGGCCGCCTTCGGCTTCACTCTGATCCCCGCTATGTTCGCCGCCGGCTTTGTCAGCGACCTCGTGGGCAGGCAGCCCGTGGTCATCGGCGGCTCGATCCTCTTCGCGGTCAGCCTGGCTCTCCTCGCGCACGCGACCGCCTACTGGATGGTCCTGGTGGCGACGCTGCTCCTCAGCGCGGCGTGGGCGACGCTCATCAACGTGGTCAACCCGCTCTCGTTGCCGGCCTTCGGCGGCACCCCGGCGTACGCGCTCAACCTCGGCTGCTTCGTCTTCGGCATCGGCTCGTTCGTCACCCCTGTGGGCGTGGCCCTCCTCGTGCGGCGGCTCGCGCTGCGAAACGCCCTGCTCCTGCTGGCGACCACGGGCGTCGTGATTGCCGTCCTCGCGTGTGTGACGCACTTCCCCGCCGTCGCCCCCGCGCCGGCCACGCAAGCGGCAACAATGGCCGCCGCCCCGGGCCTCGGTGCCCTGCTGGGCGACGGCGTCATGTGGCTCTGCGCACTGGCCCTGTTCTTCTACATGCCCGCCGAGGCAACGATGGCGGCCTGGGCAACGACGTACGTGACGGACAAGGGGATGAAGGAAGGCTCCGCCTCCGCGCTTCTTTCCGGCTTCTGGATCGCCTACACGGCCTCACGGCTCGTCGCCGCCTTCAC
>JAPLOD010000746.1 GCA_026692735.1 Planctomycetota bacterium | reverse complement strand
CCGAGCGGCTCGCCGCCGCGCTACGCCTGCCGACGGGTTTTGCGCTGGCCGTCACCGCGGACGACCGCCCCACCGATAGCATTGTGCTCGAACTGGACCGTGCGCTCGAACCCAAGGTTGGCGCCGAAGGCTACCTGCTTTCCGTCACGCCGGCGCGCGTCGTGATCCGCGCCGCTGCGGATGCCGGCCTCTTCTACGGCGGCGTCACGCTCAGGCAACTGCTGCCGCCGTGGGTGTGCAGCGCCTCCAAGGTCACCGCCGTCTCGGTGGCGGTCCCCGACTCTATCCCCGGGGACACTCGGCGCCTGCCGCCGCAGCCCGTGTCGTGGACCGCGCCATGCGTTGAGATCGAGGACGCCCCGCGCTTCGCGTGGCGCGGCCTGCTGCTCGACGTGGCGCGGCACTACATGCCGCCGGAGTTCATCCGGAAGCTCGTGGACGTGATGGCGCTCCACAAGCTGAACGTGCTCCAGTTGCACCTCACCGACGACCAGGGCTGGCGCCTCGAGATAAGGAAGTACCCGCGCCTCACCGAGGTTGGCTCCGTGCGCAAGGAATCGCCCAAGCACGGCGACCGCAACCGCGGCGACGGCACGCCGTACGGGCCGTTCTTCTACACGCAGGAACAGATGCGCGGCCTGGTGGCCTACGCGCAGGCGCGGCACGTGACGCTCGTGCCCGAGATCGAGATGCCCGGCCACGTTCTGGGGGCGCTGATGGCGTATCCCGAGCTCTCGTGCCGCGGCGGGCCGTTCCAGGTGCGTACGCGCTGGGGCGTTGAGCCGGACATTCTCTGCGCCGGCAACGACAAGGCGATTGCCTTCGCGCAGGACGTGCTCGGCGAGGTCATCGCGCTGTTCCCCTGCCGTTTCATCCACATCGGCGGCGATGAGGCGCCGCGCGATCGCTGGAAGGCCTGCCCGAAGTGCCAGGCGCGCCTGAAGGCCGCGGGGCTGAAGAACGAAGCGCAGCTTCAGACCTGGTTCAACCAGCGCATTGAGGAGTTCCTCACGGGCAAAGGCCGCCGGATGATCGGCTGGGACGAGATACTCGAAGGCGGTCTCACGCCCGGGGCGGCGGTGATGTCGTGGCGTGGCATGGACGGCGGCATCACGGCGGCCAAAGCCGGTCATGATGTCGTCATGGCGCCGACGTCGCACTGTTACTTCGACTATGCGCAGGCGCACGGCCCGGGCGAACCGGAGTGTATCGGCGGCTACCTCCCGCTGCGCACCGTGTACGCCTTCGAGCCGGTGCCCGCCGCTCTGCCGGAAACGGACCGCCGGCACATCCTGGGCCCGCAGGCGACGCTGTGGTCCGAGTACCTGTGGACGCCGCAGGACGTGGAGTACTTCGCGTTTCCGCGGGCAAGTGCGCTGGCGGAGGTCGCCTGGTCTCCGGTGAAGGGGCGGGACTTCAGCGAGTTCCGCGGGCGCCTCGAGGCGCTCGTCAAACGACTCGAGTTGCTCGGTGTGCAGTGCCGCCGGCTTGACCCGCGTCCGCTCGGTGAATGGAGCCCCGAGTCCCTGACCACGCGTGGCAAGTTCGCGCGCGATCTCGCTGTGCCGCCGGACCAGATCGCGCAGCCGGGACGCTACGAAGTCCAGGTGGTGTACCACGCGGGCGCGCACGGGATGTACTTCGACGGCGTGGAGCTTCTGTGCGAGGGCCAGGTGGTCGCGAAGGATCCGCATCGCGGCTTCACCGGCGCCAAGCAGGACAAGCCCGTCTTCACGCTCAGCCTGCCGCAGGTGGAAGCCGGCAAACGCTATGCAGTGCGACTGAACTTCGACAGCTCAGAGGGGACCGATTCCCGGGGCGAGGTCCAGTGGCGCCGGGTAGGACCGTGAGCAGCCTGTTCCGCAGGCTTCCCGCCACAATGACCGCGTGCAAAAGGCGCTGGCCAATCCGCCTCCGCGCGCTAGAAGGTCGTTCGGTAACGATTTCGGCCGCCAGTATGGTTGCGTGTGAGGCGAGGCCCGCCATGGCGCGCGTATTCCGCCGAAGCCGTCGTTTTCTTCGCTGCTTGCCGCTGGTGATCTGCGCCTGCGCTGCCGGCTTGGGCGCGGAGGGCGACGCCGCCGGCAAAGAGAAGCCGACGTTTGAAGACACGTCGCGGCGCGTGAACGAAGACGGCGTGGTGACCTTCGTCAGCGGCCTCAAGATCATGGTGGAGAGGGATGGGAAACGGGCGGAGACGAACATCGTCGCCGCCGGCTCGCCCATCATCCTGAAATGCAGGGCCTGGGCCGAGGACGCCGAGGTCAGCGAGGTCGTCTTTCAGTTCGTGGACGAGAACGAGAAGGTACTGGGGTCCGCCAAGGGCACGCGGCGCGAGAAGAGTGACTGTTACGAAGCGGAGACCGACACGCCAAACGTAGCCGGGCAGGTGCGCTTTCGCGTGACCGTGAAAACCAAGCGCAAGGACCCGCCCGCCGAGCCGCCCGCCGCCGTGAAGCCGCCCAAACCGCCGGAGGATTTCTGAACGGAGGCGCGGCCACGGGCGGCATCAGCCGCAACTGACGACTGACCACGGACGACCTGTTGACTTGCTTTCCCCCACCGCGCTCCTAGCATTCGCGTATTGTTCATACACCCGGCAGGCAGGACGCCTGCGATACAGAGAAACATGGGCGAGACGCCCATGCTACAAGGAGCCTCCTCATGTACATCGGCGTTGACTACTACCCGGAACACTGGCCACGAGCAAAGTGGGAGACGTACGCGCGCTGGATGAAACAGGCGCACTTCAACATCGTGCGCATGGCGGAGTTCGCGTGGGTCTTCATGGAACCCGAGGAAGACCGCTTCGACTTCGCGCGGCTCGACGACGCGCTGGCCGTCCTGAACAAGCACGGCGTCTCGGCGATCCTCGGCACGCCCACGGCCGTCATGCCGGCGTGGGTGGCGCGCAAGTATCCCGAAACGCTCGCCATGCAGAAGGACGGCACGCGCATCACGTGGGGCGTGCGCAAGAACAACTGCTTCACGTCCGGCGCGTACCGCCTGCTCTCCGAACGCATCACGCGCGAGATGGCCGTGCATTTCAGCGGCACACCGAACGTCGTCGGCTGGCAGACGGACAACGAATTCGGCGGCCCCGTGTGCTACTGCGACACCTGCCGCGGCGACTTCCAGGACTGGCTGCGCGCCAAGTACAGGACGCTCGACGCGCTCAACCGCGCCTGGGGCACGCATTTCTGGGGGCACCGGTACGGGACCTGGGGCGAGATCCAGGCCGGCAACGACGCCGGCGGCCAGAACCCCAGCCTGCTGCTCGACTGGCAGCGCTTCACGTCGTGGCTGCAGGTTCGCTTCCAGCGCGACCAGGTGCGCATCCTCCGCGCGCATTGCCCGCACCATTTCGTCACGCACAACTTCATGGGGCTGTTCAGCGACCTCAACTACTACGACCTCGCCGCAGACCTGGATTTCGTGGCTTGGGACAATTACCCCGTGTGGGGCAAGCCGGACATTCCGTACGACGCCTCGGCCGCGGCCGACGTCATGCGCGGGCTGAAGCGCCAGAACTTCTGGATCATGGAAGAGACCGCGGGGCCGGGCGGCTGGGGCGCGTTCGGGCGCAATCCGCGGCCGGGCGAGATCCGCAAGATCGCCTACCAGCAGATGGCGCACGGCTCCGATGCCAACATCTGGTTCCGCTGGCGCACCTGCACGGCCGGGCGCGAGCAGTACTGGCACGGGCTGCTCGGCCACGACAGCAAGCCGCTGCGGCGCTACAAGGAAGCCGCGCGCTACGCCGCCGAAGTGCG
>JAPLOD010000745.1 GCA_026692735.1 Planctomycetota bacterium | reverse complement strand
CCGCTGCCGGTCTCGCCATACAGAGAACGGTAGAGCGGCACGAGCGGCCCGTGCTCCGAGAAGAGCAGCGGGAGGAGCGCGCAGTACAGGCCGATGAACAGTTCGAGCGACCCGTACACCAGCAGCGGGCGCTTGATCCGCGTGCACAGACGGCCTGCGGCGTAGCTCCCTACTGCCAGCCCGCCCATAAACGCCGTCAGCACGGCAGAGAGGCTTTGGGCGGTGTTCCCGAAGACCAGGCCAAGTTGCCGGCACCACAGGACTTCGTAGATCAGGCCGCACGCGCCAGAGAGGAGGAAGAGCGCCCAGACCAGCACGAACTGCGCCTTGATGCCGCCAGCGGCCGTGGATGGTTCATTGGCAACACGTGCTTGGCCGTCCATGCTTTGTCCTTGCGCGTCACGCGCGGTGCCGGGGGATGCTCGCGGGCACGGGGCGCCGGGTCATTGCGCGCGTATGGCCACCGCGCGGCGGTGGGCCTCCAGCCCTTCGGCCGCCGCCAGGCTGGCGGTCGGGGCGGCCAACTTCGCCATGCCGGGGGCGTCGGCTTCGATGACGCTCGTGCGGCGCAGGAATGTGTAGACACTCACCCCCGAGAACGCCCGCGCCGTGCCGCCCGTCGGCAGCGCGTGACTGGGTCCGGCCATGTAGTCGCCTAACGGTTCGGTGGCTTGCGCGCCGACGAAGATGGCGCCGGCGGTCGTGAGTCTCGGGACGAGCGCGCGCGGGCGCCGCGTCATGATCTCGAGGTGCTCCGGAGCCAGGCGGTTGGCCAGAGCCGTAGCCTGGCCGAGGCTGCGCGTCACAAGGATCAGGCCCCAGTCGCGGAGCGCGGCGGCGGCGATCACGCGCCGCGGCAGGTTGGCCAGTTGCCTGCGCAGTTCCGCCACCACGCGCTGCGCCAGGATGCGGCTGGTGGTCACGAGGACACAGGAGGCGAGGACATCGTGTTCGGCCTGGGCCAGCATGTCCGCCGCCACGTAGCCCGGGCTGGCGGCATCGTCGGCGATGATCAGGACTTCGCTGGGGCCGGCGAGCATGTCAATGTCCACGTGGCCGAAGACGAGCCGCTTGGCCAGCATCACGAAGAGGTTCCCCGGGCCGGCAATCTTGTCCACGCGGGGGACGGTCTGCGTCCCGAACGCGAGCGCCGCTATGGCCTGCACGCCGCCAAGCTTGTAGATCTCCCTGAGGCCCAGGATTTCGCACGCGCACAGGATGCCATTGTTCACGGCGCCGCGTCTGTCGCAGGGCGTGGCCAGAGCGATATCCCTGACGCCAGCGACCTGGGCGGGAACGGCCAGCATCGGCACGGACGAGAACAGCGGCGCCGTGCCCGCCGGGATGTACAGGCCCACGCGTTGCAGCGGCGTCCAGAGCAGGCCGCTTCTGACGCCGGCCGGGCCGCCTCTCGCGGCGACGGGGACAACCGGGGCGGGCATCAGGCGGCGCTGGTAGTCGGCGATACGGGCGGCGCTGAGTTCGAGGGCTTTGCGGACCCGCGGATCGGTCTTGCGGAAGGCGGCGCGCCGTTCGGCGTCGCTCACGCGCAGCGTCTGGCGTGTCAGGCTGGCGCCATCAATGC
>JAPLOD010000744.1 GCA_026692735.1 Planctomycetota bacterium | reverse complement strand
ACGTGGGGGCGCCCCTACGGCATGGGCCGCGGCCGGCCGGCGCAAGCTACATCGGGCGCAGCACGCAGGAGGCGGTCCGCCTGGGGGTCCATCATGCACAGGCCGCGGCGGCGGCGGCACTGGCCAAGGGGCAGTTGAAAGCCCTCGGCCGGCGTGCGCGCGTCGTGCTGACGGGTGGGGGAGCGTCGGACGCGGGCTTGCGGGCAGCGTTCCTGAAGGCATTTCCGCCAAGCCGGCGGCTCATCCGTCCTGACCTTGTCCACCTGGGTCTGCACGCAGCGTGGCAAGAGGCCGAGGCGCGGCGGGCCAGGACTTCGTGACCGAGGCTACGATGCCCCGACACAACGCCGGCGGACAACCCCCGATCTTCGTGCGCGCCACGGGGTGCGGATCCGCCGGCATTGCCACGCTCGTGCTGGACGGCGACGACGCGGGCCTCTATCTGAACCCCGTGTTCATCTGCACGCGTCCTCTGACCAGCGCGGCGACGGGCGAGTTGCTTTTAGGCCGGCTGGTTGACGGCGCGGGCAGAACCGTTGACGAGGTGATGGCGGCGCCGCTTGGCAAGAAGGACAGCGAGACCGGCAACGCGCAGGTGGAGCTCTCGTGTCACGGTGGCCAGGGCGCCGTGTTCGCGGTGGAAGAGGCGCTGCTGGCGGCCGGTTTTGCGCGCGGGCGCGGGACGGAGCTGATGGAGCGCGCGCACCTGAACGGCAGGCTTTCGCTCATCGAGATCGAGGCGCGCGTGCGCTTGTCTGCCGCCGCAACGGCGCGCCAGGCGGAGTTCCTGCTGGGACATGCGCAGTTTCGGCAGCGCTGGGAGCGCCTGGGTTTTGACATGGCGATGGGGATGCGGTCCAATGAGACGGCGTGGCGTGGCAAGCTGCTGCAGGAGGCCAGGGCGGGGGTGGCGCGGCAGCGTGCCGCCGCGGGTCTGCTGGCGCAGCACCACGTGGCGCTCGTCGGACCGGTGAACGCGGGGAAATCCACGCTCGGCAACCGGCTGGCGCGCGCCGACCGGCATATTGTCAGTGCGGTGCCGGGCACCACGCTTGACCGGCTGGATACGCCCGTCGAGGTGCGCGGGTTGAGCGTCCTGCTGACCGATACGGCGGGGTGGGGCGCGGAGCTTGACGACGTAGAGCGCGAGGCACAGAGGAGGGGGCAGGAAGCGGCGCAGAGCGCGGATTTGCGGCTGGTGGTACTGGACGGGTCCGCGGCGCCGGGCGACAGGGATGCGGAACTGGTCAGCCAATGCGTTGCCGCCGGCCCCGTGCTGCTGGTCCTGAACAAACGGGACCTGGGCGTGGATGAGAGCGCGGCGGGGCTTGGCTTTCTGGCGGGACGAGAGCCGTGCGTTGTCTCCGCCACGACGGGCGAGGGATTCGAGGGGCTGCTGGAAGGGATCGAGCGCGTGCTGCTGGGCGGCACCGAACCCGCGCCTGGCGCGCCGTTCACACGCCGGCATGCGCATCTGCAGCAGCAGCTTGCGGACGGTCTCGAAAAGGGGGTGGATGGCAGCGAATTGCTCATGTACCTCCGCAGGCTGGTCGGCACGCGTCCAAACCCGGATGAGCTGGCTGTGGCACTCGGGGAGTGAAGGCGCACGGGACGCGGGCATCGGGTTCAGGAAGACGCGACATTGAGAGTCCTCCATGTCAGTTCGGGGCGCGGGCCCACAGGCGCGGCAGCGGCGGCGATGAGTGACGTCAAGGCGCTGCTGGCGGCCGGGCACAAGGCGTACCTCGCGACCCGTCAGGGAACGGGGCTCATGCAGGCCTGCGCGGCGGCGGGGGTGCCGGTCCTGGGCGGCCTGAAACTGGGGCGAGGCGCGCTGCGCCTTCTGCACCTGCCGCACGACGCATGGTGCTTGCGCAGGCTGATCCGTGAGCACGACATTGACGCGGTGCATGTGCATCGCAGCGACGATCAGTTGCTGGCGGGGGCCGCGTTGGGCCGTGCTCTCTCGACGACACTGGTGCGCACGTGGCATCGCGACCCGAAAGGCGTGGCGTGGCCGATGCTGGGGAGGCTGGCGTCGCACGTTGACGGCTGCGTGTGCGTGGCCCGCGAGCACGCCGCGACACTGCGCGCGGCGGGCGCAAGGCGCAGTGAGTTCATCCAGCCTGGGGTGGACACGGAACTGTTTCGCCCCGCCGGCGATGCGGCTCACGTGGCAGTGCCGGAGGTCCGCCTCGTACACGTGGGCCGGTGGAAAAGGAACGAGCGCACGGGCGGCGATCGAGGCCAGCGTGCCGCGCTCGAGGTATTCGGCAGGCTGCCCGTGGAGCTTCCGTGGAAAGGGTTCCTTGTCGGGCGGGGCGAACTGGCCGACGCGCTGTGGCGCGAGGCGTACGGCGACGGTGGGCTTTCCGAGGAGCGCGTCCGGTTCGTTGATGTGGGGAAGCTGGGACTACAGGAGTTTGCGGCGCAGTTGGGGGCGTTTCATCTGGGACTGATCTTCGCGTGCGGGAGCGACGGGACGTCGCGCGCGGGCGTCGAACTGCTGGCCTGCGGCGTGCCGCTGATCGTGGCGGATGTGCCGGGCCTGCGCGAACTGGCCGAGGACCAGACGTGCGCTCTCAGGCAATTGCCCGACGATCCGGCAGGCTGGGCGCGGGCTGTTGCGGCGCTGCTGGCGGAGCCGGAGCGGCTGGTGGCGCTGCGCCGTGCCGCGCGTCCGCGGGCGGAGCAAGTGCATTCGCTGGCGGCGCGGGGCGCGGCGCTGGCGGAGTTCTACAGGGGCGGATAGGCGCTCAACCCTTCGTGGCGGCAGGCTGCCCGTGGAGCTTCCGTGGA
>JAPLOD010000743.1 GCA_026692735.1 Planctomycetota bacterium | reverse complement strand
ATGTTCCGATCGGGAGCTTTAATTATAGAACCAAAGCTGGCGTGGATGGCGCCCCTGATTCATTATTTATGGAACAGTTAATTGGTACTACAAAGAAAATCATAGTTTTGGAAAAAAATCCGTTATAATAATTGACTGCGCCGCTCTGCTTGGCGCTCTCCATGCGGGCGCGGCCGAGGGCGCGGCGGGCGCCAAACCCAAGGCCGCCGAGGTGCGGCTGCTTGCGCCGGGCCATCGCGTGCTGCTGAGCCGGGACGGGGCGCCGCTGGCGGTCGCCCAGGTGCGGCCGGTCTCCGCCGCTCCCGGCACGGATGGCGCGGAGCGCCTCATGTCCGTCGCGGCCGCGCAAGAGGCCCTGCGGGCCGCCGGCGCGGGGGCGGCGGTCCTGCAAGCGGACAATGAGCAGATCCGCGACGTTGAGTATCCCATCCCCAAGAGCGCTGAGCAGGACCGGTTGAGCGTGATCCTGCGTGCGCGAAAGGCGGCGGCGGGGGCCCGCCTGCTTTTCAGCAGCGCGTTCACCGGCCCCTCGCGCGAGGACCTTGTTCCCGGCGAGAAGCTCCCGCTCCCGGCGCTGCTGGAACTGGCCGTCCAGTTCTTCCCCGACGCCTCCGGCGCTCTTCCGGAAGCGACATTCGTGGACAACGTACGGGAACCGGCGCCGCTGGCTCCGTTGGGCGGGAAAACGGCCAAGAGCGATCCCCGGCCGCCCGCGGCCCAGCCCAAGCGGCGTGCGCGCGCATGGACATTCGAGACAAAGAAGGATTACCGCGTGACCATCGCGCGCTCCGGCCCCGCGGATTGGTCGTTGCAGCGCCTGCCGGACGCGGTGCTGCTCACCGCCCAACTGCTGCCCGACCCGCGCCAGCCCGCGGAGTTCGGCCCGTTCGTGGTGTATCTCGGCGCGGGCCCCGACGACGCTCCGCCCGAGATCTCGCCGCTCAAGCTGGACAGGAAAGAGACGCCCGCGCGCGATTTCGTGGAGGGCGCGGTGCGCGTGTACGCAAACGGCGCCAACCCGTTCGTCCTGGCGGAGACGGCCGTGGTCGCCGAGATCGCCTGTCCGCCCAGGCCCGATGGCGACGTCCCCATCAAGCGCCTGCCCTGCTTCTTCTGGGAGGCGCCGGCCCCCGCCCCGGCGGAAGGGGAGTTCCGCTTTCGCTTCGCTCCTCCCGTGGAAGGCATCTACGGCGTGCGGATCGCGGTGGTGGCCGCGACCGGGCAAGCGCGCGGGGAGGCGCTTTCGTTCCGCGCCGGGCCGCCGGCGAGCGCGGGGTTCGTGAAAGTGCGGGCGGGCGAGCGGCAGTTCCGTCTGGATGACGGCAGCGTCTTCATCCCGGCCGGCGCCGAGTTCCTCGCGGCACGCGCAGCCGCGGTGGAGGAAACACGGGCGCACTTCATCGAGCTGGCGCGGCGCGGCGGCAACGCCGGCAGCATAAGCATCACCCCTTCCGGATTGCCGCTTGAAGGCCCCGATGCAGGCCGCTTCGACCCTGACGTGGCCGACGCGCTGGACCAGATCCTGGGCGCGGCCCAGGCGCGGGACATCCGTCTGCTCGTCTTCGCCGAACACGGCGCTGCCATTTCGCGGGACTCCGCGTCGCACCCGTACTTCCGCGAGAAGAACGGGCCGCTCTCCGCCACGCCCGAGTTCTTCCGCAACGTGACAGCGAAGAAACTCTTCCAGAACAGGCTGACCTATCTGGCGGCCCGCTACAGCGCCTACCGCTCGGTGCTGTCCTGGGCGCTGATGGATGCGGTGGATCTGAGCTGGCCGGCGCTGCAACAGAACCCCGACGATCCGAAGCTGAAACCCAACGAGGTTGACCTCGCGCGGCACGCGCGCCGGGACGTGCAGGAATGGGCTGAGGAGATGGCGCTGCACCTGAAAGGCATGGATGGGCATGAGCATCCGGTCTGCATCTCGATTTCCCTCGGCGTCAACAATCCGTGGATGGAGCTTGGCCGCGTGGAGCACCTGGATTGGACGATGGTCCGTGACACCTTCCCGTCGGCTGCCGCCTGGACGGAAGCGGAGCCTTTCCGCGATGAGATCGCCGCGCTGCGCGCGTGGGCGACCGCCGTGCGGCAACCGGGATGGGCGCACAGGCCGTTCCTGGTCGTCGCGCGCAGCCTGAACCTTGCCGCGGAGCATGCGCCTCGGAAACTCCTCGACGATCTGCCAGCGGACGCGCGCGTCGTGTTCGCGCATAACTCGCTCCTCGCCACTATCGCGGGCGGGCTGGCCGGCCCGCCCATGCTGCAATGGGATGCGAAGGATACGTCATCCCGCGGCAGTCTGACGGCGGCCTCCGTGTTCGCGTCGGTCCTGGCGGCGGCGGCCGAGGCTGAAGGCAAGGACGAACTGCGGACCGTGGACGAGAACCTCGAGGCGCCCGGCAAGGTCCCGTTGCGCGTGCTTGGC
>JAPLOD010000742.1 GCA_026692735.1 Planctomycetota bacterium | reverse complement strand
GGCGCGCGCGCCACGGCCCGCAGCGGGATGAGCGTCCCCGCCAGCGCGGCGGCGCTTGGGGAGACGCTGGTGGATGCCAATGCGCGGTCACCGCGGCCACCGGGCGGAGCACAGGACCCCGCGTTGACCAGCGCTCCGACCGTGCCTTCGGCCAAACCTTCGTTGTCACAGGCTCCGACGGTCATGAGTCAACCTCGAGACGCGGCGGCGGTCCAGGCCCAGGCCCAGGAAACGGGCTACATGCCGCGCCCGCAAGCAGAGACGCCGCGCGCGGTGCCATGGCGAGCATGGGCATGGATGGCGGCTGGGTTCTTTGGGGTGCTGATCCTGGCGTTCTGCCTGGCACGCCCGAAGGGCAAGAGCGCAGAGACACCCCCGCCGACTCCCGGCCAGCCGGCGCTGCTCCACAAGCGTGACGGCACAAGCGAGGAAGTGCGCTGGATTGGGTTCAAGGCCGGAGGACCAGACTCGTCTAAATGGCAGCATGTCATCGAACGACGGCGACCGGATGGCACGTGGGCGCGCGTGACCGTGCCGCATGGCGAGCTTATCCAGAGCGACGATACGCTCGAGTTTTTACCTGTGCCTGGCGGAGCGCAGAAGAAGCAATGACCAGCCTGTGGAACTGCTGTGCGCGCGCGAGCTGCTCAAGGAGCACGCTCCTTTTCGTGGCCGCGTCGTTCGTCTGCGCGGCGGCGCCGCAGGCTTCCCGCACCGCAGCCGCCGAACCGGGGGAAAACGCCGAGGTCGTGCCGCTTCCGGACGATGAAGCAACAGAGCCGAAGACACCGCCTGTTCCCAAGCCGCCCCCCGATCCTGTCAAGGCGGAACCGAAAAAAGACTCGGTGAAAAAGCCGCCAGGGGAGCCGCCCAAGGAGGCTGCAAAGGAACCCGCGAAGGAGCCATCTAAGGAAGCTGCGAAGGAGCCGACCAAGGAGCCTCCTAAAGAGCCTGCCAAGGCGCCTCCGAAGGAACTGGCCAAGCAGCCTCCCAAAGAGCCTCCAAAGGAGCCCGCGAAAGCTGAGCCCGCCGCGCCGCCCGCCGACACCGCGGAGAATGTCACTGAGCCGCCGGGGGAGACCGTGCCGCTGCCTGCTGACAAGCCGGCCACGCCCGGCGATGGCACCGCAGCCAAGGGCACGGCGACGCAGAACCCGGACGACTGGGAAGCTCCAATGCTCACCACGGAAACCCCGACAGTGCTGCCGGGGCAGACGGCAGTGTTCAGCCTGTACGGGCCGGAGACGGCCCTGCGCAGGGCTACGGCGCGGTATGTGGTACGCGACGAGTTCGGCCGCCACCTGTCGCAAGGCACCGTGAGAGTGGCGGACCTGCCCTTCAGCGAAGGCAAGCCACGCCAGATCAAGGTGGAGGTCAAGAACCCGCTGGCGCAGTGGCATGTGTTCGAGCTGCTGCTGGAAGGCGCCGACGGCAAGCAGACGCAGGTCCGCAGCGGCTTCGTTGTGCCCACGGCTTCGCGATGGGAAAGCTGGATCGCGCTCATCGCCACGCCGCCTCAGGCGTTCCCCGTTGACCCCGCGCTGCCGCGGGGAGAAACGGCCGGCTGGGTCCTGCTGCGGACGCTCGGCATCCGCGGTGGCCTGCAATACCGCCTGCATCCGGCGCGGCGGGAAGCTCTGCGCAAAGGAAACGCACCATTCTTCGTCGAGAACATCGCGCGCCAGCTCCTGTCCCGCTACCACACCGAACGCGGGCTGTGGGAGAAGACCATCGCGGCGATGGCCGGCAACCGCGCCGACCGCACACCCCTCATGCGCGACCCGTCATTGTGTTCGCAGGCCTTCGCGGAAGCTTTCGCCAAGGAGCTGAAACGCCACGCCGAACACTACGCCAAAGACCCGCCGCTGTTCTATTCGCTTGCGTCCGAGCCATCCGTGACGCGGCTTGCAGCAGCGGCCGACTTTGACTTCAGCCCGGCGGCGCTAGAGGAGTTCCAGCGCTGGCTGGAACGGGATGTCTACGGCACGTTGAAGGCTCTGAACGCTTCCTGGGACACCCAGTTTGCGGCATGGACGGATGTCGTGCCCATGACCACGGACGAGGCCCGCCTGCGGCTGAGAGACGGAGTCTTGAACGTCGGCCCATGGGTTGATTTCCGCGACTTCCAGGACTACTGCTTCAGCAAGGTCCTGCGCGATGGCGCGGAGTACATCCGGAAATACGACAGCAACGCCAAAGTCGGCATCACCGGAGCCTTGGGCCCCTCTGCCTTTGGCGGCTGGGACTGGGCGCGGCTGGCACGCGCGCTGGACGTCGTGGAATGCTACGACATCGGTTGCGCCAGAGCGCTGTGGCGCGACCTGGCGCCGGGCAAACCCGCGTTGGCGGCGATCCCTCTGGCCGGCGAGCCGGGAAACGCTGCGTCCGCGGAGGCCTGCCGGACGATCTGGAGCCTCGCGTTGGACGGCGGGCCGCGCGGCGTCCTGCTCTGGGATGACCTGGCGCCCGAATCCGCTTCCGGAGGGGCCGAGGGTCCCGGAAGCACAAAGCGCGCGCTGCTGGACGCGGAAGGCAAACCGACACCGCTCGCTCAGACGCTGGCCACGCCGCTGCGAACTCTGGATGGCGAGACGGGCGCCCTGCTGGCGCAGTCGGCCGCCGGCACGACGGCGTGGCAGTGCTGTATTCGCCGGCCAGCGTGCGGCTGCACTGGCTGTTCGAGTCGCAACGCCTGCACGGCAGCAAGTGGCTGGAAGCCTGGGGCGCGGACACGGGAGCGGAACGGCGGGAGTCGCGGCAGCTCCGCCTGCGCGAAAGCTGGGGCAAGCTCCTGGACGACCTGGGCCTGAACTGGCGGTTCGTGTCGAGCGCCGAGGTGGAGAGCAGAGAGATCCTGCGGCCGGAAGCCCGGATCAAGACGATCGTCCTGCCGCAGACGATCGCGTTGAGCGACCGCGAAGCCGACGTGTTCAGGAAATTCGCGCAGGACGGCGGCGTGGTCGTGGCCGACGCCGTCTGCGGCCGCTTCGACGAACACGGGCGGCTGCGCGAGACCCCGGCGCGGGATGCGGTGTTCCAGCTTGATACCTCGACCGAGCCGTTCGCGCCCCCGGCGATGAACCCGCTGGAGAGCGTGCGGCTGGAGTCCGGGGCGCCGGCAGGCGACGGCTTCGCGTGGCGGTCCGCGGAGAACATCAGGAACCTCGCGCCGGTCTTCTCCGACAGGCCGAAGTGGTCCGGCCCCCACGCGCTGGGAACGGAGTACCGCCGCAGCCCGGTGCTGGCGACGAGCAAGGCCGGAGGCGTGTAC
>JAPLOD010000741.1 GCA_026692735.1 Planctomycetota bacterium | reverse complement strand
GCCTGCGCTACAAGCACTCGATGACAGGGTGGATCCTGGAATTACGCCGAGTGTAGAACCTCTGTTCAATTTGTCTTGCGACGCCACCTCTGCCTAATCATCTTGTATATCACAAAGGCTGCATGAATGGAAGAAAAAAATCAGAAAAGTGACTTCCCCGCATAAAGAATGGTAACCGGTGGCTCCTGAGCCTTCAGCCGCGATTCAATTGGCGGGTGGCGGGGTGGCCGGGGCCAGAATCAGCGCAACTTGTTCCGTACTGGCACGCCACCGCGCCCCTTCTCGACCTCATCAACCCCCCTCTACAGCTCCTGTACTTTGCTCGTGGCAGACGTGGCTGTAAAGTCTCTTAGTGGCGAATATGAGTCTGGGTCACACGTTGATTGTGCGGCCGGGGGCGCTGGGAGACGCTGTTCTCACGCTGCCCACGCTGCACGCGCTGCGGCTGGCGGGGGCTGAGAGTCTCACCGTGCTGGGCACGCCCGCGAGCTGGGCTTTTGCCAGGGTCGCACATGAGGCGCTGCGCATCCGGGACTTCGCCGTGCGGGACTGGCTGGGCCTTTTCGCGCCGGGGCTAGGCCTCGGTCCCGCGGCGCAGGCCGCGTTGGCGCGGACGGACACGGCGATCGTGTACCTGAACGGGGACACGGGCGGCGTTGAACAGGCGCTCAAGGCCGCTGGCGTGAAGCACGTGCTTGTCGGAGATCCTCCGAAAGCGAACGAGCCCCCAACGGGAGCGGAGCCGCGGCACGCGGCACGGCGTCTGCTGGATGCAGTGGCGACGGAGGTGGACGCGAGGCACATCAAGGCCGCGCTGCGCATCAACGCGGTTTCCAGCGACGTGTTTCTGCGGCTGGAAGAAGGGGAGGCCGTTCGCGCGCTGGGGGCGATGGGATATGACGCGCCGCCGGCGGGCGGCTTTGTGGCAGTTCATCCGGGCAGCGGCGGACGGGCGAAGTGCTGGCCGGCGGGCCGCTTCGCGGAGGTGGCGGGCAGGGCCGCAGTGCAGGGCTTGAGGCCGCTGGTGTTCTTCGGGCCGGCGGACGATGCGGTACGCGAGGAGTTCGAGGCCGCGATGCCAGCGGGCCTGCAATGGGAAAGCGCCGTATCGCGCCCGCTGCGGGAGGTGCTGGCGTTACTCAGTTGCGCGCGGTGTTTTCTGGGCAATGATTCAGGGATGACGCATCTGGCGGCGCGCGCCTGTCCGACAGTGGCGCTGTTCGGGCCGACCGATCCGCGGGCGTGGGCGCCGCTCGGCCAGCGGGTACGGGTACTGCGAGCGCCCGGCGGAGACCTGACGAGGCTGCGCGCGAGCGAGGTCAGCGAGGCGCTGGCGGACACGTCGCAGCCGACGCCGTTCACAGCGAGCTGAGAGGAGCGGCGGGACGAGAGGAGCGGGGCGGGTGAAGAAGTTCAGTCTGTCGTCCGTGGCCAGCGTACAGGCGCTGCGGCCGAGCCTCATTGAGCTGCACGGCTACCGGATTGCGCTGGCGGGCGTGGCTTCCTGCGAGCCGCTGATGCGCGGCTGCGACCAGCAGGTGTGGCTGGAGCAGTTGGTGCGGCTGGGGATCCGGCACCTGGTGCTGCCGCTCAACGGACCGGAGGAAGACACGTGCCTGTACGCGCGGCGGCACCCGGCCGGCGCGGACGCGGGCAGCAGCACGATCTACGATCTGGGCCGCCGCGACGAGGGCG
>JAPLOD010000740.1 GCA_026692735.1 Planctomycetota bacterium | reverse complement strand
GCGAGCTGCCTGAACCTGAACCGCGCGCAGAGGCCGCGCATCCTGGGCGTGCCGCGCTCGTTCGTGGAACGCGGCGGCTTCACGTTTGCGGCCATCGCCCCCGGCGTGCAGAAGCCGGCCAACCCGTGGCTCCTGCTGCAGCGGACCAGCGACCTCGACGTCGGCATACCGGCCGTCTGCGACTACCAGTCGCTGACGTGGGCGCTGGGGATGAAAGTCGGCGGCGAGCTGAGAGTCCCGGATGAGAAGGGGGAGCTGCGGCGCGTTCGTGTTTTGGGCGCCGTCGCCAACAGCATCCTGCAGGGCAGCGTCCTGATTTCCGAGGAGGAGTTCGTGAAGCTGTATCCGTCCGAGAGCGGCTACCGCGAGTTCCTGGTTGACGCGGCGCCGGAGCGCGCGGAGGAGGTGGCGAAGTTCCTGAGTTCGTCGCTGCAGGACGAAGGCTTTCAGGCCGCGCCGGCGGTCAAGCGGCTGGCGGCGTTCAACGCGGTGCAGAACACGTACCTGGCAACGTTTCAGGCGCTGGGGGCGCTGGGCATGCTGCTGGGGAGCCTGGGCCTGGGGATCGTCGTGCTGCGCAACGTGCTCGAACGCCGCGGGGAGCTGGCCGTGCTGCGGGCGATCGGCTTCTCGCGCGCGAATCTCGGCTGGCTGGTGTTGAGCGAACACGCGTGGCTGCTACTCTTGGGGTTAGGCGCGGGCGTGCTGTCGGCGCTTGTGGCGGTCGCGCCGGCGTTGCGGGCCAGCAGCGCGCCGGTTCCGTGGGGTGCCATCGGATTGTCGCTGGCGGCGATCGTGGCGTGCGGGCTGGGTTCGGCGGCGCTGGCGACGTGGGCGATGTTGCGCGCGCCGCTGCTGCCGGCGTTACGGAATGAATGACGGACGCGGTCATCTGTCGTTTGTCATTCGTCATCCGCCTGCGGTATCGGGAGGGATGAGTTTGAGAGCCAACGTTTTCCTGTTTGCGGTCCTGTGCGCTGGAGTCGCGTTGCCGTGCTGTGCCAACGGTGGCGAAGAAGCGGGCACCGTGCTCTTCAAGAGCGACTTTGAGAAGGACGACGTGGGCAAGAGCGCCGCGGACCTCGGGTTCGTGGTCATCGGCGAGGGCGACTTCCACGTCGCGCTGGACGGCAAGAACAAGGTGCTGGAGCTTGCGCCCACGCCTCTGGATACGCACGGCTTCCTGTTCGGCCCGAACGAGAGCGAGAACGTATCGGTCCAGGCGCGGGTGTTTGGCACGGCGTCGGGCCGGCGCTTTCCGCTGTTCGGCATCGGCATCGGCGGCGTGGGCGGGTATATGCTGCGCCTGCAGCCGGTGAGGAAGGTGCTGGAAGTGCTGAAGGCGGACCAGGTGAAGAAGGCCGTGCCGTACACGTGGACGAGCAACACGTGGACCGTGCTCGCCCTGTCCGTGCGGAAGGCGCAGGACGGCGCCTGGGTCATCGAGGGCAAGGCCTGGGAGGACGGCAAGGAGGAACCGAAGGAGCCGCTGCTTTCGTTCGCGGACAACGAGAAGCCAACGGCCGGCCGCGCGGGGCTATGGGGCATTCCCTATTCCGGCGAACTGATCCGCTTCGACGATCTGCTGGTCAGGAAGGTGAAGTAGGGAGGGGAGGCCGACCGGCGGGACCGAGAGTCCCGCCCACCGTGCGACGAATCGCGAATCGCGTATTGCGCCGTTTGGCAGTTGACCAATGACCACCCACAAAAGACAAATGACCACCCATGGAAGCTGATCCCATTGTCAAGGTGTGCGTCATCGCGTTGGTGATCTATTCCACCAGTCTTCACGAGATGGGCCACGCGTTCGTGGCGTCGTGGCTTGGCGACCCCACGCCGGGACGGTACGGGCGGCTCACCCTGAACCCGATACCGCACCTGAGCCCGCCGCTGACGGCGATTGTCTTCCCGACGGTGTTCTACCTGATTGGCGGAGGGCTGTTCTGCCTGGCGATGACGCCCGTCAACCCGTCGCGGATGCGGTATCCGTTGCGCGATTACGCTCTGACGTCGCTGGCCGGGCCGGTGACGAACTTTCTGTTCGCGGGCATCCTCCTGGGCATCCTGTGGATTCCGGGCGTGTGGCAGTACCCGCCGGTCTACATCATGGCCGTGCTGACGCGGGCGGCGTGGTGGTGTCTGGTGCTCGGCCTGTTCAACCTGCTGCCCATTCCGCCGCTGGACGGCTATGGCATTCTGAGGGTAGTTTTGCCGCTGCCGCTGAGGCAGCAGGGCGACGCTCTGGCGCGGATGGGGATGATGAGCCTGGTCATCGTGATGATGGTGGGGAGCGCAGTCTTCGGCTACATCGAGGCGCCGCTGGCCGCGCTGTACGTCAGACTGCTGCCGTCAGGTTGAGCGGCACGGGAGCCTTGCGGTTCGCTCGCGTTGGTGATAACGATTGAGTTGTGTGGTCCGCATAAAGGAGTGCTCTGATAATGTCTGAGCAACTGACCGCCATTCGAAAGCTGTACCGCGGTTTTCCGGAGCGGCACGCCGCTCTGCGACGCAAGTTGGGCCGCCACCTCACCATGGCCGAAAAGATCCTGTTTGCGCACCTCGAGGGGACGGACCAGGAGCTGAAGCGGGGCGAGAGTTTCCTGATGCTGCGACCCGACCGCGTGGCGCTGCAGGACGCCACCGCGCAGATGGCCATCCTGCAGTTCATGTCCGGCGGCAGGAAGCGTGTCGCCGTGCCGACGACCGTGCACTGCGACCACCTTGTCGTCGCCTACGCCGGGGCCGGGCCGGACCTGCAGGGGGCGCTGGCCCAGAACAAGGAAGTGTTCGACTTCCTGTCCACGAGCGCGCGGAAGTACGGCATGGGATTCTGGAAGCCGGGCGCGGGGATCATCCACCAGGTGGTCCTGGAGAACTACGCGTCCCCCGGCGGGCTGCTGATCGGCACCGACAGCCACACGCCCAACGCGGGCGGGATGGGGATGCTGGCGGTGGGCGTCGGCGGCGCGGACGCGGTGGACGTGATGTCGGGGATGCCGTGGGAAGTGCTGAACCCGAGGCTTGTCGGCGTGCGGCTGACCGGTCGCCTCAGCGGCTGGGTGAGCTCCAAAGAAGTGATCATGAAGATGCTGGAGCTGCTGACCTGCGCGGGCGGGACGAACAAGATCATCGAGTACTTCGGGCCGGGCGTTGAAAGCATCAGCCTCACCGGGCGCGGGACCATCACCAACATGGGCGCGGAACTGGGCGCGACGACGTCCATCTTCCCGTTCGACACGCGCACGGCGCGGTACCTGAGCGCCACGGAGCGGTCCGACATCGCCATGGAAGCGGAGAAGTGCGCCGCGGACATCAACGCCGATGAGGACGTGTACCAGCATCCCGGGAAGTACTTCGACGAGGTGCTCGAGATTGACCTCGACACGCTCGAACCGATGCTGGCCGGCCCGCACAGCCCCGACATCGCGCATCCGGTCTCGCAGATGAAGGCGCACCAGCAGAAGGAAGGCTACCCCAACGAGATTAAGGTCTGCCTGGTCGGCTCCTGCACGAACAGCTCGTATGAGGACATCGGCCGCGCGGCGCACCTGGCCCGGCAGGCTCTGTCCCGAGGGCTGAAGGCGAAAGTGCCGCTGCTGGTGACGCCGGGTTCGAGCATGATCTACCAGACGCTCAGACGCGACGGTTACCTGCGGACGCTGGAGGAGCTGGGGGCGACGATCCTGGCCAACGCCTGCGGGCCGTGCATCGGCCAGTGGAAGCGCGACGATGTGAAGCCCGAAGACGAGGCGTCGGGGAAGCCCAACGTTATCGTGACGAGCTTCAACCGGAACTACCGCGGGCGCAACGACGGCATGAAAAGCACCATGGCTTTCGTGGCCTCCCCGGAGATGGTCATCGCCAAGGCGCTGTCGGGTTCGCTGTCCTTCAACCCGCTCACCGACCCGCTGACCGGCCCCGACGGCACGGCGACCAAGCTTGACCCGCCTGAAGCGCCGGAGTTGCCGGAGCGGGGCTTCGTGCGCGACGACGAGGGCTTCCAGCCGCCCGCGAAAGACGCGGCGGGCGTCGAGGTCGTCATTGATCCGAAGTCGGAGCGGCTGCAGGGGCTGCAGCCGTTCGCGCCGTGGGACGGGAAGGACATCCCGGACGCGCGCGTGCTGGTGAAGGCGCTCGGCAAGTGCACCACCGACCAGATCTCGGCCGCGGGCAAGTGGCTGCGATACCGCGGGCATCTCGACAATATCTCGAATAACCTTTTCCTGGGCGCGACCAACGCGTTCACCAGAGAGATCGGCAAAGGCAAGAACCTCCGCACAGGCGAGGCGGGCAAGCCGTTCCCGGAGGTCGCGCGCGATTACCGGGCCAACGGCATCAGGTGGATTGCCGTCGGCGACGGCAATTACGGCGAAGGCTCCAGCCGCGAGCACGCCGCGCTGGAACCGCGGCACCTGGGTGGCGTGGCGATTGTCACGAAGAGCTTCGCGCGCATCCATGAGACGAACTTGAAGAAGCAGGGCGTGCTGCCGCTGACGTTCGCCAACCCCGCGGACTACGACAAGGTGCGGGAAGCGGACTTGGTGGACATTGCCGGGCTGAGTGGATTCGCGCCGGGCAAGCCGCTCAAGATGACCCTCAAGCACGAAGACGCTTCGCGCGAGGAGATCGCGCTTAACCACAGCTTCAGCGCCGAGCAGATCGAGTGGTTCAAGGCCGGCAGCGCCCTGAACCTGCTGCGGAGAATGCAGAGCGAACGGAACCGCCAGGACGCCGAGGGCGCTACGGAGAAGCGAGCAGTGAGAAGGGCGAAGGCCGCGGCAGGGAAGGCGGGGAAAGCGAAGGGGGCTGCGCGGCGGAAAGCGGGCAAGGGACGCGGAAAGACGGCGAAGCGAAGAAGATGATCCGCGGGGCGACGCGGCTTGGGTGCGCCGCACTGCTCGGTAGGAATGAATGATGAGGAACGGGTCATGAGTCCTGCTGGCGCGCGCTCTCGGCACTCATCACTCATCACTCATCGCTCGTTACTCGTCACCCGTCGCTCGTCACTCGTCACCCGTCACTCGTCACTCGTCACCCGTCACCAGTCACTCGTCAGTCTGTGCGTCCTGCTGGCCTGCGGCGCCGCGTGCGCTGAACAGGCCGCGGTGCCCGGCGAGGTCCCCGCCGCGGTGACCACGACTGGCGGTTCGCGGCTGCTGGGCATGCTGGCCAGCGACCGGGCGCTGGTCCTGCGCGGGGACAAAGGCGCGCAGAAACTCGATCTCGCACGAACCAAGAGCATCACGTTCGGCGAACGGACCGATCCGAACCTGGAGAACGAGGCGCGGGTCGCGCTGGGCGACCTGCAAAGCGACGAGTTCACGGTGCGCGATAAGGCCATCGCCAGGATGCGCAGCCTCGGCCGCGCAGCGCTCAAACCGCTGAAGTCGGCCGCGACAGCGGGCGATCCGGAGGTGGCCAACCGCGCGCGGATATTGCTGGCCGAAATGGGCGCGCGGAACGCCGCGGACCTGCAGGGCGACCGCGTCAC
>JAPLOD010000739.1 GCA_026692735.1 Planctomycetota bacterium | reverse complement strand
AGCTTGTGGCCAGGGACGTTGCGCGCGGAGGGACCGGCCGTCTATACCCGTGAGACGTTGTCATTCTGCCGGGTAGACCCTGCTACGGGGCGCGCGCTGTGGGCCTGCCCTCTTGGTCTTGGGCAGGTCTGCGTTATCGCGACGAGCGCGGAGCTGGCCGCGTCTCTGGAGGACGGCGTGCTGCACATCTTCTCGGCTAAGGACGGCGCGCCGCGGGCGGTGATCCCCATGGAGCGCTTCGATCCGGTGACCAGAGAGTGGCGATACACCTGCGTCGCCTGTGACCGGAAACGCGTCTACGTCGCCACCCGGGGCGGTCTGTGGGCATTCTCCGCCCATGCGCTCAATCCGGAGACGCCGGATCTATCCGATCCCAGCGACCCGGCGAGCGCGCTGTCCGCCTGCCGCGAAGCGCTCATGCAAGGCGACTATGAGAAGGCCCTCAAGTCGCTGCGCGGCATCGCGCGCATGGTTGCTGCGCGGCCAGGGATGCCGGCGCAGCGCATGGAAGCCGCAGAGGTCCTTTCACAGCTTTCGCGCTCGCCCGCCACATCTCAATTCCCCGCGCTGTGGCAGAACGTCATGCTGCAGGAAGGCTGGGCGGCGGGGGGGCTGTTTTTGGACGAGTACATGCGTCTGGCGCCAACGAACGAAAACGCCGTCGCGGCGCTGCTGCTGCTTGGCACGAAGCCGGCACTCACGGCAGCCGCCGGCCTACTTGACAGGCCGCGCGCGGAGCCCGTGCGCTGGGGCAGGCAGGGCCTCTTGCTGGCGCTGGATGCTTCGGAACGCCTCACCGGCCGGCGTCCTTACGACAGAGCGCTGGCCACGGGCGACCACTCGATCTACGATCTGGTAAGAGGGCGGCCCATCGAGCCGGAGGTGTTCAAAGGGCTGGTGGCGGGGCTGTGGAAGCTGGACCGGAGCTGGCACAGGTCCATGCTGGAGCGCGTGCCGCCTGAACAGGTGGTGCTGTTCCTGGAGTCGAAGCCTTCGCCAGATGCGGCCGGTGCACACCCCGGAAACCAGAACCAGCCCGATCCCGGCCCGCTGCTGCAGACGGCCAGACAGCAGCTCCTGTCCCGGGACAAGGGGACCGGCCAACGGGAACCGATTCAAGTGCTGCAACAGCCGCAGACGCCACCGCATGGGGAGTTCTGATATGCCGCGCATACTGTTGCCTCTGGCACTGCTGGTCTTCGGGCTGTCTGCGTATGCGGGCGAAGAGCCACGGCCGCCGTCTACGCGCATCATCTTTGAGCACAAGGGCGCGTTGGGTGATAACGAAGCGCCGGGCGTGGCGGTGGACGGCGCCAAGGCCGCGTTCGGTTTCGGCGCGGACCTGATGATCGCCGACCTGCTGAGCGGCGAGGTGAAGGTGCTGAAGGGGATCATCCCGGCGAAAGCGAACCAGACGTTTGAGTTCCAGGTCGTGGGTATGCGCGGCGGTGTGGTGTACGGGTACAAATGCGATCGTATCTATCTGCCCGGCCCGCCCGACAAGCCTAAGCCCTTTAACCCGGATGGCGAGAACAAGGAACTGCTCGCGGTCACGCTTCAGGATTCTTCCGTGCGCAGCCTGGCGCGCTTGCCGAGGTGGGCGCTTGTCGCCGACGCCATGCTCGGAGAAAACCTTGTCTACGTTGCCGACAAGGACCTGCACCTCCTTCCCGTCGACGGCCCGGCCAAGCCGCAGAAGCTCCCGCTGTCCGACACCGCCACGCGGCGCCGCCCGCAACTGACCAACGGCGAGATCTTCGGCTCCTGCGCACGTTCATTCTACTACTGCAAGCCCGGCGCTGCGGGCGTGACGAGGTGTCCTCTTGAAACCCCGGCCCTGGCGCCCTTCCTGAACGGCTATGCCGTGGCCTATAAGAGTGGCGACCTGCTCCTCGTCAGCGATGCCCCAGGCAGGCCCGATGGCCTGTTCAAAGGCGTCCAGGCCACGGACCTCAGCGGGCAGCCGCGCTGGAAGTCCCCGCTCGCGGGACACCTGGCCGTCGGCGCGGATGGCCTGATCGCCGCGCTGGACTATGACATAGCCTTCGGCCTCGCGCGCGACGACGGCCGCGTCCTCTGGCATGCCTACATCTCGCCGCTGGCGCTCTATTCCGGCAGTAACTCCGTCCGCGGCCAGGCTGCCGGCGCGGACCCCGCGGATGCGCGCGCGTCGGTTGGCGAACTCTTCCGGGGCAGCAAACAACCGTGGCAACGGACACCACTCGCCACGGATCTGGCGGACACGCCGGACGCCCTTACGGCGGCGCTGCCGGACCTGAAGGCCCAGCTTGCCAACGCTCCCACCCCGGACCTTGTCCTCGCTTTCTATTGGGTGAACATACCTGAGGTGGCGCAGACGATAGCACGCCTGATCGCAGACAGGAAACTGGACCACTACAAACGCCGGGCGCTCGTGCGCACTCTCGCCTGCCATCCGGACGAAAAACTCTTGCTCAGCCTGCTGCAAGCCATTTCACGCGACGCCAGCATCGAGCCAGTCAAGATCCGCGAGGAGGCGGCGCTCCTTCTGCGGCTGTTGCAGCCGCCGGGGACGCAGGCCACGAACGACGTCCGTCCGGCCTACTCCACTGACCGCGCGGCGCTGACGGCGGACCTGAAGAAAGGCCTGGCCAGCAGCGATGCCGCTGTGCGCACACGTGCGCTGGAGACACTCTCGCGCGCACCGGACTCCGTAATCATCGGCTTGGCCGCCGAGTTGAAGGCCCTGCCGGCCGACCAGGAGCGGGCTGCCGGCGCCAAGTTGGTGGAGGAGGCACGCAAGCGCCTGGAGTTGATCAAGCAAACGCAGGAGCGCTGAAGAGACCGCGGCACCCAGACAGGCCCTGCGCCTCCTGCACCAGCGGCGCCTCGGGCGACCCGTTGGCAGGCGCGACCGTGTGTTCCTCGGGCCGGACTTCGGCAGCCTGAACCAGTCCAACGACCGCAAGTGCTTCTACCGGATTCTGAGGAGGCTGGCATCCCCCGGGCCGTCCGGCAGGGCCGGACCATCAACCTGCAACGCGGCCCGCACGACCGTCTACGCCAGGGGAGCGGCCGCCGGTATCCCCGTGGACCAGATGATGACGTTCGTGGGCCACCGCGACATCAGGACGGCCATGCGGCACTACCGCGACCCCGACGCGACCAGCACGCAGGCGATAGTGGCGAGGCTGGCGGCGGCGGGTGAGCAGGCGGCGCACGCGCCCGTGGCCGGGCGGCCACTGGCAGCGCGCCAGCCATGAAGGAGCCCGCACCCAACGCATCTCCGTCGGTGCGCGTGGGGACGGCGAGGGCGCGGGGGGCGGCGGCGGCTTGACGGGCCGGGGGC
>JAPLOD010000738.1 GCA_026692735.1 Planctomycetota bacterium | reverse complement strand
GTTGACGCCGTATTCCCTGGCGAAGACGCGCCAGGTCTTGCCGCCGTCAATGGTCATGGAGATTCCGGGCTGCTGCATGGAGTGGGAGGCGAACATGGTGGTGAACGTCGGATCGTCCTGGCTGAAGACCAGAGCGTGGATGCGGTTGCCGGCCAGGCCCTGGTCCACGCCGCCGAGCGCCCGCCAGGCGGCGCCTTCGTCGTCGCTGGTGAAGATGCCCTTGGCCAGCGTGCCGGCATAGAGCGTGGCCGGGCGGATGGGGTTGACAAGCAGAGCGGTTACGGCGCCGAGCTGCTGGACCAGGCCCTTGTCGCGTGCGGCGAAGGTGTGGCCGTCGTCCTTCGACACCAGCAGCCCGCCGCGCGACCACACGAATACCGTGTTCGGGTCAACCGCCGACGGAAAGACGCGCTCGGCATCCGCGACTTCCGTCACCTTGCGCCAGCGGAACGGCGCGGGCTGGTCCGGTTCCGCCGCGAGCAGGATCCGCGGAGCGCTCAGGAAGACCAGCGCCGCGATCGCGGCTGCGTTCCGCCAGGGCATTCTAGGGCTTCCCCAGAACGATCGTTCGCGCGAGCTCGCCATCGCCGCTCTTGGACGGCAACGGCTGCGGCTCCTTGCCATCTTCGTACACGCTGGAGGCGTTCCCGTCGCCGTTGTCTTCGAGCCCCGCGGCTTCAGCCAGCACGCGGCGGCCCCTGGAATTCCTTGCCATGCACTTTTGTCACGTCCCTGTCAATGAAGTGGTTCTGATACCAGCGGATGGTCTGCAGCGCGGCGCGGTTGAACGCATCCAGCAGCGTCACCTTGCCGGGCGAGAGCGCCCGCAGCAGGAACTCGTTGAAATAGGTCTGGCTGCGCAGGCCGGGCGTTGCCGCGGCGACGATGGTCACGCGGCCGTTTCTGGCCAGCGCCGCGGCCCAGCCCGAACTGGCGGGCGCTGTGTTGATGCAGATGAACTGCCTGGCGCGCAGCTTCTCCAGGGCGCGCGCGGCTTCCACGTCGCTGATGTCCTTGCCCGACAGGCACAGCCGGCTCACATTCTGGGAATCGTAGCCGTGGCCGATGAGCACCAGCAGGACCTGATCGCCGTCCGCGCTGTCGCGGACCAGGCTCCCCAGCGCCGCGAGCACGTTGTCGTGCGTGGCCGTGTCGGCCGGCGCGAGCTTGGCCTCGTCGCCGCGTTTGGGGCTGCGCAGGACGCGCACGTTGCCAGGTTTGAAGCCATACACATCCTTCAGCACTGCCGCCCAGCGGTTCGTCCAGTCCGTGAAGCGCGCCGCCGCGTTGGGTTCATGCCCCGGATCGCCGCTGACAATCAGCGCGCGGCAATCGCCGGCCAGAACCGGGAGAGCCGCGCATGCCAGCAGTGACGTCAGGACTAACCGCGTGCCTTTCATCGAACCCATGCCCCCCGTCAGTGCGTCAGGCAGTACACGACGATGTTCACGCTCATCTGGATTCCCTTCTGGCGGTTCTCCGCGCCGAAGACGCTCTCAAAACCCACCCATGCGCAGTGCAGATCGCCGGACGTGCACAGCGCCATCAGCCGGCCGGTTTCCTTGTCGAACAGGCCCATGCCCGGGTGCTTGACGCCCTGCATGTGCGGCACCTCTTTCAGGGTGAAGAAGCAGTTGAAGATTTCGTGCTCCGCCGGCACAGGGCGCATGGGGTTGTCCGGGAAGACGCGCTTCATCTGCTCGACGAACGAACGGAAGAAGAGATCGCCCTTGCCGAGCAGCACGCAATCGTCCGCGAACAGGAAGCCGCCCCGCAGCAGATATTCCCGCATCGTGGCAATGTTGGTGTCCGAGAGCGTGAAGGTGCCCTCCGCGGTCATGAACACGAACGGATAGCGGCACATCTCCTCCATGCGGTCGAGGTTCACGACCACGGGGTCGGTGAGGATGTTGATGTTCGTCAGTTTCTTGATCTGCTCGCGCAGGTTCTGGTCGCCTATCGGGTGCACGTCCCACTTGTCCGGCACGTCTTCGTGGCACTGGAACTGCAGGCGCGGAAAGTAGAACTGCCCCGTCTTGACCAGGTCGCTGCCCTTGTCGCGGCCCGTCACGGAGCCCGCGAGATAGGCCTCCTTTGTGCCTTTCTTGGGTGTGCCGCCGGCCTCCGGCGCCGGCACGTCACCCGCTGTAACGGCTGCGCTGACCAGCAGGCAACAGCCGAGGGCAGAGAGCCAGGGACTACGAGCCCGTTTCATGCGAGGCCGCTCCTTTTCCTCAGGATCCATTCCACAATCCAGACGCCCGCGATCGCCAGCAGCAGGATCGGAGCGTCGCGCAGGTCGTGCTCGTCCACCAGATCGAGGACCGCCCGCCGCTTCTGGGCCGCGGCCAGAATGGCCTCGCGCGCCTTGTCAGTGGCGCCGTCGAGGGCCACCGTCCCGTTGCCGGCCGCGGCTATGCGCTCCAGCGTGGCGGCGTCCATGGCCGGGCGCGCGAACTCGGCGGGCGAGTCAATGGCCATGAACGAAGCCGTGTTCTCGAGCTTCGTGCCGGCCAGATCCGCGCTGACCGCGATGCTGTATTCGCCCTTTTCGGCCGGTCGGCAGACGGCCTGGTACACGCCGTCCTCGCTCAAGACCCACGGCAAGGGCAGCTCCTCGACATTGCCGAACGGGTCCTTCACGCGCGCCACGACCTTGGCCGCGTTCGAAGGGCGATGCGCCTTGTCGAGGACCTGCGCGGTGATAGTGACGGGCTGGCGCACGCCGCTCACCGCCACGTCGGTGCTGACCGACAGGAACTCTTTGGACCCGACGGCCAGCCAGCGGATCATCTGGGCCCAGAAGCGCCGGAAGCTGTCGTCGTCAGCCTTGCGCAGCATTTTCCAGCGCCAGGAATTCGCCGGCGCGAACGCCGCCGTGCGTCCCGCGCCCGCGTCCTGCACGGCCAGCAGGATCGGCCGCCCCCGCCACTCAGTGTCGTTCTTGGGCGCCGTGGCGGACGCGGGCACGTTCGGGCCGGGGTGCACAGCCAGGACGCGCGCGCCGGGCTTGGCGCCGAAGAGCGGGTTGAAGCCTCTGAGCGCCGGCATCAGCGCCCATTGACTGGCGTTCTCGACGGGGTCGGCGATGAGCTTCAGTATCTCGTGTTCCGCACCGTCCTTCGTCACCTGGAAGTAGAACTCGCTGTCGTCGAAACCGGCCGCGACTCTGTCCGGTTCAAGCGGGACAGGCAGAATGTCCGCCACCGGCGTGCCGCGGTAGCCGCCGAGGTTGAAGGAGTTCACGCCGCCCAGCATCAGCAGGCCGCCGCCGCGGACTCTGACGAAGTCGGCGATCAGCTTCATCTGTTCGGCCGTGAAGAACGAGGATTCGATGTCGCTGAGGATGATGGCTTTGAAGCGCCCCAGCTCCGCGGCCTTGTCCGGGAAGCCCTTGGAGAGGACGCTGTCGTCGTCGCCTTTGTGGTAGAAGCGGCCCTTCCCCAGGCGGAGCAGCGTGACCACTCTGAAGTGCCGGTTGTCCCACATGGCGCGGCGGATGAACGCATACTCATGGCGCGGCGAGCCCTCGATGAACAGCACTTCGACGCGCTTCTCCTCCACCTCAAGCTGGAGATTGTGCTTGTTGTTGTCGAGCACTTTCTCGCCGGCCGCGGGCGGAATCTCCAGCAGCAGCCTGGCCGTGCCTTCCTTCTCGGGGATGAAGCTCAGGCGCACCGTCACCGGTTCTCCCGACGGCGATGGCGGCACGGGCTCGGTCTTCAGCAGCACCATGTCCTGGTACAGGCGCAGGCTCAGCGGGTCTTTCACGCCGCCGCGATGCACGAGAGCGACGATCTCCACCAGCGCGCCAAGCTGGGCGCGGCGCGGCGCGCGCACCGCCATGATCTTCACATCCACGGCGTCGGAACGTTCGCCGAAGCCGACAGCGTGCACGGTGGCGCCGCGCGACGATGCATAGCGCGCCATGGCCACGGGGTCGGCGGCGGAAGTGTCCACGCCGTCTGTCAGCAGGACGAGCGCATCGAGCGGCAGCCCGCGCACCGACTGGGGAATCTCCTTCAGCGCGGCCGCCAGGTGCGTGCTGTCGTCACCGGCGACCATGGCGGCCAGTTCGTCGCGCTGCACCTGGCGGGTGTTGTTGCCGAAGGCGAAAAGGCGCACTTCCCCCGCTGTGGACAAGGCGGCGAGCAGCCCGTCCTGCTTCAGCACGGCCTCCCGGGCGCGTTCGAAGCGCGACGCCATGTTCGCGCCGGTGCTCAGCGACATGCTCTTCGAGACATCGAGCCCGACGGCGATCACGCCGCGGTGGTCCT
>JAPLOD010000737.1 GCA_026692735.1 Planctomycetota bacterium | reverse complement strand
ACCGTAAATTCTCTGGACCTGGAGTTTGTTTCGCTTCCCGCCGTTGCCGTGATTTCCAGCCATCCCGTGCTACAACGAGTCCCTCACCATCGCCCGCATCGTACGCTCGGCCAGGCTGTACGTGGCTGCGGTCTTCGTCATTGACGACCATTCCACTGACGCCACCGCGGCTGAAGCACAAGCCGCCGGCGCGATCGTCCTCAGGCACGCGCGGAACCTGGGTAAAGGCGTGGCGCTGAAGACCGGTTTCGCCGCCGCTGCCGCGCGCGGCTTCAGGGCCGCCGTCACGCTGGATGGTGACGGCCAGCACGATACCACGGAGATCCCCCTCTTCCTCGACGCCTACGACCAGGGCAACTGCGATGTCGTGCTGGGCAACCGCATGACGGACACGCGCACCATGCCCTTTGTCCGGCGCATTACAAACCGCTTCACGTCCTGGGCCATCAGCCGGATGGTGCGTCAGCCCATGCAGGACACCCAGTGCGGCTTCAGGCTGGTCAGCCTCGACTTCTGGCGGGCGGTGCACCTCGATAGTTGCCATTTCGACCTGGAATCGGAGATACTCATCAAGGCCTGCCGCAGCGGCGCCCGTATCCGCCAGGTCCGCGTCCGGACGATTTATTTCAGCACGAACGCGAGTAAGATAAACCCCTTGCCGGACACGGTGCGGTTCTTCCAGTTGCTGTGGCGCTGCCGCAATGCCTGAACTTCCGCCTGCAGCGTGTGTACTTCCGCCCGTGCCGAGGTAGTGTGGGAGGGAGGCTGTTGTTCGCTTTCGCCAGCGCTGACACGGCACGAACGCCATGGCCAACACGTTAGAAGAGATGATCGAATACGATCTGAGGGGCCGCGGCATCACAGACGAACGCGTGCTGGCGGCCTTCCGCCGGGCGGATCGCAAGCTTTTTGTGCCGCCCATGGAACAGGCCCGCGCGTATGACGACCGGCCCTTGTGCCTCAGCCATGGCCAAACCGTCTCGCAACCTTACATGGTGGCTGTGATGACGCAGGCCCTGGCGCTCCAAGGCACTGAACGCGTCCTTGAGATCGGCACCGGTTCGGGCTATCAGACCGCCGTCCTCGCCTGCCTGGCCGCGGAAGTCTATACCGTCGAACGCATCGAATACCTCGCCACCACCGCCGAAGACCGTCTCCTCGCCCTTGGCTTCAGGAATATCCACTTCCGCCTTAGCGACGGCTCGCTCGGCTGGCCGGAACATGCCCCGTACAGCCGCGTCGTCGTCACCGCCGCCTGCCCCCGGGTGCCCCAGCCGCTGGCGGACCAGTTGGAGGAAGGCGGCATTCTGGTGGCGCCAGTCGGGCCGACGGCGACGCAGACGCTCACCATCGCCACCAGGAAGGGCGGCCAGCTTCATACGCAGTCCGGCATAGCCTGCGTCTTTGTGAAACTCATCGGCGCGGAAGGCTATGCCTCGGAGTTCGGCGACTACCAGGTTGGCAATCCCGGAGGAGACAGCGATGGCGGCTCCCGGCGCTGAGCTTCCGGCCGGGGCCGCCGCCAAGGTATCTGAGCCGGCTTCAGCGGGCAGCGTGTGGCACCGCTGCAAGCAGGGGTTGAAGGCCGCGTACATACTTGGCGCGTCCGTCCTGAGCATCTGGGTCGTCTCCTTCACGCCTGCCGAAGGGCCGCCAATCTGGCGTTATGTCCCTGCAGACGGCAGCGTGGTGCTCCAGGTGCGGAGCGGCGCGGATGTGTGGCGTACGCTCAGTGACAACCGCGCACTCCTCGAGGCACTGGACGACCCTGATATCAACACGCTCTTCGGACCGCTTGCCAGGCGCGACCAGGCGCTCGAAAGACTGCGCCAGGCGCCGCCTCTCGTGCGCTCCCTTGTCACCGCCACGCCGAGCGCAGGACGCGGATTCGCCGGACGCCGGCGGCGGCAGCAAGCACCCGCGGACTGTCACGCCTGTCCTTGTCTTCACGCGCGTCAGCGGTTCGCTGGGCCAACTGGTACGCATGGCCGCGCCATTGGCCAGACTGCCCCGCCACGTTCGGTTCTACGATCTCGGCGGCGACCTGGTGGCTGTGGGCATAAACGGCGCGCAGCCGGCCGCTCCGCCCCTGTCGTTCTCGGCTTCGAGCTCCGGCGGTCCCGCGGTGCCCACGCAGACTGCCAGGCTGATCGCGCGTGTCGTTATCGCACCGGCCAGTTTGCGCGGGCAACGGGTCGAGTCGCGCCTGCCCCCTGCACAATACGAACAGTTGCGGCAGGGAGGCGTGCCCGAGTCTGTTCTCCACGCGCTGCAACAGCCACCGGCCGTTACGGAAATGCTGAACATGACTCCCGCACCGGCGAGGATCTGCCTTGATCTCTGCCCGACCGCCGAGGGCGGCTTCACGGCAAGCGGACGGATGGTCGGGAGGATTGCGGCACCACCGGCTGCAGGCGCCACTATCGCGGGGAAGATGCCTCAATCGCGCACCAGCGTCTTCGCTGAGGCGTTGCTGCCGCTTGACGTGCGGGCGTGTTTCCTTCGGTACCTCGTCAGCCAGATGGCGCCGGGCAAGGACCCGGCTATGCTGGCAAGAGGCCAGCGCCGCTGGAGCCACCGCTTCAGCGAGCTCGAAGGCCGTGACGTGGACCTCGACCGGGACCTTTGGCCCGCCTTCGGCCATGCATTGCACTTCTCCTTGGAGGAAGACAAGCTCGATCCTGCCGGCTATGCCCTGTTGTCCGGCTCGGTCCCTCTGGCCGGGGATGTCCAGGCCGCCCGTGAAGCCGCGGAGGAGTTGATCCGCGAGCGGTGGAGCGGCGATGTGTTCGATGGCGCTATCCCGTCGCACGTGAAACCTCCTTATGTGAAGCTTGTCAAGGAGCCCGCGTTCGACCATTACCTGCTGAACACCGGCCAGCTTGGTGTGCCGTCGTGGGTCATCGCCCCGCACGTCTTTGCCTTCACTTCGAACGTCGGCCCGTATGCGCTGCGGGATCCTTCCTCGTTGCCGCGGCCCTCCGCGGCTCCAGCCGCCCCGCCGGCGACGTCATATTTCCTGTGGGCGGACGGCCCGCGACTGGCGCCGACGGTCGAGCGGCTGGCCACGGCTTATTACGATTCACTGGAGGAAGACTTCGGCAACCCGAAGGAGTTCCTTGCTCACTATCCGGACGTCCCGCTGTACGTCAGGCTGTGGCGGAAGCTCACGGGCCTCCTGGGCCGCTTCCGTCTTGAGATTCGCCCGGAAGCCGGCGGCGAAGCGGCCATGATCCACATTGCGTGGACGCCCGGAACGACAGCCGTCCCCGCCCCGGAGCAGACGGACGCGGCGCCGCCGCCGCCGCCCGCCGGCGAGTGAATGGCGCGGCCGTCCGGCACCGCGGCAAAGGCACGACGTCACTTGTCTTTGGCCGCATGTTGCTCCATGATTCGCGTATGGAGATTCTCAAGGGTATTCCAGTGTCTCCCGGCATGTTTATCGGGGAGGCGTTCCTCCAGGAAAGCGAAGAGGTGCGCATTCCGCACTTGACCGTCTCCGCAGAGCAGGCCGAGGC
>JAPLOD010000736.1 GCA_026692735.1 Planctomycetota bacterium | reverse complement strand
GGTGGGGAATCCGGCGCAGCCCGAGGTGACGGAGCGCCTTGAGTTCCTGATAGATTCCGGCGTCGTCCACTCGGTTGTTCCCGCGCCGGTGTTGGAACGTCTGGGCATAAAGCCGTTGGCACAACAGGAGTTTCGGCTGGCCGATGGCAGCAAGATCGTGCGCCGGAAAGGCTGCGCGGTCTTCAGGTACAAGGACCAGGTAGGCGGGGCGGACGTGATCTTCGGGGAAGAAGGGGACAGCGTCCTGCTCGGGGCCTTCACGCTTGAAGCCCTGGGCCTGTCGCTCGACCCTTTGCGGCGTGAGCTCAAGCCGTTGCCCATGATCTTGGCTCTGACGGGAGCCAGGCAGGAATGATGGCGAGAGGAGGCGGGTTGTGAGAGTCCGGATCATCCCCCTGGTTGTGTTGGCTGCGTTCAGTGCGGCCGCGTTCGCCGAGCAGACTGAGACGCCCGCTCCCAACGGCGCCGAAATGCCGCTGGCACTGTACCAGAAGCTCAAGGGCCACTTCGATGTGCTGTACGGCGCTCAGGCGGCGATGCTGCCGGGGATGGAGCCGCTCAACCGCGGCGAGGTCGAGAAAGCACTGCGCACTGATGCCGCGGCCAACAAGGACGCGCTCTTCAAGGCGCTGGGCTCTTCGCAGGCCATCCATCGCGAAATGGCCGCCCGGGCCCTGGAATACTGCGGCGACAAGAAGGGCGCGGTCGAGGTGCTCGGCAAGACTCTTGCCGCGGACGCCGATAGCAGCGTGCGGCGCGCGGCCGCTGCGGCGCTGGCGAAGCTGCCTGACGCCGCCGCCGTCGAGCCGCTCATCAAGGGCCTCACCGACAGCGCCGATTCGGTGCGCGGCATCTGCGCCACGGCTCTGGGCAACATCAAGGACAACCGCGCCTCCGAGCCGCTGCTGCGGGTCCTGACCGGCGACGCCAAGCCCATCGTGCGGATGCAGGCCGCGACAGCGCTGGCCAAGATCAAGGACAAAGCCACGCTGGACGCGCTGGGCAAGGCGCTGGAGAACGAGAAGGACGAACGCGTGAAGATGGCCATCGCCGGAGCGGTGCGGAAGCTGATGGGCGGCGACAGCGAGAAGACCGAGCCGATCCCGTCGGCGGAGGAAGCGGCGGGCGAGCTGGCCAACCTGGCGAAAGAGATGAAGGAAGTCGAGGAGAAGCTGCGCAACGACCGCCACGACCAGGCCGTGCAGGTGCAGGGCGTGGGCATCGAGCAGAAGCTGGCGGAGCTCATCAAAAAACTGGACAAGGGGTGAAACGGCGGCGGGTCTTCCGGTCAGGGAGACAAAAACAAACAGCAACAGAAGCAGCAGGGCAACCAGAGCAACCAGGGCAAGAGCTCCAGCAACCCGCTCAAGGACTCGTCCCTGGGCGCCGCCGTGCCGCCCGGCGCGATGAACCCGGCGATCGTCGCGGGGAAGCAGGATTCCTGGGCCAAGCTCCCGCCGGCGCAGCGCGAGGAGCTGCTGCAGGCGTTCCGCGAGGAGATACCTGAGCGCTGGCGCAAGCGCCTGGAAGCCTATTTCCTCTCCCTCGCCGCCGAGGAAGTGAAGGACGCCGATAAGTAGCGGGTGCCAGGCCGGCCTATAGTTTCAGCAGACGCTTCGCGGCTTCGACGCTCTCGTCGCCTTCCGGCGGCTTGAGCTCCATGGCCTTCCAGTATTCGTCCGTGGCGTCCTGGATCATCTCGTTGGCGAGGAAGAACACCGCTTTCAGGAGACGGTCGAAAGCGCTGTCGTCTTTTCCGAAGGCCTTCGCCAAGCTGAGCATATCCTTGCGCTGGTCCAGGCGCGTCCATGCGAGGGGCAGCTTGCCGCCGCCCATCTCGATGGTGAGGTCTTTCTCATCGGCGGCCACGATCTTGACTGCCGTCTCCTTGCCTCCGAAGAGCGGCAAGTACGCGGTGGGTTTTTGCCCCGCCTTCGTGCCTTCGATGACGCGCTGGCGGAGCTTATCAACCCACGGCTCCAGGGCCGCGCTCCGGACCGGCGGCTCGGCCTTCACCGGCGGCAGCAGAGCCGGAGCCGGTGGCGCGGCCGGAGGGGATTTCTCTGCCACCGGCGCTTTCACCTCAGTGGGGGGCTTCGCTTCGGCAACTGGTTTCGTGGCCGCAACGGGCGGCGCCGTCGTCGCCGCAGGCCCCGGCGCTGCTGGCTTGCTTTCCGCCACTGCCGGGGGCGTTGCGCCCGGATTGCGCGCGCGGCCGACCAAGACGCCCAGGTCGGCCACGAAATCCCTGGTCGCCAACTGCTTCTCGGCGGCCTCGATCTCCGCCGCGA
>JAPLOD010000735.1 GCA_026692735.1 Planctomycetota bacterium | reverse complement strand
GAGCGCGTCATGGCCGAGCTGCGCGCGCACGTCGCGGAGGAGTTCGGCGATCCACACGGCATCCTGGTTCTCGATGGCAGCGGCTTCCCCAAGAAAGGCCGCGCGTCGTGCGGCGTGAAGCGCCAATGGTGCGGCCGGCTTCCGCAACCTCAGTATGAGCGTGGGAACAGCCGCGGTCGCGGAGCCGCCTAAGCCGGACAACCAGGCAGCGCCCGTCGCACAACCGGTGCCCGGTCAGGCGCCCAACGTGGTGCTGCTGACCTGTCAGGCACCCGATACCAACGAATCAGGCGCGGAGACGGGCATTCTGGTCCGGGAACTGTTCCGGCAAGCCTTTCTTATAGCCGCGCGCGACGGCCTGGGGCTGGCCACGAGGGACGGCGCGCTGCGCGAGCCGCTCCCGCAACCGGCCAGCGCGTTTAATATGAAGACCCGCAGTGTGCCCGGCAAGCACGTGATTGTGACGCTCAGCCGCGGCGAAGCCGCCGACGCGAAGGCGTTGCTCCAGAAAACGTTCCCACTGTCGCCAGGCAAGTACGTGAACTACCTGGAAGTGGCGGAAGTGTGCGAGCGCTTGTCGCGCACGGAGTTCCTGCAGGTGCTCAAGGACAGCGGTTACCAGGGCGCGCCCAATCCCGTGAAGCAGGAGGCCGCGCCCTCGGCACGGGTGGAGGAACTGCTGCGGAAGGTGTCCTTCTACGCGCCGTTCGAGGCGTTGCGGGAAACGCACGCCGAATTGCGGAAAGAGGGGGAGTCCCCGCAGTTGCTGGGAGCTGTGGCGAGGGCCTACGCGAACCTGGCCGTGCAGCTCGACTTCTGCTGGAGTCCCATGTCTAAGGCTTTCGCCGCGCGGGCCATGCTCTACGCGCAGCGGGCGGTGGCGGTCAAGCAGACCCCGGCGGCGCTGGCCGATCGCGCGTACAGACAGTGTTTCATCGCGTATGACTGGATGTGCCTGGTCGCGAATGTCGGCTTTGACGAGGCGGGGCTGTTCACCGCGTGGGGCATCCAGGCGCTGGCCGATTCGCTGACCGCGGTGCTGCCAACGCTGCCCGGCCTGCCGCAGAGCGCCAAGGCGGAGCTCGACGCGCGCCGCGCCGCCATGCCGCCCGGCGAACCGATGGCCCTTACCGGCCCACGTGCGAAAGACCCGAATCTGGGCGGTGCCCTGGACAGGATGCTGAACGAGGCGGAGGGTCAGAGCCGCAAGAAGATCATGGACGCCCTTCTCGCCGCGGCCGTAGACGACACGGCCGAGCCCTCCTGGGCCGTTCTGGGCAGGGCCATCCAGGAGGTCGGCTTCGCGCAGGCGTTCCGGGGTTGTGCCGCCTTGTTCTGGCGAGCCGCGGACCGGAACGCCAAACGCGTGCAGGCGATGACAGCGTGGGCGGACGATCATCCGTGCCGGGCGGCGCTCGAGGCGTTCCAGACTGAACAACTCAAGCGCGGCGACGCAGTTGCCGCAGCGCTCAAGGGCCTGAAGATCAGCAACGCCAAGTATTTCGGGCGGAACTTCGTCAACAGCACGCAGAGGTCCGAACGGGACGGCTTCCCCGACTTTGCTCTCGCGCAGAAAACGGTCGTGGCCGAACTCGACGGCGTGGCGCGCGACCTCGAAGCTGCGCTCCACGAAGGCCCGCGCCGGAAGATGGACGATTACGCGCGCTGGCTGCGCGCGGTAAGCCCGCTGAACCCCTATGCTTTCTCGACTCTGGTAGAGAAGGACAAGAATCTCGCGTCAACCAAGCCCCAGGACTGGCACTCGTACCTGTGGCACGAAGAAGCGGTGCAGGGGCTGGCGTGGAGCTTCCAGAGCAGGGGCAAGACGAAGGAACTGCATCAACTCCTCGCGATGTGTGTGAAACGCAACAACTCGTACTGGAGCTTCCGCCTGTTGGCCCGGCACTATCCGGAAGACGCAGCCGTTCGCCAGGAATGGAAGGCGCTGCTCGATGAGTACCTCGCGCGCGAACAAGACAAGTATGGGCTGAACGGGTTTCCACACGCACAAGTCCTCATTTTTCAAAGGCTTCCTGACGATACCCAACAAGGGGGGGTAGCGTCAGGAGAGCCTCTCATGCGTACGTCCTCCCCCTTGAACCTCGAAGACACAGTGACGGC
>JAPLOD010000734.1 GCA_026692735.1 Planctomycetota bacterium | reverse complement strand
GCGCCTGCTCGAGGTGATGAAGGCCAACGGCTGCGACGGCAAGCCGCTCTACCAGACGGAACACGGCTTCATGGCCGACTACCACGGCCACTGCCTCAGGCACATCTGGCAGGCGCGCTCCGTGTACCTGGAGTACCTCGTGCTGGACCGGTTCGGGATGTGGCCCGACAAGCACTTCTACTATTACCTCAACCAGGGCGGCTTCGCCGACTTCAGCTCCTTCATGCTCAACGACCGCCGCGAGCTCTATCCCGTCGCGCTCCTGCTGCGGACGCGCGCCAGCCTGCTCGGCGAGCGGAAGTACGCGCGGGCGCTCTCCTTCGGCGCGCCCGGCGACTGGCTGGTGCTGGGCAACGTCTACGAGGGCGCGGATTCGGACCTGGTGGTGCTGGTGAATTGCGGGGCCTTCAAGCCCGTCGAAGTGGCGGCCGCCCTGCCGCCGGGCACCAAGGGCTTCGACGCCTTCGGGAACCCCATGGCTCTGCCCGCGGGGAACCCCGCGCGGCTGAGCGTGGATCGCTGCCCGACCTACCTGAGCGTGCCGCACGGGGCGAGCTTCTCGATCACGGTGCCCGGATTCGGAGAGAACGTCGCGACGCAGGCGAAGGTGCAGGTGGACGATCCCGAGGCGCAGAAGCAGGCAGCGTTCCTGACCAATGGCGCACTGGAGTTCGACTTCGCGGACGAACCCGAGCGCGACGGCTTCCGTGCGAAGGCGGACCACCTGCCGCTCGACGTGACGTTGCAGTTCGACGCGCCGCGCAAGATATCCCGCGTGATCGTGTACGGATCGCTGGCCGACAACGACAAGTGCACGCCCGTGGATTACGAGGTCCACGTGCGCGCCGGCGGCGCGTGGAAGAAGGTGGACGAGGTCCACGTCCCCGTGGACGGCCGCGTGACCCGGCTCGAACCGCTCATCAAGCGCCTCACCTGGTACGACAATCCGTGGATCTTCCAGCATGACTTCGCGCCCGTCGAAGCGGACGCGGTGAAGCTCCATTTCATCTCCACGACCTTCGGGCAGTGGCCGGTGAAAGAGGTTATGTGGGGACCGCTGCCGCAGCGTGTGCATCTGCGGGAAGTCCAGGTCTTCGGGCCGGCGGCGAAGTAGCCAGCCCGTGCCGCACTCCGCAACCACTCGTCACTCAACACTGCTCGCAACGCGCGCTACAGCTTCCAGCCTTCGCGGAAGGGCGGCGGGCTGAGGAAGGCGTTGGCGTCGGCGCAGTTGGTGAAGCGCATGGCCTTCTCGTCGTAGAGCAGTTTCTGGCCGGTAAAGCGAATGGCGATGACGCCGAGCAGGCCGATCTCGCTGATGCGGCCGCCGTAGTCGAACGGCGAACAGGACTGCTTGCCCTCGCGGATGGCGTCGAGCCATTCCCGGTGGTGGCCCTGCTTGCAGCGCGGAATCTTCGGCTCAGGCCGCTTGTAGGCCTGCATCTTCGCCTCGGGGATGATGCGGCAGCCGCCGGCGCCGTGCGAGCCGTACAGGATCTTGCCGCGGTCGCCGATGACGAGCGCGCCGGTGGCGAAGCCCATCTGCTCAATGAATTTCCGGCCCGGCTCCAGTTCGGCCGGGCGCGGGACGGTCATCGAGCCGTCGTACCAGACGAGCTTGAACGGCCCGCGTTTGTCCTTGGCGGCGAACTCGAAGGTGACCTCCGAGCCGGCGGGATAGAGGTC
>JAPLOD010000733.1 GCA_026692735.1 Planctomycetota bacterium | reverse complement strand
AACCCGGAACCCTGAACCCGGAACCCTTTGCCTCCATTTGGCTGCGGCTCCGCGGCGCTGGGTCTTCTCAGTGTTTCCTGATCCTCTATACCCTAGCTCGTCTGGCTGGTCGCGTCCATCGGACGTCGGCTGGTCCCGCAGACGAAGACTTGATAGGCGAGCCAGTCGCTATAGTCTCACTCAAGACGGAGGGCGAAATGGGCGAAGAATCGTGGGTGCCGCTATGGGAAGCGAGACGCGTAGCACACGAGATCTCCGAAGGAGTGATCCACCGGACCCTCGACGAAGCGGCCCGGCGAGAACTGGCGGGGATCGCGGACATCGAGCAGAAGGTCGTGGATGCTCTGCGGCGCCACGGAGGCATACAGCGGCGGGAAGGCCACCTACCAAACCATCAACCTCAACCGCAGGCTCCGCGAGCAACTGCAACAGAAGATCGCCCACCTCAAGATGTCCATCCGGGTCATTGAGGACAATGCGCAACGGGCGCTGGCTCATCTCCCGCCCCGCAGTTTTGACGTCGCGTGTTTCCACCACGCGGTCAATGATATCCTGCAGACGGCGGCGGCGGAGCCGCGGGGGATGGATACGACGAGTGTTGACTGGTTCCCCAACGAGCGTCAGATGATCGAATGGCTCGCCGAAGACGCAATGGCGGGGCGTCTCGATAAGCGCGGCAGGCCGGAACTGATGCAGATCGTCCAGGATACGGCGCAGCTCGTGCGCCCGGGTGGTTACCTGCTCTTAGACCACTGGAACTGGTGCAAGTTCATCGGCGTTGCCTGGTTCCCATGGGAGCTGTTCTACAACCTGATCCCCATGACACGCCGCTGGGTCGCCGAAAGCGGGCTGCGCCTCTTGGAAGTGCGCCTGGAAGGCGTTGACCCGCAGTGGTGGCTGATTCTTCAGGTGAAAACGGACTAGTTCTGGTCCTTCTTCTTCCTCTTCCTGTCGCCGGCATCCTTCTTATCGCCGGGGTTCTTCTTGTCGCCGCCGTCCTTCTTCTTGTCATCCATCTTGTGCTCAAGGTCCACCACCTGCGAGACCTTCATCGTGTCGCCGGTGATCGCGCCCGTCACCTGCACTCGTGTCTTTAGCTTCGCGAGTTCCCCGAGTTTCACCGCAATGTCGCCGGTTGCCAGCAGCTTGTAATCCACGTCCATCGTGTACAGCACGGCCACGACGTCGGCGGCCACGGTAGGAAGCTTCACCCCGACCGTGCCTGTCTTCGTCTGTTCAACCGCGTCAGCGCCACCCGCCTTGCTCTTTGCGTCGCCGTCCGCCGGCTTGGCCTTGGCATCGCCCTCAGCCGGTTTGGTCTTCGCGTCACCCTCCGCGGCTGGAGCGACTCCCACCAGACTCAGAGCCGTCAACAGCACCGCCACAATTGCTGGTCGCATCGTTGATCCTCCTTTGTCGCCACGGGTTGTGCCGTTGAACGTCCCACATGTTACCCGCTCCCCAGGCCCAATGCAAGCGGCCATGGCCAAGCCGTAGAGGTAAAGGCCGCCGCCCGCCTGCGCGTTTGAGGAAAACTCCTGGGCCTTTCTGCCCCTCACATTCCCGTGCGCCACCCGCGAGCCAGGCCGCAAGCGCAGAGCGCGTAGTTCTACTATGGCAGGGAGAGAACACAGCGCGGCCACTGGCTGTCCGCGCCACGGCGCGCTAACCGCCAAGAGCCAAGAGCCAATAGCTAAGAGCCAGGAGCCTAAGCCCATCCATCTTCGCCCTGTGATTGCCGAGCAGGGCCCCTCACGCTACCATGCGCCCTTCGCCAATCCGGCAGGAAAGGAGACAGCGCGTGGGGCTTCTGACAACCCTTGACTGGTTGGTCATCGCGGCGTATTTCCTCGGCGTCGCTGCCGTGGCCGTGTGGTCTTCCTACCGGCAGGATACGACGGTGGACTACTTCCTGGCGGGCCGCAACGCCGGCTGGTTCGCCATTGGCGGATCGCTCTTCGCCACGAACATCGGCTCGGAACACATCGTCGGCCTGGCAGGGCAGGGGGCCTCCACCGGC
>JAPLOD010000732.1 GCA_026692735.1 Planctomycetota bacterium | reverse complement strand
GCAGTGGCTGCGGGAGCAGGAGTGGACGATCAATCAGAAGCGGGTTCGTCGGCTGTTGCGGCTGATGGGTCTGGAAGCGATCTACCCGCGGCCGCGACTGAGCGAGGCGTCGGCGGAACATCGCAAATACCCGTATTTGCTGAAGGATTTGACGATTGACCGGCCGGGCCAGGTGTGGAGCACGGACATCACCTTCATCCCGATGAACCAGGGATGGCTGTACCTGACGGCGGTGTTGGACTGGTTCAGCCGGTACGTGTTGTCCTGGCGTTTGAGCAACACGCTGGACAGCCTGTTCTGCCTGGAGGCGTTGCACGAGGCGCTGGCGGGCCATGGCCGGCCGGAGATCTTCAACAGCGACCAGGGCGTGCAGTTTACCCGCACGGCGTTCACGGGCACGCTGGAACGGGAAGGGATCGCCATCAGCAGGGATGGCCGGGGCCGCGCCTTGGACAACGTGTTCGTGGAACGGCTATGGCGGACGGTGAAGTATGAGGAAGTGTACCTGAAGGGATACCGCGATGGCCAGGAGGCCCACCAGGGGCTGAGCCGGTACTTCCCCTTCTACAACCAGCAGCGCGGCCATCAGTCGCTGGACTACCTGACGCCGGCGGCGGTATATTTCGGCCTGAAGGAGTCCGACCGTGAAGAACTGGCCTTGCGGAGGTGATGAGCCTCTGGCAGAATACAGGAACCCCAAAGAGAGGCAAGGCAGAGCCGCTCGTCCTGACGGGTGGTTCTCCTTGTCTCAAATAGCGGGGATTGGCGGCCAAGAGACTATCTTAACTTCGCCCCAAATTGGTCCAGCGCATGGGGAGCACCTCAGATCTTCACCGTTCCGTCAGCACGTACCAAGACCGCTGATCGTCTGGAGAAAGACCTCGTTGGCCATCTCTGGCGATTCGCCCAGGTAGTCTTCCACGTCGGTCCCTTCCACGAACTCCATCAAGATGAAGCCTGTGCAGATCTCTGGATAGATGTAGTAATTGAAGACGCGTACGACATTGTCATGGTAAACCTGATGGAGAATCTTGATCTCACGAACGAAATTGGCGAACAGCGCCGCGCGGTCTTCCTCTGCATGTGGCGTGAACTTCTTGCATACGAAGTCCTCGTCAATCTGGTCATCGTGCAGCAGAAGAGTTCTGCCACACGCGCCTTGGCCTAGTTCCTTGACGAAGCGGTAGTCTTTTCTTCGTATGAACTTGATGATATCGTCTTGCGGTGTGGTAGTTGTCACAATTCATCCTCCAGTCCTGGCCTACATAGATTATCCGAAAGCGCCTCGCCCGGCAAGGGGCAGGTGGTGCCAGCGGATGACAGTGTCGTGCAGGTCGCGGCTGGCGCGAGACGCCGCCTCAGCGGCGGGAATTGCCTGCCCTCTCGGCTCAAGGACCCGGCCCCTCGAGAACGGAGCGGGCATTGCGCTGCCACATCTCAAACGTCGCGCGCCGCAGCGCCCGCCCCCGCATGATCGCGTCCCAGTCGGCCCGGGTCCAGGCGAGGACGCGGCGGCAGTCGATGCGCCCCGCGGGCCAGCGCGGCTGGGCG
>JAPLOD010000731.1 GCA_026692735.1 Planctomycetota bacterium | reverse complement strand
ATCGCCGACCTGGTCGGCGAGGGATTCCGGTCCGCGAAGAAGTTCACGTCCGAGAAGTTCGTTGATAACGACTCGGGCGGCGACCTGCAATACGCCCTTGCGGCGGACGAAGCCGTCAAGCAGGAGGACAGGGTATTCCTTACGCGGATGCGGCTGGTGTACTTCATGAGCCGCGCGTTCCTGCCGCAGCCTGCGGCGACCCCCAAGGCTGGCAAGCGCGGCAAGGCGCCGGCAGCCCCCGCCGGTCCACGGGCCGCGGACGGGCCCCCCGACAAGCAGGGGGCCAGGCCGAAGAAGGAGAAAAGCCTGGGCGATGGGGCCGCCGTGGCAAGGCGTCTCCCTCTTGAAGGGCAAGTGGTGATCACGGCGCCGCAGGCCGTGTTGGACGCCGTCACCAACGAAGGGCGGGCCACCGGCGGTGTGACGATCGAGATCTTCTCCAAGGCACAGGGCGGGGCGGCGGCCACGGCGCCAGGCACGGCAGCGCAGCAGCCCGTCGCGGTGCTGTCCACGGAACGGCTGCGGTGGCGGAGTTGGGGCGAGCCGTGGAGCGGCGCCACGGAACTCGCGCTCTACAGCGGCGGCGAGCAACCGGGCGAGCTCGATCCGGTGGTGACAGTCAGGTATGTCACGACCCAGGCGGACGGCGCTTCCGCGACGGTGGTGGTGGAGGGCCGGGGGTTGGTGTACGAGACGGGCACGTATGACCGGCCGTCACCAAAGGAAGATGAGGACGGCCGCACGGCGGGCTTGAGCGCGTGCGAGCGCAACCGAGCGATCTTCCGGCGCGAGATCAAGATGGTGACAACCGCGGCGGCCATGGCGGCACTGATGCCGTTCCAGGCGGCCGAGGGACCGCCCGCGCCCAACGCTGCTCCCAGGAAAGCCGCGAAAGCAGCGGCCCCGCCGCCGCCGTCGCAAACGGTCCTCACCTGCAACGGCCCTGCCGTGCTGGACATGGGGGCGGTGCCGCTGGCGAAGGAGAGTAGCGGTTCGACGCTGGAGCCTGTTCTGCTGGCACGGCGGCTGGAGTTCTACAACGAGGTCCAGGTGGTCAAGGTACCCGTCGGCGCTCAGGCGCTGCCCGGAACCGAGACGGTCCCTGGGCGCACGGACATGGCGTGCCAGCAACTGTGCCTGCAGTACGCTGCCGGCGCCGTGCCCGGGCCGGCCATGCTTCCTGAATATGCCGAAGCGGTGGGTAAGGTGACTATGCGCGGCACGAGCATCCCCGCGACCGCGCCCGGCGAGCCGCCGCCGCCCCCGTCGCCGTTCAACATCGCGTGCCAGCGGGTGTTCTACGATGGGTCCAAGGACAACACGTTCCTGGTTGGCGACGAGTCTGCGCCCGTGGTCGTGCAGGATGTGAAGGGCGAGGCTTCGGCGCGGCAGTTCTGCTACCACCGCGCCACGCAAGTGCTGATGATGGGGTACACACCGACGAGGCCGGCGAGCGATCCGCTGCGTGCACCGGCCAACGACCCCAAGCGCATGGTGATCAAGGCCGCAGCGCTTCCATCCTCGCCGCCGGACAAGGCCGGCC
>JAPLOD010000730.1 GCA_026692735.1 Planctomycetota bacterium | reverse complement strand
TCTTCTCCTCCGCGCCGACGAACCTCGCGCCCGTCGCGCACAGGGCCGCCGCGCCGGCACCCAGTTTCAGCATGTTTCGTCGAGAGAGGTCCGTGTCATGGTTGGCGCTCACGATGTGCTCCTTTCACCAAGAGTTCCCAGGGCACATCGGTCTATCCCGCCGAACCCCTCACCGCAACTGCAATTCGGCCCGCTGGGAGCCGACCGTCGGCGCCCGCGACGCCGAGCCGGGCCGGTCTCTACCTGACGGCTTCCTCCTCAGCTTTGCGCGGCTGCTCCGCCGGGGCTTCCGGCGGCGTCTCATCCGCCTCCTCGCCAATCACCAGCGCCAGCGACTGGAAACCCCGCGCGCCGATGGCCGCTACCCCTGACAGGCCGCTCACCTGCGCCGGCGTCAACTGCTTCTCCACCGCCGGCGGCTGGCCGATCTGCCCGCACTTGTTGCCGCCCCACGCCCACACCGTGCCGTCCTTCTTCAGAGCCAGACAGTGTTCCTGACCCGCGGCGACGGCGATCACGTCCTCGAGGCCCTTCACCTGGACAGGCGTGGCGCGCCGCTCAGTAGATGACGCGGCCGCCACCACGCCGGTCAGCGACGTCATCAGCGCCGGCGTCTTCACCTGCCGTTCCGACGACCCCAGCCCGAGCTGGCCGGCATAGTTCGCGCCCCAGGCCCACAACGAACCATCGCCTTTCACGGCATAGCTCATGTAGTCGCCGGCAGCGATGAAGACTGCGCCGTCAATGCCGGGCACCGGCGCCGGCATGGGCTGATCGTTCAGACTGCCGAGGCCCAGCTCGCCGTTGTGGCCGTGCCCCCAGGCCCACACCGTGCCGTCGTCGCTCAGCACAAGGGCGTGTTCGGGGCCCGAGGCAACCTGCCGAGCCTTGGCGACGGCGGGTATCCGCAGCGGCTCATCGTTGCTCCCGCCCAGCTTCCCGGTCTCCAGGCCTCCTTTGGCGTTCCGTCCCCATGCCCACACCGACCCGTCGGTCTTCACGCCCAACAGCCAGCCGCCGCTCGCCGAGATCGCGGCCACGTCGCGCAACTGTCGCAGCTTGGAGAGCGCCTCGCCCCGGCGCTCCTTCTCGCCGGCCGGCCAGTCCCAGTGCTTGAGCCTGCCGCCGACGACGACGGCCCAACTCGGGTTGCCTGCCTCGATGGCGCGCGCCTTGGTCAGAGCTTTGACCTGAACTGGAGCGAACCGGCAGTCGCCCGGCGCCTCGCCGACGCCCTTCCCGAACGCCCAGACCGTGCGCAGCCGGGGCGCCACCGTAATCCTGACCGTTGCGGTCCTGCTCTCCCAATCCCCGCTGCGGGTACGGTAGGTGAAACTGTCCTCGCCGACATAGCCAGCAGCGGGCCTGTACAACTGTTCCGCACCAGTGCCCGAGAGCGTGCCATGGGCCGGCCGAGCCAGGGTCTGGAACGTAGCCTTGCCGTCGCCCCCCGTGGCCTGCAGCCTCACGGCGACCGCCCTGCCCTCGATGGTCTTCACCGCAAGGTCCGTCGCTTCGACTGGCAGACCCGGCGCCGCTGGCGCAGGCGCCGTCGCTGGCTCGGGCAGGCGAACGCGCGGCGTGGCGCTCCGAGCGAGCATCACCACGGCGGCCACCACCACCGTCACCAAGCCCACGGCGACCGCCTGCCTCATCCGCCACTCGTCCTGTCCAGAAACGCACCTCGTGCGCGCTCAGCCCTTGCCCGACCCAACGCCCCGAGCCCTTCCCGCAGACCCGTGTCACAAAACGCACCTTGTGCATAGCTTATATCGTATGATGCAGAACCAAAGCTCCGCCTGTCTCACCTCCTCGTCCGCGCGTCACCGACCCGCGTTGCCATCCGGCTTCCGGTATCCGGCTTCCGGCATCTGGTATCCGGT
>JAPLOD010000729.1 GCA_026692735.1 Planctomycetota bacterium | reverse complement strand
TAGCCATTTATTATTTTCCCTCCATCTGTTGTATTCTTGCGTTTATTGCGTAAACTATGCCCATAATAGGGCTTGACAACGATTGTACCAATCCTATGATGGGGCTCTGCAGCCCGCTCAGCACCTTGGCCACCAGTTCCTGCGTGCCGGTCTCCACCCGCCCGCCGGGGACTTCGACGTGCTCCTTGCGCAGAGCCGAGGCGACGTCGCGGGCCGACAGGCCGTGCTGCTGCATGCGCACGGGGTCCAGCCACACCCAGATCTTGCGCTCGCGCAGGCCCGCGGGCTTGACCGATCCCACGTGCCGCACGCGCTCCAGGCGCTCCTTGACCGTCTTGTCCGCCAACCGCGACAGTTGCTTGTAGGGCATATCCGCTTACACGACGACGGCCAGGATGGGGGCGGCGTCCACGTCGAATTTTTCCACCACGGGTTCGTCAATGTCGTCGGGGAGGCTCGCGCGGATGGCGCCCAGCTTGGCCTGCACCTCCTGAAAGGCCACATCCACCTTCTTCTCCAGCTCGAACTCGATGATCACCTGCGAGATGCTGTCCGTGCTGACCGACCGCAGGTTCTTGATGCCCTCGATGGTGTTCACCGCCTCCTCGATCGGGTCCGACACCATCAGCTCCATCGTCTCCGGGTCCGCGCCCGGCAGGCGCGTGACAATGGTGATGACCGGGAACTCCACCCGCGGAAACAGCTCCACGCCCAGGTCGCGGTAGAAGACCCAGCCGAAGACAACGAGCGCCGACATCACCATCATGGTGAAGACCGGCCGGCGGATGGCAACGTTCGAGATCAGCATGACGGGAATCCTGAAAGGTCAGCGCGCCAGAAGGTAGTCCGGCAACGGCGCACCTTCCTTGAGTTGCTCCGCCGGGCCCAGCACAACCTTCTCACCGGGCTTGAGGCCAGACTTGATGAGCACCGCCTCCGTCAGCATGTCCCCGAGGACGACCGGCCGCCGGCTCATCTTGCCGTCAACCGCCACGTAGACGGCCGCCTCGCCCTCGGCGCCGGCCGCGCCTATGACCGCGCGCTGCGGCACGATGACGGCCGTCGCTGCGCCGTCGAGAATAACTGTGCCCTGGACAAACACCCCGCCCGCAAGCTGGCCGCGCTGCTCCGGCGGAATCCGCACGCGAAAAGCGAACGAACCGCTCTGCGGGTCAATGGCGGCGACCACTCGCGTCACGGGCAACATCAGGTCCGCCTTCAGCAGCGGCGTCCGCAAGCGGACCTTCGTCTGGCCCGGCACGATCTGCTGATAGTACGTTTCCGGGAGGCGCAGTTCCGCTTCGAGTGCGTCCACCGAGGCGAGGTCGAGGACCTCTGTGAACGGCGCGTTGTTGAGGTAATCGCCGGGGCTCTTGAAACGCTGCAGGATCAGGCCCGTGAAGGGCGCCTTGATGACGGTATCGCGCAGGTCCAGTTCCGCGGTCGCCAACAGCGCCTTCGCCTCGGCCACCGCGGCTTCGGCTACCGCAACCTGCGTGATCGTCGGGCCGGCCTCGGCTTCGGCCAGCCGTGCCTGGGCGGCGCGGCGCTGCTCCTCCAGCACCTTGATCTGCAACTGGACTTCCTCCAGCCGCTTCACCGGCACGGTCTTGTCTTCCTCGACCAGCCGGCGGAAGCGCGCCTCGTCCGTCTTCCGCTCCGCGATCCGCGCGTCAATCTCCGCGACGGCCGCCCGCAGCGCCTGCCGGCTTTCCTCGCGCACCCCCGCTTTCAGGTCCGCCAGCGCGGCTTGCGCCCGTTGCAGCGCGGCCTGCGCGACATCCACGCGAGCCTTGTAGGTCGTCGGGTCAATGCGGAAAATCTCCTGGCCTTCCTTGGCCACCATGCCGACATCCAGCAGCGCCTTGTCCTCGGTCTGCGCCCAGCCGACAATGCGGCCGCTCAACCGCGCGCCCACGTTGGCGCGCAGGACGGGAAGGATGCGCCCCGTGGCCGTGACCTCCGGCGGATTGGCGGGCTGGGCCGTCACCAGGCTGAGAAGCTGGTGCTCACCCGCCGCGCCGAATCCCGGCGTCAGGACCGGCAGGAACGCCAGCACACGGGCAAAAGCCATCCGGTTCATCGCGGTCGCTCCGTTCCGTCCCTGGGCGCCGGCTCGCCAGCAGGCGGCGCGGCGCTTTCCTTCTTCCTGTTCGCCGCATCCGGCGTGAGAAGCGGCGGCGTGGTGTCCAACTGCCTGGCGGCCTGATCGGCCTGGAGCGCCTCATCGCTGAGCGACGCGGCGTTGAGCTCATACCACGCGGCGAGGTAGTCGGTGCGCGCCTGGTCCAGGTCGCGCTGCGCGTTGCGCAGCTCGGCCAGAGCGCGCGCCGCGTTGGCGCCGCTCTCCAAACCTTCGCGGTAGCGCGCCGATACTTCCTTGAGCAACGTCTCCTGAGCGGACGCGACTTTGCCCAACGCCAGGACCGAGGCGTTTGCGCGGTGGAGT
>JAPLOD010000728.1 GCA_026692735.1 Planctomycetota bacterium | reverse complement strand
CGCGCCGTGAACCGCGACGAAGAGGAGGTCGCCGCCGGCTTGTCCAGGGCGCTGAACTGCATCGCGCGCGGCTGGGCTGCGCCGCGGACGCCGCTGCGTATCGTGAGCGGCGTGGACGAGAAGACCTGGCTGGGACTGCGCGCGCTCCATGAGGACCTCTTCCGCGACGGCCGCCAGTTGGGCGGCACGGGGCCGATGGCGGGCCGGCAACGGCCGCCGTTCCCGGGCCTCGTGTGCACCGTCTCGACGCGCCGCGTCTACCCCCATGGCAGCCTGGCCTGCTTCGTGCTTGGCGCGCTCGGCGAACTCGGCGCCGCCGACGAGGAGGTTCTCCGCCGCGACGGCATCCTGCTGGACAACGCCGCCGCGCGCAGCCGCTACTGGGACCGCCTCCGCAACGACATGGACGACGAGACTGCCGCGCGGCTGGAGCACATTCTGCGTGCGGACCCGCGTGACGTTCGCAGCCTCGGCGAGCTCTACAGCAGGCTGTCCAGGCTGCGGCCCAGTGAGCGCGATGCGGTGGCCGGTCTGGGCCTGGCCGAGCCCGTGCGGTGGAGCGAGCGGCCGCCGCGCATGCAGCTCGCCGAACCGGAAATGCTCTGGCTCGGCGTGGGCCTGCCCACCACCGTCGCGCACAACAGCCTGCCGAACCGGAGCATCGGCGAGCTCGGCGTGGAACGCGTCTGGAACGACACGCTGCGCGGCAAGAGCGGCATGAAGATCCGCGACGCGTTCGAAGAAGAGGACGGGGAGCAGCTCAAGTTCCGGCGCAACTCGCAGCCCCAGGAAGGCCAGCCCATGGCGCTCACCCTTTCCATGGCCTGGCAGAAGGCGGCCGAGACCGCGTTGAAGAGCCAGGACAAGCCGGGGGCCATCGTGGTGCTCGACGTCACCAACGGCGACGTGCTCGCCCTGACCAGTTTCCCCGACTTCGACCCCAACCTCTTCTCGCCGCCGCGCGAAGGCACCCAGCGCCAGGCGCAGCTCCGCGCCCTGTTGGCTGACCCGCGCAAGCCGCTGGTGAACCGCGCCATTTCCGAACACTATCCGCTGGGCTCGGTGATGAAGACGCTCGTCGCCGCCGTCGCGCTCGAGAAGGGCCTGGTGACGACTACGGAGACGCTCGAGTGCGCCGGGCACATCGTTGAGGGCGGCCAGAAGTTCCACTGCGATGACAACCGCGCGCACGGCACCGTTGACCTCATGAAAGCCATCCGCTGCTCCTGCAACGTCTACTTCATGCAGATCGGCGCGCGCGCCGGCGCCGAGGGACTCAGCCCCTGCGCGCGACAGATATTCGGGCGCCGCACCGGCATTGACCTGCCCGCGGAAGCGCCCGGCATTTTCCCCGACCGGGCCTGGCGCGTGAAAGCGTACCCCAATAACCCCGCGGCCCGCGTCTGGACCAGAGGCAACGATTTCCTCCTCGCCATCGGCCAGGGCCAGTTGAACGTCACCGTCATGCAGACCACGGTCCTCATGGCCGCCGTCAGCAACGGAGGATGCGTGCTGACGCCGCGCCTGTGGCTCGACGCACCCCCCCCTGCGCCTCGCTCGCTCGGCATCTCGCCCGGCAACCTCGCCATCGTGCGGCACGGCTTGGACGAGGCCGTCAACGTGGGCCGGCCCGGAGAACGCGGCACGGCCTATGTGCCCTTCCATGAGCGCGGCCCGGAGTTGGCCGTTCGCGTGGCAGGCAAGACCAGCACCGCGGAACACCGCAAAGGCGCACCGCCCCACGCCTGGTTCGCCGGCTACGCGCCCGCTGACAGCCCGCGTGTCGCGTTTGCCATTGTGCTGGAGGAAGGCGGGCACGGCGGAGCGGTGGCGGCGCCGCTGGCGTATGCGATGCTGCGCGACGTCTACGGCACGCGCTCCGCACCCGTGAAGGACCCCGGTGGACCCGGCCAGCCTGTGGCGCAGGCCGGCGACAGTGCGCACGTGGCTGCGAATGAGACGAGGCCCTGAACGATGCAGGCAACGAGCACGACGACCAATCTGCACTACGAGAGCCCGCTGACCGGCCTGCGGCGTGTGGACTTCTTTCTGCTGGGCTGCGTCGCGCTGGTGATCCTCATCGGCCTGTGCTTCATCGCCAGCGCCGTCCGCGGCCTTCCGGAATCCGGGAGCGCCGCCGGCTACGTGGCGCGCCAGGTGCTCTTCCTCGGCATGGGCGCGATGGTCTTCGTGGC
>JAPLOD010000727.1 GCA_026692735.1 Planctomycetota bacterium | reverse complement strand
GCCGCCACCCCGGCGCTCAGCGATCACCTGATCCGTTTCCCGCGCCGCACGGCGTTCATTCTCGAACCGGTGACGCTGCGCGAGCACGGCACCGCCGGACCGCCGTGGCGGCCGCCGAGCGAAAGCGTCCTGCAGGCCCCCAGCCATGCGGCCCAGTTGGCGGCGCTGCGCCACATGCGCATCGGCTGCATGCTGCAGATTGCCGCGCTGGACCTCATGGGGCTGGCGACGCTGCCGGGCTGCGCGCGCGCCCTCAGCGACCTGGCGGACATGTGCATCGCACAGGCGCTGGCCGTGGCCGTCGAGCGGCTGCGTCCGCGCCTCGGCGTCGTGCGGGCCCCGCCCGCGGCTGAAGGCGGCGACGCACAGGCAGGCGCCCTGCCGTTCGTGATCTTCGCGCTGGGCAAGCTGGGCGGACGCGAGCTCAACTACAGCTCGGACATTGACCTGGTCTTCACCTATGCGGGCAGCGGCGAAACGGAGGGCGGGGCGCGCCCCGCGGATTTCCAGACCTACTTCACGGCGCTGGCCGAGGAACTCTCCGCCAACCTGGACCAGCTCACCGAGGACGGCCGCGCCTACCGCGTGGACCTGCGCCTGCGCCCGCACGGCAGCTCCGGCCAACTGGTCCGTGACACCGCGGCCATGCTCGACTACTTCCAGAGCGAGGGCCGCACGTGGGAACGGCAGGCGTGGCTGAAGGCGCGGCCCGTGGCGGGCGACCTGGCCCTGGGCCAGGCCTTCCTCGACAACCTGGCGCCGTTCATCTTCCGGCGGTACTTCTCCATGGACGCCATCACCGACCTGAAGGCGCTCAAGCGGCAGATGGAACTGAGCGTGGCGCAGCGCGGCGAGAGCGACGATGAGGTGAAACTGGGCCGCGGCGGCATCCGGGACATCGAGTTCGTGGTCCAGTTCTTGCAGCTTCTGCATGGCGGCGAGAACCCGCGCGCGCGCAGCCGCAACACTCTGGAGGCGCTGTACGAACTGCGGCGCGAGGGCCTGCTCACCGACCGGGAGGCCGAGCCGCTGTCCGACGCGTACGTCTTCCTGCGCAACGTCGAGCACCGCCTGCAACTGCAGCACGACCTGCAGGTCCACCGCCTGCCCTCGGACCCCGCGGCCCGGGCCGCAGCCCGACATCCCCCGTCTGGGCGAGCTGCTGCGCGGCTTCGGCTTCACCGGCCCCGGTTCCTCCGCGCGTGAGTTGCTGGCACTGGCCAACCCCGATGTCATCCTGACGGCGCCGTCGCGCACCCGGAAGTTCCTGGCGTCTGTCGCGCCCGCGCTGCTCAAGACCCTCGCGGCCACCGGCGAGCCGGACAATGCGCTGCGCCGCTTCTCGGGCATTGCGGGGTCGCTGGGCGCGAAGGCCGTCTTCTACCAGATGCTCAACGAGAACGCCTGGCTGCTGAAGATGACGGTGGACCTGGCGGCGTGGAGCGAGTACCTGACGGGCATCCTGGTCGCCAACCCCGGTCTCTTCGATGAGCTGGTGGACGCCCTGCAGATCGCGAAGTCCAAGAGCATGCGCGACATGGCCGACGAGCTGGCGCAGATCACGCGGGGCGGCGACATCGCCGACACGCTGCGCGCCTACCGGGCCGGCGAGCTGCTGCGCATCGGCGTGCGCGACCTGATCCACTCCGCCACGCTGGAGCAGACGCAGGGCGAGCTGAGCGACCTGGCGGAAGCGATCCTCCGCACGCAGGTGCAGCACTGCCTGAAACTGCAT
>JAPLOD010000726.1 GCA_026692735.1 Planctomycetota bacterium | reverse complement strand
AAAGGCACTGAAGGCCGCGCGTGTGCCTCTGCGGGACGTGCGGCTTCTGGCGTCGGCCGACATCAAGAGGGATGAAGCGGGGCTGCTGCGGGCCGCGCGCACGCTCGCCCTGCCGTTGCGTTTCATCTCCTCGGAGGAACTGCGCGCCACAACGAGGTTGTTCCAGCGCTCGGAGTTTGTGAGGAAGAGGGTTGGGTTGCCCGCCGTGGCGGAGCCTGCCGCCTTGCTGGCGGGAAGGAGGACGCGATTAGTACTGCCAAAGAGAGTGTTCCCCGGCGTCACCGTGGCGATAGCGCGGGAAAGCTGTTTGTGGTCGGCATCGGCCCCGGCGGAAAGCTCGACCGCACGCGCCGGGCTGAAGAAGCGATTGCCGCGAGCGAGGTAGTCGCCGGCTACACGAAGTACCTGCTGGAGATCGCCGACCTGACGGCGGGCAAGGAGCTGATCTCGTCGGGGATGACACAGGAAGTGGAGCGCTGCCGCGGCGCGCTGGCGCGTGCCGCCGCTGGCGCGACCGTGGCTCTGGTGTCGTCGGGCGACGCCGGCATCTACGGCATGGCGGGCCTGGCGCTGGAGCTGGCGGCGCACGAGGCACAGAGCATCGAGATTGAGATCGTGCCCGGCGTCTCCGCGGCCAATGCCGCCGCCGCGCGTCTGGGCGCGCCGCTGATGCTGGACTTCGCGATGATCAGCCTGAGCGACCTGCTGGTTCCATGGTCCGTCATTCGCGAGCGACTCGCGGCAGTAGCGGCGGCCGATCTGGTCGTGGCGCTCTACAACCCGCGGAGCCGCAAGCGCACTCGCCAACTGGAGGAAGCAGCGGGAATCTTCCGCGCAGTCAGGCCCGGGACGACGCCCGTGGGAATCGCCACTGCCGTCGGCACACCGCACGAGAAGATTCTGCTCACGACGCTGGACCGCTTCCTCGATTGCGAGATCGGCATGCGCAGCATCGTGATCATCGGCAACCGGTCCTCCAAGGCGCTGCGCGGCTGGTTCGTGACGCCGCGGGGTTACGCCGTTGCCGGTAATCGGGGGACACGATCCCAATTCAGTCATCCGTGTACTCCGGCGAAACGGACTGAATTGGGAATCGTGTCCCCCGATTACCCCGGGAGCGACGCATGATCCTGCTTCTGGGAGGAACCAGCGAGACGGCGCCGCTGGCCACCGCGCTGGCGGAGGCGGGCTACGACGTGCTGGTTTCCACCGCCACTGAGGTCGCGCTCGATGTGGGCCGGCACCCGCGCATCCGCAGGCGCATGGGGAGACTTGACGTGCAAGCGATGATCGCGCTGGCACGTCAGGAGCACATCCAGGTGGTTGTGGACGCTGCCCACCCCTACGCCACTGCGGCGCACACGACCGCGGACGAAGCGGCGCGCGCGCTGGGCATTCCCTGTCTGACGTTTCTCCGGCCGGCGGGCCTTGTGGTGCAGGCCTCCGGCCTGCATGCAGCCGTCGCGTGCGCGGCCACGCACGACGAAGCCGCTCGTCTGGCCTGCGCTGCCGGCGGGCCGATCCTGCTCACCACCGGGTCCAGAAATCTTGCGCCGTACGTGAGCGAAGCGCAGCGCCGGGGGCTGACGCTCGTCGCGCGCGTGCTTCCCGAAGGGGAGTCGCTGGCAGCCTGCCGCGCGGCGGGCATTCCGGACGAACGCATCGTTGCGGCGCGCGGGCCGTTCAGCATCGAGGACAACCGCGCCGTGATCAGGAAGTTCGGGATTCGGACGCTGGTCACGAAGGATAGCGGAGATGCCGGCGGATGTCCCGAGAAGATCGAGGCCGCACGGCTGGAGCACTGCCGTGTGATCCTGGTCCGGCGGCCGCCTGCGCGCGCCCGCGAGGCATTCGCGAGCATTCCGGAACTCGTTGAAGCGCTGAAGGGCCGGACGGATCAGGCGCAGTTGTAGCGCCGGCATCCTGCCGGCCTTACCGAACACCATCCTCTTATCCTCCTGTGATTGCTTTGACACGGCGACGATGAACGCTATTGTTGGTTGTGCTGGCGCTCTTGACGACGTCCGAAGGGATGTCACGCCGAGGGCACGCGCAGCAAAAGGGTTCGGCAGCGTAGCGCTGTCGGAGGTCTTTGGGGTGGTCGGGCCGCCATCCGGGATGCGATATCTCCGGAGGCGCACATGCCCGACACCAAGTCTGAAACTCCCGCGCAACAGACGAGTACCTTTGGTTGCCTGCTCCGCCTGGTCTGGATGCTGGTTGGGAACGCTGTGCTGATGTACTCAGTGATCTGGATTGCGGTCAAGGCCGACACGCATTCGCTGTCCGTGATTGATGCTGTCTACGCCGCCGGGCTTTTCGCCGTGGTCTTCTCGCGGTACCTGGACATCAGGCACTTCAACGGAACCAAGGGCACAGGTGAGCCAGCCACGATGAGCGATTGGCGGCGCTTTGCCCTGTTGGTGGTTGTCAGCGCCCTCGTGGTCTGGGGCGCGGCCCACGGCGTCGCGTTCCTGCGCGCGGCGTGACGGTGTGCGATCCGGCGGACAACAGGCAGTTCGCAGCGCTCTCGCATACCGGCCGTCCAGCCACACGCACGCCAGACATGGCGTGGCACCCAACGGAAGGGTGACGCGGCTGTTCGGTGTCAGTTCACATACCCCCCGCCCACCCGACGGTGTAGGCAATCAGGGCACTGGGATTCCCGAGGCCTGCGCAGAGGAAGAGCGAGGGTGACGCAGATGGAGAGGGGCTTCGCGCTTACGCTGTTCTGCGGTGCGAGCATCGCGGCAGCGGGCCTGCTCTGCGCCGCGGAACAGGGCGCTCCACCCACCGCACCGGCTCCTCTCGGAAGCGCCGATTGCCAGCCCTCGCCAGAGCGGCCCATCGGCTGGCGCGGAGACGGCTCCGGACGCTACATCGGCGCCACGCCGCCGGTGACCTTTGAGCGGACCATCGTGACGCCGATCAGCGGCTTCCGCTGCCAAGCGAAGAGACCCAATGCGGACGAGGTCTCGGGCACCGTTGTCTCGCAGTACGCGGGCGGCTACCGGATCACGGAGTGGCTCGTTCTCGGGCCGGTCGTCCCGTCGAATCCGGCAAAGCCACTCGATAGCGCGGCTGTCCCCAACGAAGCGGCTCTTGCCCCGGACGAGGGCGAAGCGGTCGGTGACCTCAAGTGGCGGCGCGTCGAGAGTGTGGGCGGGGTGGATTTCGGCGAGGTCTTCGGCGAGAAGCCCGCGCGGAAGGTCGCCTACGCCCTCGCCTACTTCCGGTCCGAGGAGGCATTTCGCTGCGCGATGGGCTGGGAAGGACACGACCTCAAGCAGTGGCTCAACGGCGCGCCCGCGAGCGGCTGGGGCGGGGAAAAGCACCCCATCAAGAAAGGTTGGAACCGCCTGCTGGTGAAGGTCGTCGCGCCCGCAAACCAGGACGCCTGGGCTTTCAAGACCTGTTTCTCCCCACACCACGAGATGGACCTGGCATACAGCGAGAAGAACATCCGCTGGACGAGACCGCTCCCGGCCTTGAGCTGGGCGACACCTGTCATCGCCGGCGACAGGCTCTT
>JAPLOD010000725.1 GCA_026692735.1 Planctomycetota bacterium | reverse complement strand
CCACCACGTCCATCACGGCCTTCCGTTTGGCTTCCGCCGGCGCGCGCCGGTCGCCGATGGCCCGGGCCGCGCGGGCCCGGAGCAGCCCGACCTGGTCCGCGGGGATGCCCTCCCACACAGCGATCGCCGAATCGTACTTGGCCTGCGCCGCCAGAGCGTCGGCGTCCGACACGAATTTCTTCGCGGCGGCATCCGCGGCCTCGTCGCGGCGCCTGGTGAGCGCCGCAATCGCGTCCTTCGCCTTCGCTGCAAACTCGGTCCCTCTCGCCGCGGCCTGCACTTTCTCGAACTCGGCGAGCGCGCCCGCAACATTCGTGGGGTTCTTCGTGGCGAAATCCTCCGCGGCCTCCAAGAGCCGCTTCGCGTCCTCGGAGGACGGGACGGCTTTCGGAGGCGCGGGATCCTGGTGAGCGACGACGGGCGGCGGCGCCTTGGCCGGAGAGGCCTCCGGCGGCGGGGCCGACGGCCCGCCCCGCCCGAGGCACACGATGACAACGATAACGATAGCGGCCAGGACGCCCGCCGGCACAAGCCAGGGAACTCTCTTCGCCGCCGCTTCCGGTTGCGCGTCCCGACGTGTGGCGCGGCCCTTGTCAACGGGCGACACCGGTCCGGTTGATCCCGGTTTCCTCGCGGGAGCGCCGGGCACGCCGCCGCTGAAGGGCCACTTGGCGGGCGGCAGTTCCGCGTGCAGCGGCGGCTTTCCACGAGCCACCCGGTCGAAGTCTTCAACCAGCTTCTCGGCGGACTCATACCGGTCGGCGCGGTCCTTGGCGAGCAGCTTGGCCAGGACCGTCACCATGCCTTTGCTGGCCTGAGTGCCCGCGTCGGCAGGGCTGGGGCATTTGTCGGTCACATGCTTGGTCATCACCACGACGTTCGTCGTGCCCTCGAACATCGTCTTGCCGGTCAGCAGGTGGTAGAGCGTCGCGCCCAGCGAGTACAGGTCGGTCTTGGTGTCGAGGTCGCGCTGGCCGCGGGCCTGCTCCGGCGAGATGTAGTGCGGCGTCCCCAGCGTCATACCCTCTTGCGTGAGAGCTTTCTCGCCCTCAGTCTGGCTATCGAGGCGCGCCAGGCCGAGGTCGCAGAGCTTGGGCGTGCCGTTCTTGTCAATCAGGATGTTGTCGGGCTTGATGTCGCGGTGCAGGATGCCGTGCTCGTGGGCATGGGCCAGCGCCTGGGCGACTGCCTTGCCGATCTTCAGCACCTGCGTTTCGCCCAGCTTGCCTTTCTCGACGAGGTCCTTGGCGCTGGAGCCGTCCACGTACTCCATGGCGAAGTAGTAGACGCCGCCGTCCTGCCCGACGTCAATGCCGCCGACGATGTTCGGATGGCTGAGGCGCGCGGACGCGCGGGCCTCGCGCATGAACCGCTCAATGAACGTGGGCTGCTTCGCCAGGCTGGGCGGCAATACCTTGAGCGCCACGATGCGGTCCATGGAGAGCTGCCGGGCCTTGAACACCGCCCCCATCCCCCCCTGCCCGAGCCGCTCGAGCAGTTGGAAATTGCCAATCTTCCGTCCTTCAGCCATCGCTCAACCCTCTCTGATGCCCACATACACCATGCCGCCTGACCTTGGTATCTCTGGAGCCAGATCGCTCAACGACTCCTGCAGGGCCAGAAGCGCCTTGTGGTAACTGGCTCTCGCGCCGCTTTCGGTGATGTCCAAGAGCTTTGCGATCTCAGCAAAGGGCATCCTTTGGTAGTGCCTCAGGGCGAAGATTGCCCGCTGCCGGGGCGGCAGCCTCTGTGCGGCTTTGTCAATGGCGACCATGGCCTCGTTTCCCAATGCCGT
>JAPLOD010000724.1 GCA_026692735.1 Planctomycetota bacterium | reverse complement strand
GCCGACGGCGGATGAATTGCACCAATCCGGAGGTTTCGGCGGCTTGAACCAGCGGACGCGGAAGGCCAGGGCCGACAGGCCCATCAGGTCCGCGCCGGCGAAGCGTTTGATCGAAGCCCGCACTACCGGATGGAGGATCACTTCCCCGTCGCGGTACTGGTTGCCTTCCTGGTCCACGATCTTGGCGCGCGGCGCCACGAAGTTCGCCGTGATGTCGCCCGCCAGCTCCAGGATCTCCTCGTATTGGGCCTTGGCCTCGGCGGCGTTGCGCGGCGCATGCTCGTACTGTCTGGCCTCGAAGAAATCCCCTTCGCGCAGCGCGGCCGCGCGCTCCATATCGAGGGATTCGAGGCAGAAGCGGATGTCCGGGTTGTCGGTGTAGAAATTGGGCATGTTGGTCCTTCTGAATGAGAACGCGCTACCACGAACAGGCTCAGCTCAAGCGCATCTGCATGTCCCGCAGTGTGCGCTGGAACGGATCGAGCACCAGCCCAAAGATCTCCAAGGTCAGGGCGCCCAGAAGAGCGTCGTCGCCTGGTTCGCCAAGAATGACGGGGGTATGGCCTTCCTGGCCGGCCAGAGCGATGCGGCACTCGGAAATCTGCCGCGTGACAGTGGTGCCGTCTGCGAGCGTGAAGCTCATCGCACGCTTCGGTTTCAGGCCCAGAGCCTGCCAGACTTCGTGAGGCAGCAGGCTATAACTGGCGCCACTGTCCACCAGCAGCTTCACTGTGCGCTGCTGGCCGGATTCACCGGTGACCAGCCCTTCAACAAAGGTCAGCCCCATTGCCGTTTCCTCCCCTCTACGACTGTATCCTGCTATGGACGGGGAATCAACCTTTCCGCGCTCTGCGCGCAACAACGCCCGCTCATGCTTTCGTCCGGTACGCTTTGATGAGCCGCGGGATGACCTGGTTCAGGTCGCCCACGATGCCGTAGTGCGCGATCGAGAAGATCGGGGCCGTCGGATCGGTGTTGATGGCCACGATCTTGCTCGCCTCCGACATCCCCGCGCGGTGCTGGATCGCGCCCGAGATGCCGCAGGCGATGTACAGCTTGGGCCGCACCGTCGTGCCGGTCTGCCCGACCTGGTAATCGTGGTCAATGTAGCCCGCGTCCACGGCCGCACGGCTGGCTGCGGGCACACCGCCGAGCGCCTCCGCCAGTTGCAGGATCAGCTTGAAGCTCTCCTTGCTGCCTACGCCCGACCCGCCCGCCACGATGATGTTCGCGGTGGTCAGGTCCACCTTCTTCACCGCGCTGACCCGTTCCAGCACGCGCAGCACGAATTCGTCCCCGCTCAGCCCGGCTTCCGCGCGGATGATCCTGCCCTTGTGGTGCGGGTGTTTCTCGCCCAGCTTCATCACGCCGCTGCGCACGGTCGCCATCTGCGGCCGGTGCTCGGGCGTGACAATGGTCGCGATCGTGTTCCCGCCCCACGCCGGCCGGATCTGGAACAGGATGTCCTTGTACTCCTTGCCGCCCGGCCCCTGATAGTCCCCGATCTCCAGCCCCGTGCAGTCCGCCGTCAGCCCCACCCGCAGCTCGCTGGCGATCCGCGGCGCCAGGTCGCGGCCCACCGGCGTGGCGCCGTAGAGCACCGCTTGCGGCGACGTTCGCCGGATGAGCTGCGTCAGCACCTTGGCGTAGGGCAGCGTGTCGTAGTGGTGCAGGCGGCGGTCCTCGACGACGTACACCTGGTCCATGCCGTACGCGACCAGTTCCGCGGCCGACGCTTCAATGCCCGGGCCGCCGATGAGATACGCGCCGGCGCCGGTCTTCAGGCGGTCCGCCAGTTCCCGGGCTTTCGACGCCAGTTCGTACGACACGCGCACCAGCGCGCCTTCGTCCTGCTCGGCGAACACCGCCACGCCTATTGAGTCTTCCTTCATCCCGCGCACTCCCGCCCGTGAAACCGCGCCTCAGCCCAAGATGTGATCGTGGACCAGTTCTCCGATCAGCGTGCGTGCTCCCGCTTCCGTCGGCTCGATCTGCTTGAACTCGCCGGTCTTCAGCACGACGTTCTCGCACCGTTTCACCTTCGTCGGCGAGCCCGCGATCCCCACCAGCACCGCGTCCAGCCCCAGTTCATCCACGCCCCACGTCGGCAGCAACAGGCCTTCCTTCTCCAGGCGCGCTCGTTCCGCCTCCACCTTCCTCTCCAGTTCGTCGCCCGTCGCGCCGCTGGCGGCCAGCTCGTTGCGCACTTCGGCCAGCACGCGCGCGCGCCGGTACTTCAGCATCCGCTTGGCGCGCGGGGGACGCGCTTCGCCCGCGTCCGACGTCACCGTGATGAAGACCGGCAGCGGGGATTCCACCAGTTCCGCGTGGCGGCCCAGGCGCCGGAAGAACGTGACCTTGCCGCCGCCCACCTCGCGCACCTCCGCGACGTAGGTCACCTGCGGCAGGCCGAGTTTCTGCGCGGTCTGGGGGCCGGTTTGAGCCGTGTCGCCGTCTATCGCCTGGCGCCCGCACAGCACCATGTCCAGCGGCGAGATCCTCCGCACCGCCGCGGCCAGCGCGATGGACGTAGCCAGCGTATCGGAGCCGGCCAGGCGCCGGTCGGTCAGCAGCACGCCGGCATCCGCGCCGCGCGACAGCGAATCGCGCAGCACTTCCGCCGCGTTGACCGGCCCCATCGTGATGACCGTGACGTGGCCGCCCACGCGCTCTTTGATGCGCAACGCCACTTCCAGGGCGTGCAGGTCTTCAGGGTTGAAGATGGCCGGCAGAGCCGCGCGGTTCAGCGTGCCGTCGGGTTTCATCACCTCCACCACAACGTGCTTCGTGTCCGGCACTTGCTTGGCGAGCACTGCCATCTTGAGCATGACGCTTCTCCGACCACTAGACGACTCTTCTACCACGAAGAACACGAAGAGCACGAACAATGCACCTGTCTGTGATTCCCTCGAGGTCTTCGTGATCTTCGTGGTTCACAGAAGTCTCGCCCGTAGACAACACGTCCCGCTCGCGGCGGGACGCTACGGAACGCTCCGAAAACAACGCCACGTACTTTATGGACGGCCGGCGGCCTGTCAAACGCAGACTATGTGGCGCGGTCTTGCGGCTTGCGCTCTTCCGTAACGCGAGCCCCCGGACTACACGCCGCTCACGCAATCGTCAGCTCGTAAAACGTCGCCTCAAGCGGCTCGCGGATCGCCGCGTGCGGGTCCTGCCTATGCAGTTCGCGCACCGGACCGTGCGCGACCATGAAGGGAACCCGCCGCTGGAACATCCGCACCTGGAAGCCCGCCTCCCGCGCCACATAGCTGAAGTTGCGCGCCGTCAAACGGTCCGGATCAACAAGCACCGCCCGCGCCCCCGGCGCGCGGGACAGCGCACGGCGCAGGAAAACAGCCAGCCGCCACCCCGCGTCCGTCAGGTAGAGGCAGTCCGCGGCGAAGATGAGCCTGTGCTGCCCGTCGTACTTCTGCGACCAATCCAGCCGCATCCCGCGCACGCGTTCCGCCACCCCGTTGCGCTGCGCGTTCTCCTGCCCCAGCAGCAGCGCGCGCGGCTCGCGGTCCGTCATGAGCACACTCATGCCCGCCGCGCCGGCGATCGCCGTCGCGATGGAGACCAGGCCCGTGCCGCAGCCCACTTCCAGTATCGGTTCGGGCCCATCCGGCAGCGGGATGGTGCCGTCCAGTACCGCGTCCGCCAGCGCGACGCCCGATGGCCACAACTCGCCCCAGTAGACGTCATGCTGCGGATCGTCTTTGTTGGCGGCCAGCGTCGCCCAGGGGTCTTTCACCACGAGTAGCTCAATGGGCTGCCGCGCGAACGGCAGGACAAGTTCCCGCAGCGTCGCATTGGGGATAAGAGAGGGAATCTGCGGCATACTCACTCAAGCCCCAGGCCTCAAGCCTCAGTATTCCCCCAGCGCGGCGCGGCGCAGCAGGTCCAGCGCGTGCATGGCGGCGCGTTCGCGCACCGTGCGGCGGTCCAACCCGGGGTAGTTCCGCTCGAAGGTCTGCACGCCCTTCCCGGTGGCGACGCCGAAATACACCAGCCCGACGGGCTTGGCCGGCGTCCCGCCGTCCGGCCCCGCGACCCCCGTCACGCCGATCCCGATGTCCGCCGAGGCGCGAGCTCTGATCCCCGCCGCCAGTTCCTGCGCGGTCTGCGCCGACACCGCGCCATGCGCCGCCAGCGTCTCGGGCTTGACCCCGCAGGTCCGCACCTTGGCCGCATTCGAATACACGACCGCGCCCTCGAGGAGGGCGGCGCTCGACCCGGGTATGTCCGTCAGCTTCGCGGCGACGAGCCCCGCCGTGCAGCTTTCCGCAAGGGCGACGGTCTTCTTGTGTGCCAGCAGAGCGTGCAGCGCGGCGCCGGCCAGCGTCTGTTCGTCTTCGCCGAACAGGCCTTCGCTCAGCGCCGCCCGCACCTGTTCCACCGCGGGGGCGAGCAGTGCGTGGGCCTCCGCCTCCGTGGCCGCCGTGGCGACCAGGCGCACCGTCACCACGCCGCCGCCCACCCGCGTGCCGACGTTCGGATTGCGTCCCGCCTGCATCAGGGGCTTGATGCGGT
>JAPLOD010000723.1 GCA_026692735.1 Planctomycetota bacterium | reverse complement strand
CCCAGCGGGTGTGGCCGATGGCGGCATGCGCGTGCTGCGGGAGCGCCGCGACCTTGGCGGCAAGCGCCTCCACGCGGCCGACCGCGCGGATGACGTGGAGCCTGCCGCCATCCAGCAACGCCAGTCCGGCCGAATCGTAGCCGCGGTACTCAAGCTTGCGCAAGCCGTCCAAGACGATGGCGGAAGCTTCCTTAGGACCGACGTAGCCGACAATGCCGCACATAACGCTCAATCAAGAGAGGGGAAGGGAGAACGGAACCACGAACCACACGCGGAAACGCGATGCATAACACGACGTGCGTACCACGTAGCACGGGATGCACAGAGCGCGTCTTGCTGCATTCTCTTCCTCATAGGCGGGGTGCCGCCTGCACGGCCAGCGCCGCGAGCGATGCGGCCGCTCCGAAAGGCGCCTGTCACGCGCCGTTCAGAGCTGCGCGCACCCGTGCGGTGTACTCATCCACCAGCGCCTGCGCCGCTTCCCTGGCGCGGGCCTCGGCAATGATGCGCATGACCGGCTCGGTGTTGCTGGCGCGCAAGTGGACCCAGCGGTCGTCCCAGTCCAGGCGCAGTCCGTCGTCCGTAGTGGCCCGCGCGCCCTTTGCCGCGCCCTTCAGCTTGCGGATGACCTCGCGGCTCCGGGCGGCGGGACATTCGATCTTGGTCTTGAGCATGGCGTACTGCGGCAGAGCCGCGGCGAGCTGGCTGCAGCGCCGGCGGGAGCGGGCCATGAATTCGAGGATCAGGCCCATGCCGACGATGGCGTCGCGGCCGTAATGCACCCGCGGGTCCATGACGCCGCCGTTGCCTTCGCCGCCGATCACGGCGCTCACCTCTTCCATCTTCTCCGCGACGTTCACCTCGCCCACCGCCGTGCGGATCAGCTCGCTGCCCGCCTTGCGCGCGATGTCCTCGCAGACGCGGCTGGTGGACATGTTGATGACCACAGGGCGGCCGCGCTTCTCGGCGCGGGACAGCACGTACTGGGCGGCAAGGGCCAGCGAGAGCTCCTCGCCCAGGAACTCGCCGGTTTCGGAGACGACGGCGATCCGGTCGGCGTCGGGATCCGTGGCGAAGCCGATGTCGGCGCCGCGTTCCCTTGTGAAGCGGCACAGGTCCTGCAGGTTGATGAAGTTCGGCTCGGGCGTGTGGGGAAAGAGCCCGTCGGGCGTGCAGTGGATGGGTTCGACGGCGCAGCCCAGCGCCCGCAGCAGGCGCAGGGACACGCCCACGCCCGCGCCGTTGCAGCAGTCCAGGGCCACGCTGAATTTCCGCGAGCGGATCAGGGATACGTCCAGGATGGACAGGACTCTGTCCACGTGGTGCGCCTCCGCGTCGGAGACGCACTCGATGGCCTTCAGGCCGTCCCAGGGCTTGCGCAGGAAATCGCCGGAGTAGTAGATCCTCAGCAGGTCCTCGCCTTCCGCGGCGTTCAGGTAGACGCCGTCCGAGCGGAAGAACTTGAGCGCGTTCCACTCCACAGGGTTATGACTGGCCGAGATGACCACGCCGCCGTCGGCCTTCAGTGCCTCAATCATCAGCGTGGTGGTGGGCGTGGCTACGATGCCGATGTCCACGATGGAGCACCCCGTGGACAGCAGCCCGCTGAAGACGGCGCACTTGACCATCTCGCCGGAGACGCGCGTGTCGCGGCCGACCACAACACGGCCGGAACGGAGGTAGGTGCCGAAGGCCTCCCCCAGCCGCACCAACAGCTCCGGAGTCAGGCTCCGGCCGACGATGCCGCGCACGCCGGAGATGGAGATCATCAGGTCGCTGCCGCCAATATCGCTCATCGTTGCAGAACACCCCTCCTTCGCTCGCCTCAGGACCACACAACGAAGCATTCCCCAACGATCCCCTTCCTGCCAACGGGGGAACGGGGGAACTGCATAAAGCGTACACGAGCCTGCGGAGGAAGCAAAGCCCAAGACAGGCGTGCCGCGGCAGCAGAACGGCTTCGTCGCGCCGGGGGCGCGGGGACAGCGGCTACTTGCGCTTAGAGATAGGCGGCGCCAGGCGCTTGAGGTGGTATTCGACGTGGACCTCCTGTTTCAGGGCGTCGGCACCGGAGGTGTAGGCGAGCGTGGCGGTGTAGTCCTCGTCCAGCGTATCCAGCATGGCGCGGCTGTTGGGGTCCGGCTGCGGTGCGACGGCGAGGCCTCCCTCGGCGGGCTCCTTCAAACTGACCTGCGTGTCGAACACCGCCCGTCCCTCCGCGGTCGAGACGTTCTGCAGGACGGCCCGCACGTCGGAGCTCGACAGGAGCGACGGAATGGTGAAGGGCGTCCCGCCGCCGGCCGGCGCCAGCCGCTTGAAACCGAGCTGGAGCTTGCCGGCGCCGCGGGAGACCACGGTGGGGGCGGACCGCTGCGGATGCAGAGCGCAGGAGAGCGCACCGTTGCGGTCTGCGTCGCCAGGGCATAAGAGTATCTCGCGGTCAACGCTGGGGACTTTCAGTCCCAGGTCCTGCTCGATCAGCTTGAACGCGATCTCCATGTGTTTCTTGCGCCACAGGCCCGCGTTGCCGACGTCCTTGAGCCAGTCCTGCAGCTTCTCCGGCGTACGTCCGTCAATGTGCAACGAGCCGTCCGGATGCAGGGCGAAGCTCCAGCGTGCCACCTTGATTGCGCCTTCGAGCGTGTGCGCGACAGCGCGGCTCTTCTCCACCTGGGGGTCCGGCTCGTTCGCCTGGGCCGAGAAGAAGCTGATGGGCGGCAAGGTCACCCGCGGCGAATCGAAGCGCAGTGTGCCCCGGGCCGTGCCGCTCGCCACATCCCTGATCTCGAGGATCAAGATCGCGGCCAGCGCCGTGCACCGCTCGCCGATCACGCCGTTCTCATCCGGTTGCCGGATGGTGATTGTCTTGGTGTACTCGAAGCGGTACAGATCGCCCTTGGCACAACGGTACAGCGGCTCCGGCGCGGCGGCACCAGCCCAGGCGCGGCCGGCGAGGCAGAGCACGAGGCACACGCAGTATGGGGTCAGGCGCATCATCCACGCTCCGAGGGGTTCACCGTACTCTGGGACGTGCACCGCGCCAGCTTCTTCAAAGCCGTTGCGAAACGGCCCGCGCCGCTCGGTGGAGCCGCTGCCCCCCAGCGCGGTTCAGCCCTCTTTTGTGGGCCGTTCGATGTTGAGCTTGGCGACCCGGTAGCGGATCGAGCGGAAGGTCATGTTCAGGAGCTTGGCGGCCTCGGTCAAGCTCCAGTTGGTGCGCTCCAGCGCCTGCAGGATGTACGCGCGCTCCTGTTCCACCAGGTGCCGCT
>JAPLOD010000722.1 GCA_026692735.1 Planctomycetota bacterium | reverse complement strand
CGGGTACACTCTCGTCAGCATGCCGTGGAGACCGTGCTGCACCAGATCCTGCTCGCCTTCACGCGGCGGGACGATCAGCTCGACCTCGTCGCCGGGCGCGACGAGGCTGGCCAGGCCCAGGTCGAATTGCTGGAGCGTCCCGCGGACGAACGTGCGCAGCACGTCCCCCGCCTTCCATGCGGCCCCGCCCGTGCCCCGCGCGGCCGTTCCTGTCGCCTCTTCCGGCGCGGGCGTGCTCATTCGAGTCATGAAGTTCCCCTTGCGCACCTCCACCACCACGCCGTGCGCGGGTATGCCCTCCAGGAGCGCGCCGAAAGCGCTCGCGTCGGCCAGCTTGTCCACCCACCGTTCCGCCGTGGCCCTCTTCTCGAGGCCGGCGAGTTCCGAGAGTGCCTCGTCGCCCAACCGCCCGAACCCTTGCGGCCGCGTCCCTGCTTCCGAGCGGTCGCGGCCGGACCCGAACGCGTGCGGCGCCTCCTTGCCCGTCCGGTACCGGTGGTGCGCCCCGTGCCCCCGTGCGAAGCCCCGCGGCTGCTTGTGAGCCTGTGGGCGCGAGCCCCCGTCTGCGTGTTCGTGATGTGCTCTGCGGCCAGCCATGGGATTGCCGATTTCGGATTGGGGATTGACGATTGCGGGCCGGCTGCAACGCAGCCGTCCCATAGCGGCGCCGCTATCCCTTTGCGCGGCCAATCCGCAATCCGCAATCGGAAATCCGCAATTACGGGATCTCCTGTCTCTTCGGATTCGGTTCCTTCAGCGTGGACTTGCCTGTAACGGACTGCTCGGGCACGAACGACAGCCGGTTCGCCTGCCCGCCCTTCACCCTCACGTCCACGTTGCCGGTGTACAGCAGCACGTGCGGCGTGGAGCCGTCGGCAGGCACGACACACACCGCAAGGCGCTGGTTCTTGAAGATGCCCTTCAGGTCCGCCCGGCCGAAGCGCGGATCGCCGGTGCGGTCCAGGTGCGCGCCGCTGACGCTGATGGAAACGTTGCCGCCGCTGGCCTGGACGCTCACGTTCCGCGCCAGGGCAGTCGCGCCCGTGAAGCCGCCCCCGGCCTTCAGGACAATGTCGGTGTCGTCGCCGTCCGCTGCGTGCAGCCGGCCGAAGTAGTTGCGGTTGAAGCAGAAGACGATGCGGTCGCCCGCCTTCGCGCCCGCGTTCTTAAACGTCATGGAAAACGAGTCTGCTTCAAGTTCTCCGATGCCCGCCTCTTCCGGCGTGATCTGCTTCACGAAGCTGAACGGCATCTGGGGCACAGACGTGGCGCCGGCGATCACGTTGTCTTCCGCCGTCGCCGCCAGACCCTGGTCATCCGTCGCCGTGCAGCGCACGCGGTAGATGCCGGGCTGCGTGTACGCGTGCGTGGTCGCGCCGCTGATGCCGCTGACCACCGTGCCGTCGCCGAAGTCGTAGGTCTGGTTGTCGAAGAGCGCGCGCCCCGTTTCCGGGTCAATGGCCATCGGCCGCAGCGTGATGACCTGGCCCACGTCCGGAGTGAACGTGTCCGCGACGAATCCGTCGGTCGCCGGCGGCAGATTGTCGCTCCCAAAGGCGCAGCGAAACACGCGCCCGTTCGACGTCGAGCCCCGCGGCGGCTCGCCCCGCACGTCGCGCGGCGTCACCGTGAGCAGATAGTGCCCGAGGACGAACGGCTGCACTTTCACGGCCAGCACCTCGGTGATGGTGCTGCTCGTCAGGCCTTTGGCGGTGCCCGTGCGCCCAACGAACTCCGCCTCTGCTTTCGGCCGTCTCTCGTTCCGCCCTGTTTGAGTCCACGTATAGCGCACGATCTGGCCCGGCTTGACGAAGTCGCCGGGCGACATCGTCAGGTAGGGCGTGCCGCGGATCCGCGAGTTCAGGGTGCGGATATCGTAGATGAGGGAGTACACGTCGGGGTTGGTGAGGTTGCCGGCGGTCACCTGGAAGGAGAACGTCTCCGTCAGTCCCGCCGTGCCGGCGAGGACCGTCACCTCCTGCGCACGGGTCTGTCCGTCGTAGTAATCCACGCGCACGTTCTGCGGCGTGTAGGGGAGGACGTTCACCAGAACGCCCTCAAACCCGGGATCGAAAGCGTCTATCACGCGGATGTTCGTGGCGCCCGCCCGCGTCACCACCACCTGCGTCCACGAGAACGGCAGCTCCGTGTCCACCGGTCCTGCCGGGCCGGCGCGCGGCGCCGCTTGAGCATCCGGCGGAAGCACGGCCAGCGCGTGGTTCGGAAACGAAGGTTGCAGCGCGGCGCTCTCTGCTTCGCCGCTCTCCGACGCGGCACACAGCGCGCCCGACAGCAGCGTCAGGCACATCCACAAACGTCCGAGAGCACACATGTCACGCATCGCGGCGAATCCTCGTCGTGCTGAAGCTGGCGGAACGGGCCGCCTCATCTTTGCCTTGGCCCGTCGGCACAGGCATGCAACGTTGGTTCCGGCATACGATGTACGCTCCTGTAGAGACGCAGCCTGCCGGTCCTTTCCCCACAGAAAGTCACACTCTAGCCTGGACTATTCACCGCAGTCGTCATGGCGCTGCGCGCCACCCGGAAACGATGAAAATGTCCGCGTGTTCCGGTAGTCTTTGCGCGGCGCAGCGTCAAGGCACGGAGGCCGTTTCTCAGTGGAGCTTTGTTCAAGCCC
>JAPLOD010000721.1 GCA_026692735.1 Planctomycetota bacterium | reverse complement strand
TTGGAGCCGATCTCGCTGTACGGGCAGACGAAAGTTGACGCCGAGGCCGCCGTGCTCAGTGCGCCCAACACGATCACGCTCCGCCTGGCGACCGTCTTCGGCCTGTCGCCGCGCATGCGCCTGGACCTGCTGGTCAACCATTTCGTCTATGCCGCGGTGACGGACCGGTACCTGGTCATCTTCGAGAAGGACTTCAAGCGCAACTACATTCATATCCGCGATGTCGCCGACTGCTTCGTCCACTGCATCCAGAACGCCGCGCGCATGACCGGCAAGGCGTACAACGCGGGCCTGGAGGACGCCAACCTGTCGAAGGCCGAACTGGCGCTCAAGATCAAGGAGCACGTGCCGGACTTCTACATTCACTTTGCCGACGTAGGCAGCGATCCGGACAAGCGCAACTACATCGTCTCCAATCAGCGCCTGCGGGAGGCCGGCTTTGCGGCGCGGCGGTCCCTGGACGAAGGGATCGCGGAACTGGTCAAGGGGTACAGGATGCTGCCCCGCTCAGCCTTCAAGAACATATGAGCGCCACGCATGGCGTCGAACAGGTGGCCGCGGTGATCCTGGCCGGCGGGCTGGGCACGCGTCTGCGCGCGGTCGTCCGCGCGCAGCCCAAGGTCCTGGCGCCGGTCAGAGGCAAGCCGTTCCTCGCCTATCTGCTGGATCAGCTTTGCGGCGCCGGAATCCGGACGGCGGTCATCTGCAGCGGCTACCTCGGCGAGCAGATCGAGGCGGCATTCGGGAGCGCCTACGGTCCCGTGCGCGTGGAGTACTCGCGCGAAGCGGCGCCGCTCGGCACCGGAGGCGCACTGCGCGCGGCCGCGCCGCTGCTCGGCGACCATCCGGTCCTGGTGCTCAACGGCGACTCGTACTGCGAACTGGATCCGCGTGCTCTGTGGGCGTGGCACGCGGCCAAGGGCGCGGCCGCATCCATCGCATGCCGAGGGCCGGCTTCTGTCGTTCATCGAGAAAGGGGCCGGGCGCCAGGGCGGCTGGGTCAACGCCGGAGTATACTGCGTTGAGCGGCCGGTCATCAACTCCATCGCGGCGGGCGCGGCTGTCTCCTTGGAGCACCAGGTGTTCCCGCAGTGGATCGGCAAAGGCCTCTACGGGTTCCGGTGCGAGGGGCGCTTCATTGACATCGGCACGCCGGAATCGTACCGGCAGGCGGAGGAGTTCTTCGCGCAGGCCGGGGATGGCGGCCGCACGGGGAGAACGTAGGGGCACCCCCAAGTGGGTGCCCTGTCAGGTCTTTCGGGCGGCCACATGGGGCCGCGCCCTACGGTCTTGACGCGGCGCGGGTGCATTGAGCTACCGGCACTATGGCGCAGAGACGATTCGTGATCCTGGACCGGGACGGCACAGTCATCGTCGAGCGGAACTACCTCTCGGACGTTGACCAGGTCGCGCTGCTGCCGGGCGCCGCCGAGGGCCTGCGGCGGATGAGCGTGCTGGGGCTGGGGCTGGTGGTCATCACCAACCAGTCCGGCGTCGGCCGCGGGTACTTCAGCGATGAGTGCGTCGCGCGGGTGCACCGCCGCATGGCGGAACTGCTGGCGGCCGAGGGGGTGCGCCTGGACGGAGTGTACTACTGCCCGCACCTGCCGGAGGACGACTGCACGTGCCGCAAGCCCAAGCCGGGGCTGCTGCTGAAGGCCGCAGCCGAGCTGCAGTTTGAGCCGCGCGATTGTCTGGTCGTTGGCGACAAGGTATGCGACCTGGAGCTTGGCCGCAACGTCGGCGCGACGACCTTCCTGGTGCAGACGGGGTACGGCGCGCGATTAGGTGAGAGTCAGCGGAGCCTGGCCAGCTATAATGTCGCTGGTCTGCCGGCCGCGGCGGATGTGATGGCGCGCCTCGTGAAGTCCCCGTGACGGGAACAGTGGTGACAGGATGATCATCAGCCGCACCCCCTTTCGCCTGTCGTTCTTCGGTGGCGGGACCGACTACCCGGCGTGGTTCAGGGAACATGGCGGCGCGGTGCTGGCCACAACGATCAACAAGTACTGCTACCTGACGTGCCGGTACCTGCCGCCGTTCTTCGGGCATCGGCTCCGCGTGGTTCACTCCAAGATCGAGAACGTGCAGACGGTGGACCAGATCAGCCATCCCGCGGCCCGCGAGATCCTGCGCCATATGAAGATCGAGCGGGGCGTCGAAATCCACCACGACGGCGATCTGCCGGCGCGCAGCGGGACCGGTTCCAGCTCCGCCTTCACGATCGGGCTGCTGCACGCTCTGTACGCGCTGCAGGGCGTGATGCCGGATAAGCGGCGCCTGGCCGTCGAAGGCATCACGATGGAGCAGGAGATCCTGAAGGAAACCGTCGGCTGCCAAGACCAGGTGATGACCGCCTACGGCGGGTTCAACCATGTGTCCTTCGCGCCCAACGGCGACTTCGCGGTGCGGCCGATGACTCTGTCGGCTCGACGCATGGAAGAACTGAACGACCATCTCATGCTGTTCTACACGGGGATCGCGCGCACGGCCTCGACCGTGGCGCAGAGCTACGTCGCCAACATCGAGCAGAGCAAGCGGCAACTGCGCATCATCGCCGACCTGGTGAACGAGAGCATGTCAGTCCTGTGCAGCGGCGGGGACCTGACCGCGTTCGGCGAGTTGCTCCACGAAGCGTGGATGGTGAAGCGCAGCATGAGCGCCATGGTCTCCACCGCGGCGGTGGACGATCTGTATGCCGCGGCCCGCTCGGCCGGCGCTGTCGGCGGCAAGCTCACCGGCGCCGGCGGCGGCGGGTTCCTGCTGCTGTTTGTGCCGCCGGACCGGCGGGCGGCCGTGCGCGAACGGCTGAGCCATCTGATCCACGTGCCTTTCAAGTTTGACTCCCTGGGCAGCCAGATCATCTTCTTTGAGCCTGAGGAGAGCTATCCGCTGACGGAGAACAGCAACCTGCATCCCCCGGTGTTGGCAAAGGAAACGGCGTCCGATGATCGAGCGGGTACTTAGGGCGCTCTGCCGCATCCGGCGGGTTGAGGAAGAGATCGCGCGCGTCTATCCCAGCGACAAGATCAAGAGCCCCGTCCATCTTTCGATTGGCCAGGAAGCCGTGTCCGTGGGCGTCTGCGAGGTCCTGCAACCCGGCGACGTCGTCTTCGGCAGCTACCGCGGCCACGCGCTGTACCTGGCCAAGGGCGGCGACCTGAAAGCGATGCTCGCCGAACTGTACGGGAAGCAGACGGGCTGCTGCAGAGGCAAAGGCGGTTCGATGCACCTGGCGGACGTGCGCCACGGCGTGATGGGCACGTCGGCGGTCGTGGGGACGACCATCCCCAGCGCCGCCGGCTACGCGTACGCCGTCAAGCTGCGCGCCCAGCCGCTCGTGGTCGTGTCCTTCTTCGGCGACGGCGCGACGGAGGAAGGGGTGTTCTGGGAGACGCTCAACTTCGCGGCGCTGAAACGGCTGCCGCTGCTGCTGGTCTGCGAGAACAACCGCTACGCGATCCATACCCATCAACTCCGCCGCCAGCCGGCCGACAACCTG
>JAPLOD010000720.1 GCA_026692735.1 Planctomycetota bacterium | reverse complement strand
GAGCGTCTTTTCATCTCGACGCGTTCGAGGGCGCGGGCGACGATCTCCCGCATCTCCTCCGTATCGAAAGGCTTGTCCAGGTGCGTGTACGCGCCCAGACGCATCGCCTCGATCGCCGTCTCGAACGTCCCGAAGGCCGTGAGCACGATGGACGGGACGCTGGGGTCCCGCTCCTTCAGCACGCGCAGGAACGTCAGACCGTCCATCTTGGGCATGCGGAGGTCCTGGATGATCAGGTCCACTGGCTGTCGGGCGACGATGTCCAGCGCCTCCTGCCCATCATCGGTGGCCAGCACCTCGTAGCCTTCGCCTTCCAGGATGACGCGGAGCAGCCGTTGGATCGAGACCTCATCGTCGAGGACTACAATCCGGCGACGCCGCTCGGCCGGCGCGCCGCGGGCCGCGGTGCCGTTGGAGACGGTATCTGGAGATGCTGAACGTTCCATGTTCATCCGCAACGAGCCACGCTCTCAGGGGCGCAACCTTGCGCTCCTCGGCCGCCCCGGTGCCGGAGGCGCGGCATCCGCCTTGCCGGGGGCGGTCTCCGTCACAACCGGCCGGAACCCGCTTAGATGTGCCGGGCTCGCCGCCAAGTTCGTCGGCAGCCAGACCCGGAAGGCCGTGCCGACGCCTTCCGTGCTCTCAAACATGACCAGCCCCTCGTGGCCCTGCACGATCCGTTCCACGATGGCCAGTCCCAGCCCCGTCCCGGTCGCCTTCGTCGTGAAGAACGGCTCGAAGATCCGGCTCCGCACCTCGGCCGGTACGCCTCCGCCCGTGTCGGAAATCCCCACCTCGACTCCCGGCCGGTCGAGCGCCTGGTCCACCGGAAAGCCCAGGACGCGGTGCCGCGAGACCACGGCGACCCGTATGGCCAGCTCCTTGCGCGCGGAGCCGTTCAGCGCCTGCAGCGCGTTCAGGCCCAGGTTCAGGAAGAGCTGCCGCAGTTGCTCCGGATCGGCAGGGAATGGCTCGCCCTCGTCCCCAGCCAGCGTGATCTGGACCTCTTTGGCTTCGGGACGCGCGCACAGCAGGAGTTTCACGTCCGCCAGCACACGTCCGATGTCGGTGGCCACCAGCCTGGGCGGACGCATGCGCGCAAAGCGCAGGAAGTCGTTGATGATCTGGTCCAGGCGGTCGGATTCCGAGAGCACGATCTCCAGCAGGACTTTCTTGTCCTCGGGAATGGCCACGGAGCGGCCGATCTCCTGGACCGCGCCGCGGATGGACGCCAGCGGGTTGCGGATCTCGTGCGCGATGGTTGCGGAAATATGCCCCATCGTCTCGATACGCTGCCGGTGCTTCAGGAACTCCTCGATCTTCCTCTCCGCCGTGATGTCGTCCACCGCCACGATGAGGCCGCGCACGCCCTCTCTGTCGGGGTCCATCATCGGGATGATGCGTATCGCGAGCGGCACGATACGGCCGTCCGCAAGCCGGTGGTTGGCTTCGATCCGGCGCGGGGTCCGGTCCTTGAGCACCTCTTGGGCGTGCTGGTCAATGGCGGTGCCGAGCAGTTCCTGGAGGCTCGTGCCTTTCAACCTCGCGCCCTGGGACTTGGGTGTCGTGCCCTCCCGCGGCCGGGGCGCCGGCTCCTCGGGCGCGGCTGCCGCGGGTGCGGCGGTTCGCTGGCCCGGCCGGTCAATGCCCAGCAGGCGCAGGAACTCCCCGTTATGGTAGAGAGCCTTGCGGCCGGTGTCGAGAACCACCAGGCCCTCGCCGATGCCCTCCAGAATCTCATCGTGCAGCAGTTTCGCCATGGCCAGGCGGCGCGACAGCGTGCCGGCCAGCGCGGCGGTTAGGAAGAAGGCACACGCCGGCAGCAGCAGCAGGCGGACAAAATCAAGCGCGCCGAGGTGCCGCGCGACATGGCCCGGAAGGGGGTACGTTTCGGGAATGATGCCAAACCCGTAGAGGCCCGCGACCACGCCGAACAGCACCGTGGCCAGGGCCGCCCCCAGCACGGCCACATTCCACTTCAGCACAAAGGCGGCCGCGCAGATCGAGATCAGGTACAGCACCACGAAGTGGCTTTCCGCCCCGCCCGTATGCCACACCAGCGCAGAGATCAGGAA
>JAPLOD010000719.1 GCA_026692735.1 Planctomycetota bacterium | reverse complement strand
AGGGCGCTGGTTGACACCCGCGGCGTGTGGTCGAGATCCTGACGACGGGCTGGAGCGGGACGCTCTGTCGGGGCGCCCCCGTGTGGGCGCCCCTGCATGCAAGAGAGAGGGGCCGGGGCATTTGCGCGCTGTCCGTGGGTTGGCCGATGTTCTTCGCACGTTTGCGGCGGGAGCCTGGTGCGCGCTCCTGGCGGGCTACCTCATCTTCAACAAGCCCTTCGCCGCGCTGGGCGTGCACCCGGTGTACGTTGGCGAATTGACGCTGGGGCTTGCCCTGCTGGCGCTCGCCAGCCGGTTCCGGGCCGTCTTCGTCGAACCGCTGCAGCGTTCGTGGACCTTCAGGCTCATCGCGCTGTTTTGCGTGTACGGTCTCATTCGTGCCGCGCTCGGCGTCCCGCGATACGGCTCGTGGGCCGTGCGCGACGGCGTGATCGCCATCTACGCGGTGGCGGCGTTCATTGCTCCGGCGCTGTGGGGGGAATTGGTTCGCGGTCCGGACGCGACGACGCACCCCGTTGCTCAGGCCGCGCCCGGCCCGTTCTCTCGCGCCGCGTTCTGGCTGTTGCCGGCGTCGCTCGTGGCGGCGCTCTGGTCCCTGGCGGCTCTCGAAGGCTGGGCTCCGGCACAAGCGCTGCGCGGGGTCAAGGTGGACCTGCTGGCGGTGAGTGCGGCCATCGCCGGATGGGTGTGGTTCACCGCCGCGGCGAAATGGTGTCCATACTCGTCACTCGCCACTCGTCACTCGTCACTCGTCACTCGCCACTCGTCACTCGTCGCGGCGGCGCTGGCACTGGGGGGCGTCTGGCTCATGCTGGAGTTGCCGGTCCGGGCGGTGTGGCTGTCGCTGGGGCCGTTGGCGCTCGTCGCGGTGGCCGCTCTGGCGCATACGTGGCGCAGACGCGTGGCGCTCGGCGCCGGCGTGGGGGTTCTGGCACTGCTGGCGTGGGCGTGGCTGGGCGCGGGGCCGCTGGAGGTGTTCGCGCGCGTGGACCGCAAGTACGCGCTTGGGGCCAATCTGGACGCGCCAATTGAGAAACCCGAGACACAGTCGCAGGTGACTCCTGAGAACAGCGGAACGCTGGTCTTGGATAACCCCACGGGCAAGACCGCCAAGGAGGTCGGCGAACGGCTGGGGAGCCTGCTCAATACGGATCTGCAGCGCTTTGAGACGGAGGCCGGCCGGCTCGGGGCGCTCAGCGTCGAGTGGCGTGCGGCATTCTGGGTGCGCTGCGTCCGGTACACGCTTCACAATGCCAGCCTTTTCGGCATCGGCTTTGGCCCCAACCTCACCAATCTCCTGCGCGAGACGCCGGCGTGGCCGCTGTACCTGGACAGCATGCGCCTGGACCCGCCGAACCGGAATCCGCACTGTGCGCACATCACCATCTTCACGCGCTTGGGCCTGGTCGGCGTGGCGCTGTGGGTGGGGATTCTTGCGAGCGTGTGCTGGAGCGTCTTGGCCGCGCTGTGGCGCTGCCGCGAACGGGCGCAGTCGGGGGCAGCGGCGGAGGCGCGCGCGGAGTTCTGGGACATGCTGGCGGTGTTCGGCGTCTGGGTGATCTTTCTCTGGGCCATGTCCTTTGGCGTGATACTGGAAGGCCCCATGGGGGGCATCTGGTTCTGGTCGGTGACGGGCGCACTGGCGATGTGGAGCGACGCATGGGCGAGGCGGCCGGCATGCTGAAATACCTGCTGAAGCGCACCGTCCTGAAGAGCGTGGTGGCGGCGGCGGACTT
>JAPLOD010000718.1 GCA_026692735.1 Planctomycetota bacterium | reverse complement strand
GCTGGCGGTCGGAGGTCTGCTGCTCACCCACGCGGCCGACGGCGACTCCGCGGCCTTCATCATCTTCGTCGGCGCGCTGATGCTCTTGCGCAGCCCCTTCATGGCGATGGTCAGCACCATGGGCGAGATCGCGGAACTGCTGCCCTCTGCGGAGCGCACGTTCGAGGTCCTCGACGTCAAGCCGACCGTCCTCGACGCCCCCAACGCCGTCCCCTGCCCGCAGCTCAAACGCCAGATCGTCTTCGAGAACGTCTCCTTCGATTACGGCCGCGGCCCCGTGCTGCGGGACCTGAACCTGGCCGTCAACGCGGGCGAGAAGATCGGCATCGTGGGCCGGACCGGCGTCGGCAAGTCCACGCTCCTGGCCCTAATGCTGCGCTTCTACGACCCGACGAGCGGGCGCATCCTGGTTGACGGCGTGGATATCCGCGCGGCGACCCTGCGCAGTGTGCGCGCGCAGATGGCGCTGGTCGCGCAGCAGTCGTTCCTCTTCCACGCCACCGTTGCCGAGAACATCCGCTACGGCAAGCCCGGCGCCACCGACGAGGAGGTCATCGCCGCCGCCAAGACCGCCATGATCCACGACGAGATCATGGCTCAGCCCCTCGGGTACGAGACCCTGTGCGGCGAGCGCGGCGGGGAGCTGTTCTCCGGCGGCCAGCGCCAGCGCATCGCCGTCGCGCGAGCCGTTCTGCGCAACGCGCCCATCCTGCTGCTGGACGAAGCCAACAGTGCGCTGGACGCGTTCTCGGAGCGGCGCGTGCAGGAGGCGCTCGACAAGCTCGTCGTGAGCCGCACCAGCCTGATCGTCGCGCACCGCCTCAGCACCCTGCGCAACGTGGACCGCATCGTGGTCTTCGGCGACGGCGGCGGCATCGAGGCCATTGGCACGCATCAGGAACTGCTCACTGGCTCGCCGTCCTACCGGCTCCTGTGGCAGGAACAGCAGGGCGGGGCCGAGACCGCCAAGGCCGCGGCGTCCGGGGGCTAGCCAGGATACGTCACCGCAGAGACGCAGAGAACGCAGAGCGAGACACGGTGTTGATAGGTTTGAGGTCTGATTCTTCTGCCGTTCTCCGCGCCCTCTGCGTCTCCGCGGTGAACAGTGCAGGCTAGGAGGAGCGCGGTATGTGGAACATTGTCATCGGCGTTATCTTCATCATCGGCGGTCTGAGCGGCAGGGTGGCGCTGCTCGGCACCAGGAGTCCTGGCGCGCTGGTGGTGGTCGGCGTCATCCTGGTGCTCTGGGGGCTGTCGCAAGTCCGCAAGAAAGGATGAGGCGCTCGCGCCGCCGCGCGCTGCTTCCTCAACTCCAGCGCCGGGCCGGTGATTGCGCCTCTCACCGCCTCGGTGTAGTACGGCGGCCATGGATTCCGCCGCGCACGCTCTGCACCTGTACCCCACGGCGCTGGCGCGCGACGCCGCTCTGGACGCTCTCCCCGCCGCGGCCTGGACTGACCGCCATCTCACCTTTCCCGAATTCGCCATTGAGCTGGAGCGGCTGCTGCCGCCGCTTCCGGGCAAGCCCGGCGTCCGCGGCGCGAACGAGCTGGCTGGTGCCGCGTGCTACGGCCTCCTGCTGCAGGCCCTCCACGATGCCTCCTTCAAGGCGGAGCGCGAACGCTTCGGCTCCGACGCTGCCCTGCGGGCCGCCGCCGCGCTCCTGGCCGGGTGGAAAGGCGCGGCCCTGACGCCGCAGGACGTCTCGGCCGCCGCGGTGCGGCTCCCGCGCGGCTGCGAGGCCAGGGAGACGCTCCAGTTCCTCGCGCGGCTCTACGCGGCCAGCGAACGCCTGCTGGCCTCGTCGGGGTGGACGGACCGCGAAGGGCGCGAGCAGGGCCTGCTGGCGCGCCTGGACCGCGCCGCCGCTCTGCCCGCGCAGCTTCTGCCGCGCGGCGCACCGCTTGAGGCGCACGGATTCCACAGGCTGGTTCTGTTTCAGCGCCGCGTGCTCGAACGGGTCGCGGCGCTCGGCCATCCGGTGCGCCTGCATCTGCCCTGCGCTCCCGCGCACGATCCGAGCGAGGGCTTGCTGCGCACGTTCGGTCCGCTGCGTCCTTCTCACGCTGTTCCGGCGATCGCGCCGCCGCGCGAGCAGCTTCGCATCGAAGCCGCCACGCCATACGACGAGGTGTACGAGATCGGGCGCCGGATTCGGCGCTGGATCACCGACGACAACGTGCCGCCCGCGGCGATCGCGCTGGCCTTCCGCGACTTGGGCGCGTACAGCCAGTTCGTCTCCGATGTCTTCAAGCGCTTTGGCATTCCGTTCTACGAACGGCGCGGCGAGCCCGCTGCCTTCCAGCCGGTGGTCAGAGTGGCGTTGAGCGCCGTCGCCGCCTGCGCGAACGGCCTTCCGCGCGCGGACCTGTTCCGCTTCCTGTGTTCCGGCGTGGTGCATGTCGCCGCGCTCGCGGGCCGCCCGGGCGAAGAGGTTGATGCCGGCGCCCTGCACAAGCTCGCGCTGGATGCGCGCATTGACCGCTTCTTCGGCGACGAGGCCAGGCAGCCGGCGAAGGCCTGGGCCGCGCGCCTCGAGCGCTATGCGCGCACGTCGAAAGACACCGACGCCCGTGCTGTCGCGGTCCTGTGCGCGGCGGTCGAACGCCTCGACGGCATGCGTGACGAGCGCTCGGCACGCGACCACGCGCTGGCGTGGAAGACGCTGTTCGGCGAGGCGGGCCTGTCGCGCGCGGCGCTGCTGCGCGGCGAGGGGCCGGGCCCCGACCAGCACAAGGACCGCCTCGCTGTCGCCGAACTGGAGCAGGCGCTGGATGCCATCGCGGCCAGTCCGTTCGCGGCGGGTGCGCGGATAACGCTGGAGGAGTTCCAGCGCCTGCTCAGTCTGGAGATTGCCGAGCACTTCGTGCGCGCTGAAGGCAGCGCGCGCGGCGGCGTGCGCGTGCTCAATCTCTACGATCTGCGCGGGCTGCATTTTCAGAAGCTGATCATCGGCGGCATGGCGGAGGGCTCCTTCCCGGCGGCCCAGACGCCCGATCCGCTGCTCGGCGGCGGCTGCGAGCACGATCTGCGGGGGGCGCTGGCCAGGGGGCGTGAGACCGATCTGCTGTATGTGGAGCCGCGCTTGAAGGACGAATGCGGCGAAGAAGAGCGCGCCCTGTTCGACATCGCCTGTGCCGCCGCCGCGGGCGCCACACTGGTGTTCACGCGTCCGTGCGTCAGCGTCGAGGGCCGGCCCGTGGAGCCGTCCGTCTTCTGGGACACCGACGCGAAGGCACAGCCGGAAAAGGCCGCGGCGATCTCCCCCGCGCCGCCGCTCAGTCAATGCATCACCGCGGAGGAAGTCGAGCTGCGCGCTGCGTGGGTGCTGGGTGGCGGGGCGGCGCGAGGCGGCCCCCTCACCTCGGATTCGCTGCGCTCATCTCGACCCTCTCCCCACGGGGGAGAGGAGGACGAAGGGCCCGCGGCCGCGGCGTGCTTCGCGCGGACGCCGCGTTTGCGGAACCTGGCGCACCTCGCGGCCATCGAGCGGCACCGCCAGCGGTTCTTCGCGTGGCAGGGCAGCGCCAAGGAAATCGGGGGACACGATTCCCCAACCGCAGGCGAGCGTATCGCGGCCGGTCCCTACGATGGCATGGTCGCGCTGACCGCGCCCGAAGCCGCTGCCGCGGTGGCGGAGATGGTGCTCGTCCAGGCCTCGTCGCGGGAAATCGGGGGACACGATTCCCAAATCAGTCCGTCT